>NZ_CP029830.1:0-107500 GCF_003233655.1 Azospirillum ramasamyi
CCGCACGCCCTGATCGGCTATGCCGGTTCGACCGTGCGCGCGGCGGAGATGTTCCACGAGACCTTTCCCGAGCTGTCCCTGACCGTGCTGGTCGATTATTTCGGCCGCGAGATCACCGACGGGCTGGAGGTCTGCCGCCGCTTCCCGCAGCTCGCCGCCCAGGGCAAGCTGGCGCTGCGGCTCGACACCTCCGGCGGGCGTTTCGTCGAGGGGCTGGATCCGCCCGGCTCCTATGCCGTGCTGGAGCGCCATGCGCCGCATGCCATCCGCGGTTATCGCGACGAGACCCAGCTGCGCTACCTGATCGGCACCGGCGTGTCGGCCGCGGCGATCCATTACGTGCGCGAACGGCTGGACGAGGCCGGCTTCCCGGCGGTGAAGATCGTCGCCAGCAGCGGCTTCGGCCCGGCCAAATGCCGCCTGATGGCGGAAGCCAACGCGCCGGTGGACGTGATCGGCACCGGCAGCTACCTGCCCGAACGCTGGAACGAGACCTACGCGACCGCCGACATCATCGAGTATGACGGCGAACGCCGCGTGAAGGTCGGCCGCGAGTTCCTGTTCCGGCGGTAGGCTGCGACTGCGCCCTCTCCCTCTCCCGCCCCGGGAGAGGGAGATGTCCCATCACCCCAGGCGCTTCGCGATCAGCGGCCCGCGCGCCGGCGCCGTGTCGGCCACCGTCACCGACGCGCGCAGGCGGCGTTCCGCCTCCTCGGCCTGCGCCTCGGTCCGGGCATGGAGGATCGCCAGCGGCCGTTCACCCGGCCCCACCGCGTCGCCGAGCCCGGCCACCTCGTCGAAGCCGACGGCGAAATCGATGGCGTCGGTGGTCTTGGTCCGACCGCCGCCCAGCGCCACCACCGCCATGCCGACGCCGCGGGTGTCGACGGCGCCGACGACTCCGGCGCGTTCGGCGAAGACCGGACGGATGATCGGCGCGCGTTCCAGATGGCGATCCGGCTGCTCCAGCAGATCGGCCGGGCCGCCGAGCGCCTCCACCATGCGGGCGAAGCGTTCCGCCGCTTCGCCGCCGGCAATGGCGCGGTCGGCCATGGCGCGTCCGGCCGCGGCGTCCGGGGCCAGCCCGGCGAGCGCCAGCAGTTCCGCCGCCAGCGCCGCCGTCACCTCGTAGAGCCGCGGATCGGCCGGTTCGCCGCGCAGGATGGCGAGGCATTCGCGCATCTCCAGCGCATTGCCGGCGCTGCGGCCCAGCACCTCGTTCATGTCGGTCAGCAGGGCGACCGCCGGCAGGCCGGCGCCCTTCGACACGGTGACGATGCTGTCCGCCAGGGCCTCGGCGTCCTCGAAGCGCTGCATGAAGGCGCCGCTGCCGAACTTCACGTCCATCACCAGCGCGTCGAGTCCGGCGGCGAGCTTCTTCGACAGGATCGACGCGGTGATGAGGTCGAGCGACTCCACCGTCGCCGTCACGTCGCGGATGGCGTAGAGCCGCTTGTCGGCCGGGGCGATGTCGTCGGTGGCGCCGATCACCGCGCAGCCGACCTCCTTCACCACCCGGCGCAGCAGATCGTTGTCGGGCTTGGCGCGGTAGCCGGGGATGCTCTCGAACTTGTCGAGCGTGCCGCCGGTGTGGCCCAGCCCGCGCCCCGACACCATCGGCACGAAACCGCCGCAGGCCGCCAGCATCGGCGCCAGGATCAGGCTGACCTTGTCGCCGACGCCTCCGGTGGAATGCTTGTCGATCACCGGGCCGGGCAGGTTCAGCGACCGCCATTCCATCACCGTGCCCGAATCGCGCATGGCGCGGGTCAGCGCCACCCGTTCGTCCAGGCTCATGCCGCGGAAGAAGACGGCCATGGCGAAGGCCGCGGCCTGGGCTTCGGAAACGCGGCCGTCGGTGATGCCGCGGACGAAATCCTGGATGGTGGCGGCGTCGAGCGGCTGGCCGTCGCGCTTGGCCCGGACGATCTCCTGCGGAAGCATGCCTCAGTACCCTCCCGCCGGGGCCGGTTCGCGCTCGCCCTCGCGTTCGCCTTCGCCTTCCCGTCCGCTATGCCCGGCGGCGGCCAGCAGCGCGTCGAGCAGGCTGGAGGCGCCGAAACGGAAGGTCTGCGGCGTCGCCCAGCCGTCGCCCAGGATATGGTCGGCCAGCGCCAGATAACGCGCCGCCTCCGCCGCATCGCGGATGCCGCCGGCGGCCTTGAAGCCGACGGTCTTGCCGGATTCATAGATGCTGTCGAGAATCACCGCCGCCGCCGGAAGGGTGGCCGCCGGCTGGGTCTTGCCGGTGGAGGTCTTGAGGAAATCGGCACCGGCGGCGATGGCGTCGCGCGCCGCCCAGGCCAGCAGATCGGGGTCGGGGAAAGCCCCCGATTCCAGGATGACCTTCATCAGCGCCTTGTCGGCGCAGGCCTCGCGGCAGGCTTTCACGACGTTCATCGGCTGGGTGCGGGCGCCGTCGATGAAGGCCTTGTAGGGCAGCACGACGTCGATCTCGTCCGCCCCGTCGGCGATGGCGCGCCGGGTTTCCGCCGCCACCGACGCTGCGTCGGCCTCGCCGCTGGGGAAGTTCACCACGGTGGCGACCTTCACCGGCGTGCCGTCCAGCGCCTTGCGGGCGGTGGGCACGAATCGCGCCCAGACGCAGACCGCGGCCACCGGGCCGACCGGCGTGACCGCGCGGGCGCAGAGTGCCTCCACCACGCGGTCGGTGTCGTCGCCGTTCAGGCTGGTGAGGTCGAGCATGCCCACGGCACGGCGCGCCAGATCGGCGTCGGACGGAGCGTTGGCGCTGGCGTCCAGCGCGCTTTGCAGGTCGGCAGGCAGTTTCATGACCGGGACCCGTCCTTTTCATGCAGGCGTTCGAGGAAGCCGACCAACAGGCGCTCCAGGTCGGCGGCTGCCGCCGATGCGGCGGTCAGCGTCTGGTGATGGTCGACCGGCCCGTCGCCGAGCCCGACGCCCAGGTTGGTGACGACGGCGCATCCGACGACCCGCAGGCCGCAATGGCGCGCGACGATGCATTCCGGCACGGTGGACATGCCGACCGCGTCGGCGCCGAGCAGCTTCATCATCCGCACCTCGGCCGGCGTCTCGAAGGACGGGCCGGGATAGGCGGCATAGACCCCCTCGGCCAGATCGATGGCGAGGCCGTCCGCCACCTCCTTCAGCAGGCCGCGAAGCCCCGGATCCCAGGCGTCGGTCATGCTGGGAAAGCGCTCGCCGAAGGCCTCGTCGTTCGGACCGGTCAGCGGGTTGGCGCCCAGCAGGTTCAGGTGGTCGCTGATCGCCATCAGCCGGCCCGGCCCGACCTCCAGCCGCAGCGAGCCGGCGGCGGCGGTCAGAACCAGCGTGTCGCAGCCGGCCAGCTTCAGCGCCCGCACCGCGGTCTTCAGCGCGTCGAAGCCCTTGCCCTCATAGGCGTGGACGCGGCCCTGCATGCAGGCGACCTCGACACCGCCCAGCCGCCCGACCACCAGCCGCCCGGCATGGCCGGACACGCTGGGGACGGGGAAGCCGGCGATGTCGGCGTAGGGGATGGGGATTCCGTCGGCGATGCGGTCGGCGATTCCGCCCAGGCCGGAGCCCAGCACGATGCCGACCCGCGGCCGATGGCCGGGGGCGCGGTGAAGGATGTCCGCGGCGGCGCGGGCTGCGGTCATGTCGGGAAACTCCGCTCAGAAGGCTAAATTGGTTGGGCCGAAGGATTCCGGCAACAGGGTTTCCAGCGGAAAACTCCTCCGCAGCCCGGCGGGATCGCAGATGTGGACCGGCGTGTCAGGTGTCGCGAATTCGCGGATGCGCTGGCGGCAGCCGCCGCAGGGGGTACAGATGTCCTCCGCCCCCGCCTCGCCGCCCATCACGACGATGGCGCGGATGCGGCGGTCGCCGGCCGTGACCATGGCGCCGATGGCGCTCGCTTCCGCGCATTGGCCCTGCGGATAGGCCGCGTTCTCCACATTGCACCCGGCGAAGACGCGCCCCGATTCGCCGAGGATCGCCGCGCCGACCTTGAACCTGGAATAGGGGGCGTGGGCGTTCCCGCGCGCGGCGCGGGCGGCTTCGATCAGGCGTTCCAGCTCGGGCGTGTCGGTCATGGCCTCAGCGTTCCTTGACATAGGGGATGCCGCTCGCCTTCGGAGCGATGGCCTTGCCGACGAAGCCGGCCAGCAGCAGCACGGTCAGCACATAGGGAAGCATCTGGATGAACTGTACCGGAACCACGCCGATCACCGGCAATTCCACGCCCTGGAGCCGCACCTGCACCGCGTCGGTGAAGGCGAACAGCAGGCAGGCGAACAGGGTCGGCCCCGGCCGCCATTTGCCGAAGATCAGCGCCGCCAGCGCCAGATAGCCCTTTCCGGCGGTCATGTCGCGGACGAAGCCGGCGCCATGGGCGGTGGACAGATAGGCCCCCGCCATGCCGGTCAGCACGCCGGTGACGATCAGCGCCTGATAGCGCAGCTTTGCCACCGACAGGCCGGCGGTGTCCACCGCCGCCGGATTCTCGCCCACCGCCCGCAGCCGCAGCCCGAATCGGGAGCGGTAGAGCACCCATTGGGTGGCGATCACCAGGACCAGCGTCACCCAGATCAGGATGTTGTTGCCGTTCAACAGCTCGCGGTAGATCGGCCCCAGCACGGGCACGCCGGCCAATGCCTCCACCCCCGGCAGTTCCACCGAGGGGATGCGCGCCTGACCGGGCAGCAGCGGGGTCTGTCCGCCCTGCTGGAACCAGGCATAGGCCAGCGACGGCGCCAGCCCGGCGACCAGGATGTTGATCGCCATGCCCGACACCACCTGATTGCCGTTGTGGGTGATGCAGGCGAAGCCATGGACCATCGCCAGCGCCACCCCCGCGGCGATGCCGGCCAGCAGCCCGAGCCACGGATTGACGGTGACGGAGGCGACCGCGGCGGCGAAGAAGGCGCCGGCCAGCATCTTGCCTTCCAGCCCGATGTCGACCACGCCAGCCCGCTCGCAATACATCCCGGCGAAGGCGGCCAGCACCAGCGGCGTCGCCACCCGGATGGTGGCGCCCAGCAGCTGCAGCGCCAGAAGAAGCGCGTCCTCCATCGCTCAGCCCTTTCCCCCGGTGGTGGCATCCGCGGCGGCGGCGGCACCGCGGCGGCGGCGGAACAGCGCCTCCACCTGCGGCCTGAACAGGTTTTCCATCGCGCCGGCGAACAGGATGACCAGACCCTGGATGACCATCACCAGCTCGCGGTTGATCGTGGGGTATTCGAAGGACAGCTGGCTGCCGCCCTGCGCCAGAACCCCGAACAGCAAGGCGGCCAGAATGATCCCGACCGGGTGGTTGCGCCCCATCAGCGCCACGGCGATGCCGACGAAGCCGACGCCGCCGGTGAAGTTCAGGATGACCCGGTGCTGCACGCCCAGGATCTCGTTCACGCCGACGAAGCCGGCCAGCGCGCCGGAGATCAGCATGGCGATGATGATGTTCCGCGCGGGCGAGATGCCGGCATAGACCGCCGCCCGCTCGTTCCGGCCGACGGTGCGCAGCTCGTAGCCCCAGCGGGTGCGGCGCAGGAAGATGTGGAACAGGACGCAGCAGGCCAGCGCCCACAGGAAGGACAGGTTGAGCGGCGAGGCTGGAATGGCGATGCCGAACCAGCCCAGAGCCCGGTCCATCGAGGGAAGCCAGACGCCGGGATCGAATTCGCGCGTCTCGGGCGACTGGCTGCCGGGGCGGATCAGCACGTCGACCAGAAGCCAGGTCATCAGCGACGCGGCGATGAAGTTGAACATGATCGTCGTGATGACGATGTGGCTGCCGCGCTTGGCCTGCAGCCAGGCCGGGATGAAGGCCCAGGCGGCGCCGAACAGCGCCGAGGCCAGGATCGCCAGCACCGCCGCCACCGGCCAGGGCCAGCCGGTCAGCGCCAGCGCCACCAGCCCGGTGCCGAGCCCGCCCAGATAGGCCTGCCCCTCGCCGCCGATGTTGAACAGCCCGCAATGGAAGGCGATGGCCACCGCCAGCCCGGTGAAGATGTAGCTGGTCGTGTAGTAGAGCGTGTAGCCGATCGCCTCCGGGTAGCCCAAAGCTTCCGTCAGCAGCAGCGACAGCACGTCCACCGGGTTCTCGCCGATCACCAGGATCACCAGCCCCGACAGCACGAAGGCGGCGACGAGGTTGAGAACCGGCAGCAGCGCATACCCGACCCAACCCGGCACGGCGCCCGGCTGACCCTTTCCCGATCCGCTCAGCAGCACCGGCGTCTCCTGGATTGCCCCTTGGCGAGGATTCTTAACCTTCAACCCCGTTGCTGACCAAGCATTTCGTCACGCGGAAAACTCAGCAGGCATGGGTATTTGGAGGCGTTACGAAAAGTCTTGCCGCGGCGCAGCATTCTGGCATGCTTCTTACCCATATGAAAATTATGGTTATGGAGCATGCCCGATGCCGCTCGATCTGCCGCGGACCTTCCGCCACCACGTGTTCTGCTGCGCCCAGCAACGCCCGCCCGGCCATCCGCGCGGCAGCTGCGCCGCCAAGGGCGCGCATCCGCTGTGGCAGCGGCTGGACCACAAAATCCAGGGCAAGGGCCTTGCCGATGTCGGCATGGCGCTGACGGGCTGCCTCGGCTTCTGCTCCGCCGGGCCGCTGATGGTGGTGTATCCCGAAGGCGTCTGGTACCGGCCGGAGACGCCGGAGGACATCGACGAGATCGTCGCGTCGCATCTGGTCAACGATGTGCCGGTCGAGCGGCTGGTGATGGTGCTGACGCGGTGAGGTGAGGAGAAGGCGTTCGAAGCCCGATCCCCGCCGAAATCCCGCGCCTATCAGACCTGCGGTTGCGGCATTGGGACGCCGGCGGAATTGCCCATAATGTGGGCGGCTTCCGCAATTGCCGCTTCGAACCGATCCGATGACCGACGCCGAGACCGCCGACCTGCTGCCTGCCGAAGCCGATTCGGTTCCCTATGCCGTTGGCTGCTTCCTGGGCGCGATCCTGCTGTTCGCGGCGATGGACACGCTGATCAAGCTCCTGACCGCGGACTACCCGGTGCCGCAGCTGATGTTCGTGCGCTCCCTGGTCGCCCTGCTGCTGGTCGGCGGCTACACGCTGTGGCGCGGCGGCGGGATCGCGGCGATGCGGACGCGGCGGCCCTGGGGGCATGTCTGGCGGGCCTTCGCCGGCCTTATCTCCATGGGATGCTTCTTCTATGCGTTCCGCGAGCTGCCGCTGGCCGACGTCTATGTGCTGAGCTTCGCCGGGCCGCTGTTCATCACGGCGCTGTCGGCGCCGCTGCTGGGGGAGCCGGTGGGCTGGCGGCGCTGGGCCGCGGTGGTGGTCGGGTTCGGCGGCGTGGTTGTGATGGCGCAGCCGTCCACCGGGGCGCCGCTGGTGCCGGTGCTGGTGGGGCTGTGCGCCGCGCTGTTCTATGCGCTGGCGGCGCTGGCGGTGCGCGGGCTGTCGCGGACGGAGACCAGCGCGTCGATCGTGCTCTATCTGCTGCTGACGACGACGGTGGTCAGCGGTGCGCTTACCATTCCCGTCTGGACGGCGCCGACCGCCGCGGCCCTGGGGCTGATGGCGCTGGTCGGGGCGATCGGCGCCGGGGCACAGGTGCTGCTGACCCAGGCCTTCCGCCGCGCGCCGCCGGCCGTGGTGGCGCCCTTCGAATATACCGGCATGCTCTGGGCCAGCCTGTTCGGCTGGCTGGTGTTCGGCGACCTGCCGACCGCGCCGGTTCTGGCCGGAGCAATGGTCATCATCGGCAGCGGGCTCTACATCCTGCATCGTGAAACCATGGCGGCGCGCCGCCGGCTGGGTTCTTGACAGGACAGGCCCGGCGGCGACACTCTCGCCGCCTGTTCACGGCTGGGGTGCCCGTGCGGATGCCGGATCGGCGGATGCGCGGGCTGAGACAACACCCATCGAACCTGATCCGGGTCATGCCGGCGAAGGGAGCCGACCGGAACCCGACGGAATCGCCGCAAACGCCCCGTCCCCTCCGCGTCGCTCCGCTTGCCGGCGCGTGTGGAAGGAGTTTGGTCATGCGGCGCGCGCTTCCTCTTCTGATCGGCCTGCTGGCCGCATCGTCCTGCCTGTCGTCCGCCGCACGGGCCGACGACACGCTGTCCTTTCCGGTGCTGGTGCCGCTGACCGGCTTCCTGTCGCTGGAGGGAACCAGCCAGCGCAACGGTGCGGTGCTGGCGCTGCAGCAGACCCCGGCCGGCGTCGCCATCGCCTCCGACATCGTCGATACCGGCACCTCGCCCGAAGCGGCGGTGACGGCGCTGGAGCGCGCCGCCGGCCGCGGCACGGTCGGGGCGGTCGCCGCCAGCATGCTCGGCACCCAGATGCTGGCGATGCTGCCGCTGGCGGAGGAACTGAAGCTGCCGCTGGTCACCGTGTCGGGCACCGCCTCGATCACCGAGCAGGGCAACCCTTGGGTCTTCCGCTTCTTCCCCGGCGACGCCGTGACCAAGGCCGCCCATGCCCGCTATGTGGTGGAGGAACTGGGCAAGCGGCAGCCCGCCGTCATCTACCAGACCACCGCCTATGGGCAGAGCGGCAAGGCGCATCTCGACGCCGCCTTCAAGGAGCTGGGCGTCACCCCGGTGTTCGAGGAGGGGGTGGACCCGGCGGCCAAGGATCTGCTGCCGGTTCTGACCAAGGCGCTGGCCGCCAAGCCCGACGTGCTGGTGCTGCATCTGCATTCCGGCCCGACCGCCCTGCTGTTGCGGCAGGCGTCGTCCAGCGGGGTGGCCGTGCCCATCGTCGCCGGCTCCGCCATGCATCAGCCGAGCACCGCGGCCCTGCTGGAACCGGCCGAGCTGAAGGGCGTCTGTGCCGAGACCGCGGCCTCGCCCATTTCCGGCGACACGCCGGAGGTCAAGGCGTTCACCGACTCCTACCGCGCCGCCTTCGGCAAGGAACCGGACGCCTTCGCGCTCGGCCAGTATGACGGCATGACCATGGTGCTGGAGGCGGTGAAGGCCGGCGCTCGCACACCGGATGCCATCGCCAAGACGCTGTCGACGGAGACCTTCAAGGGCCTCGCCATGACCTACAAATCCGACGGCAAGGGCAACATGGCCCATTCCGCCGTCATCGTCTGCTATGACGGGACCAGCCGCGTGCCGGTGGTGGCGAAGCGGTACGACAACCCCGCGCTCGCGGCGAAGTGAGCGGATGGCGGCGCTTCAACTGCTGGTCAACGGCGTCGCGCTGGGGGCGGCCTATGCCCTGGTGGCGCTGGGCTTCGTGCTGGTGCTCAACGCCACCTCGGCGGTGAATTTCGCCCAGGGCGACCTTGTGATGGCCGGCGGGCTGCTGGCGGTGGCGCTGGCGCCGCTGATCCCGCTGCCGGGCATCGCCCTGCTGCCGGTGGTGCTGGCGCTGATGGCGGCGCTCGGGCTGCTGCTGGCGCTGGCGGCCTATCTGCCGCTGCGCCGCCGGCCGCCGGTGTCGGTCTTCATCAGCACCATCGCCATCGGCATCATCCTGCAGAACGGCGCGGCCATCCTGTTCGGGCCGGAACCGCGCGCCGCGCCGCCGCTGTTCGGCGACAACACGCTTTACCTGGGCGGGCTGGCGGTTCCCGAGCAGTCACTCGCCATCGTCGCGGTGGCGGCGCTGCTGATCGGCGCGCAGCAATGGGTGTTCGCCCGCACGCAGCTGGGTCGCCGGCTGCGCGCCACGGCGCAGGACCCCGAGATGGCGCGGGCCTGCGGCGTCCCCGTCACCGCGATGATCCTGGTGACCTTCGCCATCGGAGCCGCCTGCGCCGGGGCGGCCGGGCTGCTGCTGGCCAACCGCTATTTCGTCACCCCGACCGCAGGCGGGGACCTGATCTTGAAGGCGTACATCGCGGTGACCATCGGGGGCTGGGGCTCCGTGCCGGGGGCGGTGGTCGGGGCGCTGCTGATCGCGCTGTTCGAAGTGGGGGTGTCGTCGGTGCTGTCGTATCCGGTGGCGCTGGGCGCGCTGTACCTGACGCTGCTGGCGATCCTGGTGCTGCGCCCGCAGGGCCTGTTCGGCGAAGCGGTGCGGCGCCGTGGCTGAGCGGTCCTTGCCATGCATCCCCCTCACCCCAACCCTCTCCCCGGGGGGGAGAGGAAGGCTCGTCGGGGCGGAGAGTATCGCGCTGTTCGCAGGCGCCCTCGCTCTCCTGGTCTACGCGCTCGCTTTCGCCTCGCCCTACGGCCTGCGCGTCCTGACCGTCGCCGGGGTCTATGCGCTGGCGGCTTTCGGATTCCAGATCGTCTTCGGCCTTGGCGGCGCGTTGTCTCTGGCGCAGGGCGCCTTCTTCGGCGTCGGCGCCTATGTGACGGGCATCCTTGGCAGCCGCTACGGGCTTGGCTTCGAGGCGACCTTCCCGCTGTCGATGCTGGTGCCGCTGCTGCTGGCGCTGCCGATCGGGCTGGCGGTGCTGCGGCTGGAGTCGCATTATTTCGCCCTGGCGACGCTGGGCATCGCCCAGGTCCTTCATCTGCTTGCGGTCAACCTGCCGGAGCTGACCGGCGGCTCCAACGGATTGGCCGGGGTGCCGGCGGTGGTGCTGTTCGGCTGGACGGTGCCGCGCGGCTTGCCGATGGCGGCGCTGGTCTGGGGGCTGGTGGCGCTGGGCGGACTGGTCGGGTGGCTGCTGGCGCGCGGGCGGCTCGGCCGGTCGCTGACGATGCTGCGCGACGATCCTCTGGCGGCGGGAACCTTGGGGCTCGACGTCGGGCGGCTGCGGCTGACCGCCTTCGGCATCAGCGCCCTGTTCGCCGGAGCGGCGGGGGCGCTGGCGGTCCATACCCAGCGCGTCGTCTCGCCGGAGGTGCTGGAATTCCCGGTCATGGTCTCCATCCTCACCATCGCCATCGTCGGCGGGCGGGGGCGGATGGCCGGCGCGGTGCTGGGCGCGGTGCTGCTGCTGCATCTGCCGGAATGGTTCCGCTTCCTGGAGCGCGGCTATCTGGTGGTCTACGGGATGGCCCTGCTGCTGACCATTCTGCTGGCGCCCGACGGCCTGACCGGACTGCTCGACCGCGCCGCCGGGCGCCTGTTCGGCCGCAACGCCCGCGCCCTGCCTGAGGCGCGCGAACCGCCCCGGCCACCCGCATCGGCGGACGGGCTGACGGTGGAGGGGCTTGCCAAGTCCTTCGGCGGCGTACGGGCGGTGGACGGCGTGTCGCTGGAACTGCGGCCGGGCGGCATCACCGGGCTGATCGGCCCCAACGGGTCGGGCAAGACCACGGTCATCAACCTGCTGTCGGGGCTGGAGCGCCCGGATTCCGGGCGGGTGCGGCTCGGCGGGCGGGACGTCACCGGTGCCCGCGCCGACCGGCTGGCCTGTGCCGGACTGGCCCGCAGCTTCCAGGCGGCGACCCTGCCGGAAGGGGCCGGCGTGCTGGAGGCGGTGGCCGCCGCCCGGCTGGCTTTCGATCCCGATGCGGCGACTGCGGAGGCGCATGCCCGCTGGGCGCTCGACCGGCTGGGCGTCGGCGATCTTGCCGGGCAGAGCTGCGACGGGTTGCCGGCGGCGCTGCGGCGGCGGGTGGAGCTGGCTCGCGCCCTGGTCCGCCGGCCGGCCGTCCTGCTGCTCGACGAGCCCGCCGCCGGGCTGACCGATGGCGAGAAGGCGGAACTGGCCGCGTTGCTGCGCGACCTTGCGGGGGAGGGGATGGCGGTCCTGCTGGTGGAGCATGACATGGGCTTCCTGCTGCCGCTGGCCGGCCGGGTGCTGTGCCTCGACCGCGGGCGGGTGATCTATGACGGCCCGGCCGGCGGGGTGCGCCGGGATCCGGTGGTGGCGGCGGCCTATCTGGGCCGGGCGGGTGACGCTCAATGAGTGAAAGTCGCAATGAGTGAAAGTCATGCAGGCGCGCTGCTGTCCGTCCGCGGCCTGACCGCCGGCTATGGCGGGGCGACGGCGCTCGACGGCGTGTCGCTGACCGTCGCGGCGGGAGAGACGGTGGCGCTGCTCGGCGCCAACGGGGCCGGGAAATCGACGCTGCTGAAGGCGCTGCTCGGCCTCGTGCCGGCGCGTGGGGAGTTGAGCTTCGACGGTGCCGATCTCGGCCCGCTGGCGACGGAGGCGCGGGTCCGGCGCGGCATCGGCTATGTGCCGGAGGGGCGGCGGGTCTTCCCCGGCATGAGCGTGCGCGACAATCTGGAAGTGGCCGGCCTGCCCGCCGCCCGTGACCGCGCGCGGGATGTCGAGCGTGTCTTCGCCCTGTTCCCCGATCTGGCGGCCAAGAGCCGGGAAAGCGCGTGGCGCCTGTCCGGCGGGCAGCAGCAGATGCTGAGCCTTGGCCGTGCGCTGATGGGGCGGCCGCGCCTGCTGCTGCTGGACGAACCGTCGTTGGGCCTGTCGCCCAAGCTGGCCGACGAGGTTTTCGCCGCGGTCGGCCGCATCTCCTCCGCCGGCACCGCCGTGCTTCTGGCCGAGCAGAGCGCGGCGCGTGCCCTGGCGGTCGCCCCGCGCGCCGTCCTGCTGCGGCTGGGCCGGGTGGTGGGCGACGGGCCGGTGGCGGCGCTGTCGGAAGAGGCGCTGCGCGATGCGTTCTTCGGCGTTTAAGGCAAATCCGCTGCGTGTCCTGTGCAACAGGTGTCGGCCTCCTGCAACAGGACGGGCGGTTGGGCTTGCGGAGGGGGGCGGGCGCGGATAGCTTCGCCGCCATAACCATCCATGGATTACCTCGTCATGACCGCCCGTTACGCTGCTTCGCTGTCCGCGCTTCTCCTGCTGGGTGTGGCGGCGGCGCCGGCGATGGCCGAACTGGTGCCGGTCGAGCCGGGCATTCCGCCTGCCGCCTATTACGGCCTGCCGGTGCCCGAGGCAGAGATCGTGGTCCCCGGCGGACCGGCGCCGGGTGAGAGGCCCGGCGACAAGCAGGCTACCGCGGCCCCGGACAAGCCCGATGGGCCGGGCGAACTGATCGAAAGCTGGAACGGCGGCGCCGCCAAGAAGAAGGACGGCAGCTTCGCCTATTGCGTGGCGGAGGGGGAATTCACCACCGGCCATGTGCTGATGTTCGCCCGCAGCCCCAGGGGCGAGACCAACATCGGCATCGGCATCCCCGGCGCCGACCTGCCCAAGGGCGGCGAATGGCCGGTCACCATCGAGGTGGACAAGAAGCTGAAGCGCGAACGGGTCGCCATCGCCTCTCAGCCGGACATGCTGGTGGTGTCCAACGGCAAGGACGAGGAACTGGTCAACGCCCTGATGGGCGGCAGCGAGTTGATGGTGTCGTCGGCGACGGACCGCATCGCCTTCAAGCTGTCCGGCACCAAGAAGGTGCTGGGCGACCTGAGAACCTGCGTCGACAAGGGCGGCAACGTCCCGCCGATCAAGGTCGCAGCCGGCCGCCCGGCGGAGAAGAAGAACCGCCTGCCGGAAGGATTGGACAGCCTGCTGACCGCGGCGGGCGTGCATGACGCCGAACTGGTGCCGATGGACAGGATCCCGCAGGAGCGCCGCCCGGCCGACGTCGCCTGGCGCTTCGGCCCCATCGTCGGCGGCATCCGCGAGCGCGCGGTGGGTGAGGAGGCCAGGATCGACGAATTGTCGGACGGCTTCGCCGACGCCATGAAGCAGCGGTGCGAAGGCACCCCGACGGTCAACCTGAACCCGTCCGAACAGGCCGGTTCGGTCTGGCTGCGCACCGGCTCGGTCGAATGCGCCATGCCCCAGGGCAAGCTGCACGTAACGCTGAACTTCCTGCTGTCGCAGCGCCGCCTGTTCACCGTGATCTTCCACGAGGCGGCCGAACCGGACGTGGAACTGGCCGAGAAGGTGAGCGACAACCTCACCCAGGTCCTGCGCCGCGCCGGCACCGCTCCCGCCGCCGCGCCGGCGGTTCCCCAGGCAGCCGAGCCCGCTCCCAACGCTGACGCTCCCGCCGCGGCGCAGGCGGATTCCGCTCCGGCGACGGTGAAACCGCAGGCGAAACCGCAGCCCGGCAAGTCCTGACGGAACACTCGCCCGTCCGGCCCATTGTCCAAGGACGGATGGGCCATCAGTCAGCGTGATCATGCCGGACAATTCAGCTTCGATCGACGGAGTGGGCGAAAACGCCCGCGCCGGCAGCGATTCTCATGCGGCGCTCGACGCGTCGGCCGCGACCACCATGTCCGACCGTTGGAGCGTGCGCAACAGCGTGCTGGCCGTGGTGGCGCTTGCCTGCCTCGTCGGCGGAGTGGTCGGGCTGGCGGTGGGGGCGCTGCACGAGGCGGTCCTGTTTCTGCAGGCGCTGGCCTTCGGCCTGCCGGATGGGGAGAAGCTGGGGCAGGGGGTGCCCGACCTGCTGCGGACGCTGGCCGTGCCGGTGGCGGGCGGGCTGCTGCTGGGCATCCTGGCCATGCTGGTGCGGCGCTGGCGACCCAACGACATCGTCGACGCGGTGGAGGCGAACGCGCTCTACGGCGGCAAGATGTCGCTGATCGACAGCCTGCGCCTGACGGTGACGACCACATTGTCAAATGCCTCGGGCGCGTCGGTGGGCATGGAGGCGGCCTATACCCAGGCGGGCGCCGGTCTCGCCTCCTCCCTCGGGCAGCGGCTGCGGCTGCGCCGCGCCGATCTGCGCACGATGGTCGGCTGCGGGGCGGCTGCGGCCATCGCGGCGGCCTACCATGCGCCGCTGGCCGGCGCCTTCTATGCCTTCGAACTGGTGTTGGGCGGCTATACGCTGGCGGTGCTGGCCCCCGTGGGCGCGGCGGCGGTGCTGGGGGTGGCGGCATCGGGCCTGCTGACCGGCGGCGAGGTGCCGCTGGCGCTCGGCCGGCCGGTGGAGATCGCCGGCTGGGATTACGCCGCCTGCGGCGTGGTCGGCTTCCTGGCGGGCTGGCTCAGCATTTTCGCCATGCAGGCGGTGACGGTGGCGGAGCGCGGCTTCAAGCGCCTGCCGGTCCCGCGCTGGATGCGCCCGGCGGTCGGCGGGCTGATGGTCGGCGGGCTGGCGCTGGCGGTGCCGGCGGTGATGGGCAGCGGCCCCGGCGCCGTGCCGCCCGAACTGGCGGGCGGCGCGCTGGCGCTGGCCCTGACGCTGGTGGCGAAGATCCTGGCCTCCGCCGTGTCGCTGGGCTCGGGGTTCCGCGGCGGCCTGTTCAGCGCCTCCCTGTTCATCGGCGGGCTGTTCGGCGGCCTGCTGAGCGTCGCCACGGCAAGTTTCCTGCCGGAACTGGGGATCGACGGCGGGCTCCTGCTGCTGGTCGGGATGGGGTCGGTCGCCGCCGGCGTCGTCGGCGCCCCGGTCACCATGGTGCTGCTGGTTCTGGAGACGACGCAGGACTTATGGGCGGCGTCGGGCGTGCTGATCGGTGTGGTTCTGTCCACCACCGTGGTGCGGCAGGCCTTCGGCTATTCCTTCGCCACATGGCGCTTCCACCTGCGCGGCGTGCCGATCCGCGGCGCCTACGACATCGGCTGGCTGTCGGAACTGACGGCCTTCCGGCTGATGCGGCGCGACGCCAAGACGGTGCCCGCCACCCTGACGGTGGAGGCGCTGCGCCGCCTCTACCCGCTGGGCTCCACCAAGACGGTGTTCGCGGTCGACGAATCCGGCAGATATGCCGGGTTGATCGACATGTCGCAGGTCCATGACCCCGACCAGGACGCGAAAGCCACCGAAACTCCCGTCGGCGCGCTCGCCAGCATGGCGGATGCCGTTCTGATGCCCGGCGACGATGCCCGCACCGTGCTGAACCGCTTCGGCACGGCGGAGGTGGAGGCGCTGCCGGTGCTGTCCTCCCCCACCGACCGCCGCATCATCGGCTATGTGACTGAATCCTTCGCGTTGCGCCGCTATTCCCAGGCGCTGGAGCGCCAGCGCGGCGAGGATCTGGGCGAACGCCGGCTGTGGGGGCGCGATTGATCCCCTTATCGGCCCCCATCGGCCCTTCCTATGGCACCGGCAGACGGCGGCGATCGACGCCGGGGGCCGTCTGCCGGATAGCCGGTCAGCCGCCGTGGAAGCCCTTCAGCCGCTCCTCGCCACGGCCGATATCGGATTTGAAGTGACCGTTTCTGGCCGCTTCCAGCACATCGTCGATGAAGCTCCGGTATTCGTCGGCGGCTTGGCCTGAACCGTTCCCCACCGGCGCGACCGAGCCGGCATAGGTGTTGCCGTCGGCGGCGGTGGAGTCGTGAAGGCTGAAGGCGGGGACGAAGATGGTGTCCCCTTCCGGGTTCCCTTCCGCCACATGGTGCGAAGCGCGGGAGATCTCGACATTTCCATCGGCATCGGGCGCGGAGAGGATCTTCACGCCATGGACGACCGTCGATTTGCTGCGCGCGTTCGACGCTGCATCCCGTTCGAAGGTATGGCGGTCATAGATCCGTTCGAAGCTCGACCGGTCGTTGATGTTGGCTTTGGCCATGTCTTTCTCCCTGTGGTCGTACTGGGTAACAGCTATGGTCGCATCCGGTCCCCTGCAATGCCCCATGCCGGAGAGAAAAGTTCGCGGTGCGGAAATTTTCTGTATTCCAATTTTGTTCTGCTCAACCTCGCTCCGCCCAACTTTACTCCGCCCCCCGAACGGAACGCCGCTCGTGCTGTTGACTGCTCATCGACGGAATTCGAGTGGGAGAGCGAAATGGCCGATCTGCAACGAATCCTCGGCACCATGCTGGCGACCGGGATGGGTGGGCGCAGCCATGGCGGGATGAACGCCATGGGGTCCGTGCTCGGCAACAGCGGCTTCGGAGCCGGTGCGCCGGGAGGCACTGCCGCTGCCGCATCCGGGAAACGCGGCATGGGGGTCGGGTCGGTCGCCGGGTTGGGGGCGCTGGGCTACCTCGCCTTCAAGGCCTTCCAGGAGCGCCAGCGGAACCAGGGTGCCGCCGGCCAAGGCGCTGCAGGGCAAGGCACTGTAGCCCAAGGCACGCACCCCGCCGGGCAGCCGGCGGGCAGCCCATGGGGCGATGTCGGCGGCATTCTTGGAGGCTTGTTCGGCGGCGGTGCCGCAGGCTCCGCCGGCCGGCTCGGAAGCGGCCAAGGGAGTGGGCAAGTGAGCGGCCAGGGGAGCGGCCAAGGGAGCGGGTCGCTGTCCGACCGCCTGTCACAGGTATTCGAGACCCGCAGCACGCCGCAGGCCGAAGAGCCTGACGACGGCGCCTATCCCTCCATCGCCATGGAGGACCAGCAGGCTCTTCTGCTGATCCGCGCGATGATCGCCGCGGCCAATGCCGACGGGGTGATCACGCCGGACGAACGCAGGCACATCATGGACACCCTGGACGAAGCGGGCGCCGGGGCGGAGGAGCGCCGCATCGTCGAACAGGAACTCGACCGGCCGCAGCCGATGGAAGCGCTGCTCCAGTCGGTGAAGGATCAGCAGACGGCGGAGCAGGTCTATCTGGCCTCGCGGATGGCGGTGAACGAGCAGTCGGAGGCGGAACGCTCCTATCTGCAATATCTCGCGTCCCGCCTGAAGCTCGACCCGCAACGCGTCCAGCAGATGAACCAGGCTGCCTGAAGGGAAGCGGCCTGAAGGGACGCTGTCCGAGCGACGGACGCCGTCCCTTTCCTCATGGAATTGGGGGAGGGGACGGCGCTCCCGCCGGTGTTCCCGCCAGCGCCAGGGTCGCATCGTCCATCAGGCCGTCGCACCAGCGGACCAGCGCCTCATGGTACGGCGAGTCCGGCTGTCCGGCGGCCAGCGCGAAGAGCGTCATGGAGGAGCGGAACTTCATATCGTCGGGTGAACCGAATATCTCGTGCAGCGTCCGCCCCCGCACACCCAGTACCGTGCGCGTCGCCTGTTCCAGCCGGGGCCCGAGCGTGGGATGGGCAAGATAGGCCCGCGCCTCGTCGAGGGAGGCGATGCCGTAGAAAGTGGCGGTGGGGGAGCGGCCGAGCCCGCGCAGCTGCGGGAAGACGAACCACATCCAATGGCTGCGCTTATGCCCGTTCCGCAACTCATCGAGTGCGGTGGTGAAGATCGGCTCCTGCGCGTTCAGAAAGCGCTGGAGGTCGAATGGATCGTCGGTCCGCATGTCGCGCCGCTCCTTCTTTCAATGGGCAGGCTTCCAAGGGGCAGGGCGCCGCCGGTCATGCCCGCTCCGCCGCCGGCATGATGTGGCCGGTCAGCAGGTCGCCCAACTCACCGACATAGCCGTCCGACCGGGCCGGCCGGGCGGGGTCGGAGGTGACGACGACGGTCAGGCCCAGCGACGGAACCAGATACAGCATCTGGCCGCCATAGCCGCGCGCATAGGCGATGCGATGGTTGTTCGACTCCGCCAGGAACCAGCCATAGCCATAGGCGTCGCCGGAATAGGGCGAGCGGGTCCGCGGCACCCAGGATGCCTGCGCCCAGGCCGCGCTGACCACCGGGCGCCCGTCCCAGACGCCGCCGCGGCTCCACATCTCGCCGAAGCGGAACAGGTCCAGCGGCGACAGCACCATGTTGTTGCCGCCCAGGTAGAAACCCTGCGGATCGCGCGTCCAGCCCGCCAGTTCGATGCCCAGCGGCCGGCCCAGCCACTCCCGCGCCAGGGACAGCAGGCTGCGCCCGGAGACGTGGGCCAGCACCGCGCCCAGTATATGATAGCTGCCGGTCGAATAGATCATCCGCTCGCCCGGCTCGGCGACGAAGGGCCGGCCGAGGGCATCGGCGACCCAGTTGCGGCTTTCGATCCAGCGGCCGTATCCCGGCCCCGAGGTCGGCTCGAGCCCCGCCTGCATGGTGAGAAGCTGCGCGATGGTGATCCCGCCCACCCGCGGATCCGCACCCTTGGGGATCAACCCCGGCGCCACCTCGCGCAGCGTCGCATCGGTGCCGTCCAGCAAGCCGCGGTCGAGCGCGATGCCGGTCAGCGAGGCGACGATCGTCTTGGATACGGATTTGACGTTCACCGCGCGCTTGACCGGCGGTCCCCGGAAGGCCTCCGCGGCCACCACGGTGCTGTGCCGGCCGATCACCAGCGCGTGGAGCTGATCCAGGCTCGCGGCGCGGTCGAGCGCGCGGGTCAGCAGCGTCGAATCCAGCGACTTGGCCACAGCCGGGGGCTCGGCAACCGTAGCGGAGAGGGAACGCGGCAGCAGGGAGCCGACGGCGGAAGCAGCGGCGGCGGCAAGAATGGTCCGTCGGTCGGGCGTGGATCGGGGGTTCGGCTCCATGCCCAGCCATATGGTCGTGACCCGTTGCAATCCAAGCCTGCGGGGATCGGCTCCGGACAAGGCAGAGGTTCCGACCGCGCTTCGGTTCCGGTGACGCTTCGATGGAAGCGTGCAGGGCGGGTAAGGATATTATCGCTGCCTGTTTGAGAAGGTCATGCATCCGATGGCGCGCCGCCAAAACCTTCGTCCGGCCATGGCCTCACACGACGCAGAGGCAGGCACCCTCCTGCTCCATGACGACGGAATCGACGGCGACCGGCAGCTTCTGCGCCTTTTCCGGCATCTTGGGCCGGTGCGCCTCGCCGCGGCAGGCGTCGATCGGCAGATCCTCTCCCTGCATCAGCGGGCAGCGCTCGAAAAGCTCGGCCACCCAGTCGACGAACACCCGCACCTTGGGCGACAGGTGGCGGTTCTGCGGGTAGAGGGCGGAGATCGGCATCAGGGCCGGGCGCCAGTCCGGCAGGATTTCCACCAGGGTGCCGCTGTGCAGGTGGGGCAGGGCCATGAAGCGGGGGGGCTGGACGATGCCAAGCCCCTCCACTCCGCAGGTGACGTAGGCGTCGGCGTCGTTGACCGAGACGGTGCCGGCCATCTTCACCTCGCGCTCCACCCCGTCCTGCTCGAAGCTGGGTTCGTGGACCTTGCCGGTGCGGGTGAAATACTTGACGGCGACATGGCTCTGCAACTCGTCCAGCGTCTTCGGCGTGCCGTGGGCGGCGAGATATGCCGGGCTGGCGCAGGTCACCGGCCGGAAGGCGCCGACCCGCCGGGCGATCAGGCTGGAGTCCTGAAGCTCGCCCACGCGCAGCACGCAGTCCACCCCCTCCTGGATCAGGTCGATGGGCCGGTCGCTGAGGCCCAGCATCAGTTCGATGTCGGGATAGGCCCTGTGGAACTCGTGGATCGCCGGGATGATGAGGAGCCGGCCGATGGAACCCGGCATGTCCACGCGCAGCCGGCCGCGCGGCGTCTTGCGCGCGCTGGTGAAGGAGGATTCGACCTCCTCCAGCTCCTGCAGGATGCGGGTGGCGCCTTCCAGATAGGCGGCGCCGTCCAGCGTCAGGTTCAGCTTGCGCGTCGTCCGCTGCAGAAGCCGGATGCCCAGCGACGCTTCCAGGTTCTGGATGGTGGTGGTGACGGAGGCGCGCGGCAGCCCCAAAGTATCGGCCGCCTTGGTGAAGCTGTTGGCTTCCACAACCCGAACGAAGACGCGCATCGCGTGTAGCTTGTCCATGGCCGTCCTGTCCCGCCCTGCATCGGCACCACGCCCGGCAGGAGCGGTGCGGCTGGTTGAATAGGCGCTATTTAACCACGGTTCGCGCCGCTGTCGATCATTCGGACGGACATGGCTGGGTCGATCGAGCGGATCGGGCCGGATCGGAAGGGGCCGGGGAGCCCGCTACGGCTCGCTATAGCCGGTGGGGAAGATGCGCAGCTCGAAGCGGGCGGGATCCCGCTGGAAGATCAGGCCGCCGAAGCGTTCCGAATAGGGCGGGAGATAGTCGAATTCGACCTCCGACGTTTCGACCACTCGGTCGCCGGAGCGCAGTTCCCCGCGCACGCGCAAGGTGGCGGCCGTGGCGGCGGTGCGGTTGCGGATCTGGAAGCGGACGGTATGGCCATGGCTGCCCGCCTGGGTTTCCGTGACGGTGAAGTCGATCCGGCCGGGCACTTCGGCGTGTTCCCGAAGGCCGTATTGCACCATGTAGACGATCATCGCGGCGATCAGCAGGGCGCCGATGCCCGCCGCCACCCATTCCAGAGGGGAGGTCGGCGCCGTACGCTCCGTCGCGCTCCTGTCCGGTCTTCGATCCGCCGGTTCCGGCGGAGGGTCGGTCCGCTCCGTCGCGGCGGCGTTCCGCCGGGGGGCCGGGGCGCCTTTCGGGGTCATGGAGGTGCCCTTCCTTCCGGTCACAGGATCAGGCGGGCGGCCGCCGCGCCGATGGCGCTGGGGAAGCCCAGGACGACGGTGGCGCTGATGATCTCGGCCAGCCCGGTGCCGTCGGTCCGGCCGAAGGTCCACAGCAGATAGAGGCAGATCGCCAGCACGATGACGTAGCCGACGACGGTGAAGCGCAGGAACAGGCTCCAGAATCCGACGCCGACGGACGGCTTCGATCCGCCGGGCAGCTCCACCGCATAGACGAATGCGTGCATCAGCACGAGCGACAGCAGCAGCAGCGCGATCTCCCGCCACGGGTCCATCATGTAGGACAGCAGGATCATCTCCTCCGTCGGGGCGATGTTGAGGCCGAGGAAGAGGGCGCCGACCCCCATCAGGAACAGCTCCTGCCCGTATGTCATGGACTCCTGGCGCTGCGTGCTCTCGGGCGTCTTCTCACCGAGCTGGTCGCGGGCCAGCATGGCGCCGATGGCGGCGGGGAAGCTCTGCAGGGCGATCTTGCCGATCACCTCGCGCGCGGGCATGTCGAAGGTCAGGACATTGAAGATGCCGAGGATGACCGCCGACATGACCACCGCCACCGCGATGGCGACGAAGGCGTCGGCGATGTCGTCGCGCAGGCTGTCGTTGACCTTGAAGCCGCTGACCACCGACAGCCCGATCAGCAGCGGGATGAGCAGGATCAGCAGAAGCGCCAGCCGCCAGGGCGTCATGGTGAAGCCGATCCACCACATCTCCATCGTCATCAGCATCGGCAGCGAGAAGATCAGCGCCCCGGCGAAGGCGCGGGCCAAACCCACCAGGAAGGAGCGGTTGTCCTCGTAGGCGGGCCTGTCCGGTGAATCGGTTTCGGGCCGGCCGGTATCGGCGGTCATGCGTCGTCTCCCCCTCGGCCGCGCGGTTGACGCTGCCGGCATTCGAGGATCAACGCTCAAGGCCACGCACAGGTTTCCGCATTTTCCAAAGGAAGTTGGCGGCAT
The DNA here is from genome assembly GCF_003233655.1 of Azospirillum ramasamyi. Classification (NCBI taxonomy): domain Bacteria; kingdom Pseudomonadati; phylum Pseudomonadota; class Alphaproteobacteria; order Rhodospirillales; family Azospirillaceae; genus Azospirillum; species Azospirillum ramasamyi. The sequence goes on from NZ_CP029830.1 coordinate 21,932, forward strand.
CGATGAAACCGCCGAGCCTCTGCTGTGTTGACCCTGGTGGAACGTTGGAGGTGGGGAAATGGGGTGAGGGGCTATGAGCTTCCCCCGACGGGAGGAGGGGGCATGGACTGGCCGGGCCGGCGTATGGCGGGAAAACGACTGCGGCCGGCCCTGCCGGCGGCGGTTCTGGTGCTTGCCGGGTGCGAGGGGAGGCAGTCGGCGCTGGACGCGGCCGGCGTCAGCGCGCAGGAGATCCTGGCCACCAGCTGGATCCTGTTCATCGGCGGGGCGGCGATCTTCCTGGTGGTGATGGCGCTGGCGCTCTATGCCGCCTTCGTCCGGCCGGAGCGCTTTCCCGGCCGCAGCGCCTGGGTGATCGGCGGCGGCATCCTGTTCCCGGTCATCACGCTGACCGCGCTTCAGATTCATGAATTCGCCCTGGCCCGCCGGCTGGCGACGCTGGCCCCGGAACCCGCCTTCGTGGTGGAGGTCACCGGGCTGATGTGGTGGTGGGACGTCCGCTACCTCGTGCCGGGGCAGGAGCCGCTGCGCGCCGCCAACGAGATCGTGCTGCCGGCCGGCCGGCCGGTGGAACTGCGGGTCGCCAGCGCGGACGTGATCCACAGCTTCTGGGTGCCCAGCATCGCCGGCAAGATGGACATGATCCCCGGCCATGTGAACCGCCTGCCGGTGGTGGCGCAGCGGCCGGGGCTCTACCGCGGCCAATGCGCCGAATATTGCGGGGCGCAGCACGCCCTGATGGCCTTCGACGTCCGGGTTCTGCCGGCCGACGAGTTCGACGCCTGGATGGCGGCGCAGCGCCGTCCGGTGCCGGAACCCGCAACGCCGGAGCTGGCGCGTGGCCGTGACGCCTTCTTCGCCCTCGGCTGCCAGTCCTGCCACGCGGTGCGCGGCACCGAGGCGGAGGCGATGACCGGGCCTGACCTCAGCCGCATCGGCGCGCGCGCCTCGCTCGCCGCCGGGACGCTGCCGACGCGGGTGGAAACCATCGCCGCCTGGATCGGCGGCTCCCAGCACATCAAGCCAGAGAACCGCATGCCGTCCTTCGACGTGACCGACGGCGAGACCCTGAACGCCATGGCCGCCTGGCTGGAGAGCCTGAAATGACCCTGCGCACCGATGAGCCCCGCAACGAGTTCACCGGCGGCCGGCCGACGCCCAACCCGCTTCCCCGGCCGCCGGGGGAGGAGGAAGGGCTGATCCGCGTCTGGCGGCTGCCGCCGGGAATCTCGCGCCTGACGGCGGTCAACAACAACAAGGTCGGCGTCTGGTACATCGGCACGGCTCTGCTGTTCTTCCTGATCGCCGGGGTGCTGGCGCTGGTGATGCGGCTGCAGCTGGCGATGCCGGGGAACGACCTGCTCGACCACGGCACCTACAACCAGTTCTTCACGGTCCACGGCACCGGGATGATGTTCCTGTTCGCCGTGCCGATCGTCGAGGCCATCGCCGTCTTCCTGCTGCCCTCGATGCTGGCGGCGCGCGACCTGCCGTTCCCCCGGCTGTCGGCCTTCGCCTTCTGGGCCTATTTCTTCGGCGGCATCTTCTTCTTCTGCTCGCTGATCTTCGGCGTCGCACCCGACGGCGGCTGGTTCATGTACCCGCCGCTGACCAGCAAGGAGTATTCGCCCGGCATCAACACCGACTTCTGGCTGCTCGGCATCGGCTTCATCGAGATCTCGGCCATCGCCGGCGCCATCGAGATCGTCATCGGCATCCTGCGCACCCGCCCGCCCGGCATGACGCTGGACAAGCTGCCGATCTATGCCTGGTCGATGTTGGTGATGGCGGGGATGATCATCTTCGCCTTTCCCGCCGTCATCGTCGCCACCATCCTTCTGGAGTTGGAGCGCGCCTTCGACTGGCCTTTCTTCATCGCGGAGAAGGGCGGCGACCCGCTGCTGTGGCAGCATCTGTTCTGGTTCTTCGGACATCCGGAGGTCTACATCATCTTCCTGCCGGCGGCCGGGCTGGTGTCGATGATGGTGCCGACGCTGGCCCGCCGGCCGCTGGTCGGGCATGACTGGGTGGTGCTGGCGCTGGTCGGCACCGGGTTCTTCAGCTTCGGGCTGTGGGTCCACCACATGTTCACCACCGGCATCCCGTCGCTGTCCCTCAGCTTCTTTTCCGCCGCCAGCATGGCGGTGGCGGTGCCCAGCGGCATCCAGGTCTTCGCCTGGATCGCCACGCTGGGGGCGGGGCGGGTGCAATGGACGGTCGCGACCCATTTCCTGTTCGGCTTCCTGTTCATCTTCGTGCTGGGCGGGCTGACCGGCGTGATGGTGGCGGTGGTGCCCTTCGACTGGCAGGCCCATGACAGCTATTTCATCGTCGCGCATCTGCATTACGTGCTGATCGGCGGCATGGTGTTCCCGGTCTTCGCCGGGCTTTACCACTGGTGGCCGACGCTGAACGGGCGGATGCTGTCGGAGCGGCTGGGGCGCTGGGCCTTCTGGCTGATGTTCATCGGCTTCAATGTCGCCTTCTTCCCCATGCACATCGCCGGCCTGATGGGGATGCCGCGGCGGGTCTACACCTACCCCGGCGACCTCGGTTGGAACCTGCTGAACATGATCTCGACGGTCGGCTCCTTCGTGCTGGCGCTGGGCGTGCTGGTGGTGCTGATCGACATCGCGCGCAGCGCCTTCGGGGGCGGCCGGAAGGCGCCCGACAACCCGTGGAACGCCGGGACGCTGGAATGGCTGCCGAACGAGAGCTACGCCACCCGCAGTATCCCGCACGTCACCGGCCTCTATCCCCTGTGGGACAATCCGAACCTTCCGCGCGAGGTGCACGAGGGCGCCCATTTCCTGCCCGGCACCCCGACCGGCCGGCGCGAGACCATCGTCACCAGCCCGATCGAGGCCAAGCCGCAATATCTGATGCCGCTGCCGGGTCCGCATTGGGGACCGTTCCTGGCCGGGCTGTTCACCGCGCTGCATTTCATCTGCCTGACCGTGCAGTGGTATTATCAGTCGCTGGTCCCGGCGGTGCTGGCCATCGCCATGGTGATCTGGTGGGTCTGGAGCCTCGACAGGGGCGCCGACCACCCGCCGCAGGATGTCGGCGGCGGCTGGCGCGTGCCGGTCTATGTGCAGGGGCCGAAGAACCATTCCTGGTGGGGCGTTATCGTCCTGCTGCTGGTGGACGGCACCGCTTTCGCCTGCCTGATCTTCACCTACCTGTTCCTGTGGACGGTCAGCCCCGACGTCTGGCCGGTGGGCGGGGACGGGCTGCCGGGACTGCCCTGGCTGGCCGGCGGGCTGGCGCTCTGGGGGTTGTCGGCGCTGGCCATCGGCTGGGCGCGCAGGGCCGTCGACCGCAACCGGCATGGCCGCGTCCGCATCGGGCTGATCGTGGCCTGGGCGGCGATGGTCGGCGGCATCCTGCTGGACGCCAATGCCCAGATCGGCACCGGCCTTGTCGGCTCCGACAGCGCCTATGGCGCCATCACCTACATGCTGCTGGCATGGCAGGCGTTCCATGTGGCGGTGATGACGCTGATGCTGGGCTATACGCTGGCCCGTTCGGCCGCCGGGCTTCTGCATGCCGAGCGGCGGGTGACCTTCGACAACACCATGCTGATGGGCTGGTACAGCGCGGCGCAGGGGGGGGCGGCTCTGCTGCTCCTGCACCTGTTCCCCCGTCTTGCGATCTGACCCGTCCTGAAACTCTGGAGGTGCGTCATGTCGGGCCGCAGCTTTCCCGTCACCTTCGCGGCGATGATGGGGCCGTTCCTGGTCTGGATCGGGCATTTCGGCGTGGTCTACGCCATCAACGGCGCGGTCTGCGCGCGGGTGCCGGAGGGGGCGACGCTGTTCGGCTATCCGATGTCCGCGACGCTGGTCGCCGCCGCGACCGTGCTGGCGATGGCGTGGGTCGCGGTGCTGCTGGTGATGGCGTTGCGCGGGGCGGGACCGGCGGGGCATGTCGCTTCCGCCGATCCGCGCCGTTTCGCCCGCTGGTTCGTGGTCGCCGGGGCGGGCGCGGCCCTGGTCGCCATCCTGTGGGTCGGCCTGCCGGCGCTGCTGGTGCCGGCCTGCGGGTGATGCCCGATCCGATGAACAGGCCCGATGCCCCGGCCCGATGAATAGGCGCTGACTTACGGGACTTTGCGCGCGTCCCGATGGCCCCGCGTTTTCCGCCCGTCAACTCCGCTTTCACGGGGATGACGGGCGATCTGCGATGTGCTTGGCTTCAAGAGCCATCAAAGCGGCAAGTTGGAGCCTATGTGATCCGATGGCGTTGCCGGCATCGTGAAAAAGACTTCGCCGGTTTCGAGGCACCTGCGGCGGCCGGAGGGGCCGCCGTGGATGTCCCGAAACCGGCGATGCGGTTTCAGATTATGACTGCCGGGATTACTGCTGGGTGCCGGTCTGGCCCATCGAGCCCTGCGGGGTGCTCTGGTTCTGCGGGGTGTCGCTCGGCACGGTGCCGGTCGTTCCCGTGGTGCCGGTGCCCATGTTGCCGGTCGTGTTCGTGCTGCCGGCGGTGCCGGTGTTGTTGGCCGTGCCGGTGCTGTCGTTCAGGTTCAGCGCGGCCATGGTCTGCTCGTCGGCGCGGCCGGTGACGCGCAGGCCGTTCTCGCGCTGGAACCGCATCAGGGCGCTGCGGGTGTTGGCGCCCCACACGCCGTCGACGGCGATGTCGCGGCCGTCGGTGCGGTCGTTCAGCGCCTGCTGGATTTCGCGCACCTGCTCGCTGCTGAGGTTGCTGGAGGACATGCTGCCGGAGCGGCGGGCCGACGTCCGGTCGGAGCCGCTGCCCGACGTCTCTTCCCGGACCTCCGCGGTGGCGCGGTCGGTCGCGCGGTCGGTCTTCTTGCTCAGGCTTTCGTCCATGCTGTTGCCGGCAACGGCACCGCCGACGCCGCCGACCACCGCACCGACCGGGCCGCCGACGACGGCGCCGGCCACGGCACCGCTGCCCGCGCCGGTCGCCGTCCGCGAGGTCTCCGTGCTGCCGCAGGCGCTGAGCGCGAACAGGGCGCCGGCGGCCGTAGCGGTCATGATGATCTTCGAAATCCCCTTCGAATTCCCAAGCATGGTTGCCATCCTTCTCGATTACGCTTCGATGTTGGCGACCCGCCGCCCGGTGCGGCCTGTACTGTCCTGCCGCACGGCAAGCGACAGCTGGGTCATGTGATGAACAATCAGCGGCGGGCCTTCTTGTTCCCTGGCGTCGTCTCAGGATTTTCCGTCATCGCCATTCGCCAAGGCGTCACCGTGAGCGCGGCGGGAGTAATACTCGGCGACGGCGTCGATCTGCTCGTCGGTCATTCGGCGGACGGCGGCTTCCATGATCCGGGACAGCGCCGTGTTGCCGCGCGCCTCGTCGCGCCACAGCCGCAGCTGGCCGGCGATGTAGGAGGCATGGAGCCCTTCCAGCGTGGGGTAGCGCGGGTCGCGGGCATGGCGGCTGGCGCCCGTCCCTTCATGACAGCCGGAACAGGCGGCGACGCCGCGTCCCGGATCGCCGGATTCGGCGATCCGCCGGCCCAGCTCCAGCATTCCCGGATCGGGTTCCGCCGCTGCAAAGCTTGGCATTGCAGGCTTTTGGGCGGCGTAATGGTCGGCCAGCGCGCGGATGGTCTCGTCGTCCAGCCCGGCGGCGATCGGCTGCATGATGCCGCTGAAGCGGTTGCCCTGGGCATAGGCCCGCAGCGTCTCGTACAGATAATCCGCCGACTGCCCGGCGAGCCGCGGGAAGGCGCCGTCGGCGCCGTCATTGCCGTCCCGCCCGTGGCAGCGGGCGCAGTCCTGCAGCGTCGCGTCCAGCCCGGCGGTTTCCGGGCCGCTGACCGGGCCGGTCAGGTCGGCAACACGGGGATTGCCTTCCGATCGGGTCTCTCCGAAAGCGAGGCCGCGGTATTCTTCCGCGCTCATCCCATTGAGCCGCAGGAGAAAGGCGGTAACCGCCCAGGGTTCGTCCTTGCGCTGCTGCGCCGGCCAGGCCGGCATGCCGGCATACTTGATGCCGTTCAGGGTAATCCAGTACAGCTCCCGCGGCCCCCAGTCCACCACCTGATCCGGCAGATAGGGCGGTTCCGGCATCATGTGGCGGGAGATCGGGTTGCGCGGCGCGTCCGGCGCGCCGTGACAGGGGGCGCAGCCGTCCTCGTAATGGCCGGCGCCACGGCGGACCAGCGCCGGGTCGTTCAGGTCGGGCGGCTCCTCGACGAATGCGGCATGCGTCTCGACCGAGCTGCGCATCGCCATCTCGAAGAACATCTCGACGGGCTTCCAGTGTTCCTTGGTTGCCGCGACGCTGTAGAGGCCGGACCACGCGAACAGCAGCCCGCCGATGCCGGCCGCCACCGCCGCCAGGGCGAGGGTCGTCACAATACGCCGCATGCCCTCACCCGGCCTTTCCGCCGGAGAACCGGCCGTCTTCGATGCGCTTGCTCCAAATCCGTTCGTCCCAGATCCGTTCGTCCCAGATCCGATCGTCGGCGCTCTGCCGCAGCCAGCGCGCCGCGCCGGCCAGCACCAGCGCCACGTAGCCGAGCGCACCGACCACTCCCATGATGACCCCGCCGAGCTGCTGATCGGCCAGCGGCGACAGGCCCCAGGCGGCGGTGGTGGTCAGGTGGTAGGGAAACAGGGGCGTCCCGGCGAAGATCAGCAGGCCCGCCAGCATCGCCAGGTGGACCGAGGTGCCGAAGGCCGCCAGCAGCCCGCGCAGGCGCATGGCGTTCCCGGCCGGCGCCAGAATGCTGCGCCACGCCGCCACCGCTCCGGCAAGCAGCGTGCCGTGCATCAGCCACAGCACGGCGTCGTTGGCCAGCGCCGCCATGTAGGGCCCCGGCAGGTGCCAGATCCACAGCGTGACGCCGAACAGGCCCCAGGCCAGTTCCGGCCGCTCCAGCGGCCTGACCGCCGTCCGAAGCCAGCGCGGCCAGCCCACCGCCCCGGCCGGCCAGCCGAGCACGAACAGCGGGGCCGCGACCTGCACGGTCAGCAGATGCTGGGCGACGCGGGCGGAGAACAGGGCGGAGGTCAGGTTGCATAGCGGAGAGATGAAGGCGATGCCCAGGACCAGCCAGCCGGCGGCGAGGCACCAGGAGCGGTGGCCGGAAGTGCCCGCCGCAGTCCGTGCCCGTCCCGTAACCGCGGCCAGCCCGACCGCAGCCAGGCCGAAGACGGCCAGCAGCCATGGATCGGTGTTCCAGGCCGTCGACAAGCCTCCGGGCACCGGCGGCGCGCCGCAGTAGGGAACAAAGGGAAAGGCGTCTGTCGGCATGGCGTGCCCTCTTGGAATTCCGGGATCTCTCCGTCTGTCCAATGACCGGAAGGACGGGATGTTCCCGGCAAGGCGACGTTTCCGCCTGACCGGCCGTAGGCGAGGGAGCAAAACGGCCGCTGAGGTGTTGATGCAAAGATGGCCGCTCGGACATCCGCACGGATACGGGATGGATGCGGGCCAATCGGAAATGTCGCCGGAGACCGTGATGGCCGCTGCTCATCCCTGCCGTGCCCGCGTCATTTCCGCTCTCTGCGCGGCCGTGCTCACGGGACTGTTCGCCGCCGGACCCGCGAGGGGGCAGGGCCAGTCGGGCGCGGGGCGGAACGCGCCGCCGCCCGCGGTGACCACCATTCCGGTTCAAGTCCGCGACGTGGCCCCGGCGACGGATTTCATCGGCCGGGTCGAGGCGATCCGCTCCTTCGAAGCGCGGCCGCGGATCGAGGGCACGTTGGAGCAGGTCGCCTTCCAGGAGGGGCAGAACGTCAATGCGGGCGACCTGCTCTATGTGATCGAGCAGGCGCCCTACCAGACGGCGTTGGACAGTGCCAAGGCCCAGCTCGCCAGTGCCGAGGCCAAGCAGCGCGAGGCGGAGAGCGCCTACGGCCGCACCCAGGAACTGCGGCAGGGGGGCAACGTCTCGCAGGCGCAGCTGGATCAGGCGCTGGCCGACCGCGACGCCGCCCAGGCGGACGTGATGATGAACCAGGCGCAGGTCCGCACGGCCGAAATCAACCTGGGCTACACCCGCATCACCAGCCCGGTGAGAGGCCGCATCGGCGCCACGTCCGTGACCCAGGGCAACCTCGTCGGCCCGTCCACCGGCGTGCTGGCGACGGTGATGCAGCTCGACCCGATCCGCGTCGTCTTCTCCGTCGCCGACCGCGACCTGCTGGCCCTCCAGCGCCGGCTCGACATCACGCAGCCGGCCCAGGCGGCGGACAAGTTCGTGCCGACGCTGGTCCTGTCCGACGGCAGCGAATATGCCGAACAGGGCAAGATCGATTTCACCAACAACAGTGTCGATCCGCAGACCGGCACCGTCAGCATCCGCGCCGCCTTCGCGAACCCGAAGCGCCTTCTGCTGCCCGGCCAGTATGTGACCGTTCGGGTCCGCCGCGACCAGCCGGAACAGCGTCCGGTGGTGCCCGTCGCCGCCGTGCAGCAGGACCAGCAGGGCAGCTACGTCCTGGTGCTCGACGACCAGAACCGGGTACAGCGCCGGCCGGTGGAGACCGGGCCGCAGGTCGGCCAGATGCTGGTGGTGGAAAAGGGGCTGACCGCCGGCGAGACCGTGGTGGTCGGCGGCGTGCAGAAGGTGCGTCCGGGCATGGTCGTGCAGCCCAGCCCGGCTGAGCCGATGACCGACGATACGCAGGCGGGCGCCGCACCGGGCGGTGCCGCCCCTGCCAGGGCGTCCGGCGGCAGCGGCGGCGCCTCTGGCGCCGCTTCCGGCGCCCCCTCGGGCGCAGCGAAGGAGTGAGGCGATGTTCTCCGCGCTCTTCATCCGCCGCCCGAATCTGGCGATCGTCATCGCGGTCGTCACGCTGATCGCCGGTCTGCTGGCGCTCAGCACCATTCCGGTCGCGCAGTATCCGTCGATCACTCCGCCGACCGTCCAGGTGTCGGCGACATATCCCGGCGCCAACGCCCAGGTGGTGGCCGACAGCGTCGCCGCTCCCATCGAATCGCAGGTGAACGGCGTGGAGGGCATGCTCTACATGTCCTCCACCAGCACCGACAACGGCAGCTATTCGCTGACCATCACCTTCTCCCCCGGCACCGATCCCGATATCGCCGCGGTGAACGTGCAGAACCGCATGTCGCTGGCGACCGCAAGCCTGCCGTCGGAGGTGACGCGCCAGGGCGTCACCGTGCGCCAGCAGTCGTCCAACATGCTGATGGCGGTGAACGTCTATTCCCCAGGCGACCAGTACGATCCGATTTTCATTTCCAACTACGTCAGCCTGAACCTGCGCGATTCCATCGCCCGGGTTGCCGGCGTCGGCGATGCGCAGGTGCTGGGCGCGCTGGATTACAGCATGCGCATCTGGATGAACCCGGATCGCATGACGGCGTTGGGCATCACCGCGGCGGACGTGGTCGGCGCCATCCAGAATCAGAACGTCCAGGCCCCCGCCGGCCAGATCGGCTCCCCGCCGATCGGCGGCGACCAGCAGCAGCAGATGACCATCATCGCCCGCGGCCGTCTGACCGATCCGCGGGAATTCGCCAACATCATCATCCGCAGCAACGAGAATGGCGGCATCGTCCGCGTCAGCGACGTGGCGCGGGTGGAGTTGGGGGCGCAGTCCTACACCTCCACGTCCAAGCTGAACGGCGCGCCCGCGGCGACGCTGGTCATCTACCAGTCTCCAGACGCCAACGCGCTGGACGTCGCCAATTCGGTGCGGTCGGAGTTGCAACGGCTGTCGCAGCGTTTCCCCGAGGGGCTGGAATACGGGATCGTCTTCGACACCACCAGATTCGTCACCGCGACCATCGAAGAGATCGTGATGACGCTCGGCATAACCTTCCTGCTGGTGGTTGTGGTCATCTACGTCTTTCTGCAGGACTGGCGGGCGACGCTGATCCCGACGCTGGCGATTCCGGTGTCGATCATCGGCGTCTTCGCCGTGCTGCTTGTCCTGGGCTACACCGCCAACACCATCACGCTCTTCGCGCTGATCCTCGCCATCGGCCTCGTCGTCGACGACGCCATCGTGGTGGTGGAGAATGTCCGCCGCGTCATGGAGGAGCATCCCGAGCTTTCCGCGAGAGAGGCGTCGGCCCGGGCGATGGGGCAGGTCGGCAGCGCCATCGTCGCCTCCACCCTGGTGCTGGCGGCGGTGTTCGTGCCGGTGGCCTTCCTGCCGGGCATCACCGGGGAACTCTACCGCCAGTTCGCCGTCACCATCACGGCGTCCTTCATCATCTCCGGCATCAACTCGCTGACGCTCAGCCCGGCGCTGTGCGGCCTGCTGCTGCGTCCGCCGTCGGCGCCCTGGCGGCCGCTGGCGGCCTTCAACCGCGGGCTGGACCGCGTGCGCGACCGCTATGGCCGGCTGGTTCATGGGCTGGGGCAGCGGCTGATCGTCGGGCTGGTGCTGTTCGTGGCGCTCACCGCCGGCGCCTTCGCCCTGCTGCGGGCCTTGCCCACCGCCTTCCTGCCGGCGGAGGACCAGGGCTTCTTCTTCGTCAACGTCCAGCTGCCCAGCGCCGCGTCGGTCATCCGCACCGAGGCCGTGATGGATCGCGTCAGCGAAACCGTCAGGCAGGAGCCGGGGGTCGCCGACGTCATCTCCATCTCCGGCTTCAGCATTCTCAGCGGCCAGGGCTCCAACGTCGGGCTCATCATCGTGGCGCTGAAGCCCTGGGCGGAGCGGGGAAGCAGCGAGACGGTCGATGCCATCATCGGCAGCCTGCGCCCGCGCTTCGGCGCCCTGCCGCAGGCGACGGTGACCGCCTTCAACCCGCCGGCCATCCCCGGGCTGGGTTCCACCGGCGGGTTCGATCTGCGGGTGCTCGCCACCGGCGGCCAGACCCCGCAGGAGATGGGTGCCGCGCTGCGCGGCCTGCTGGTCGCCGCCAACCAGCAGCCGGACCTGCAGGCGGTGTTCAGCACCTACAACGCGGACGTGCCGCACCTGTATCTGGACGTGGACCGCACCCGCGCCTCGCTGCTGGGGGTGTCGCCGGCCGACATCTTCAGCACGCTGCAGGCCAATCTCGGCGCCAGCTACGTCAACGACTTCAACCTCTATGGCCGCGTCTTCCAGGTGAAGGTGCAGGATGCCGCCAGCTTCCGCGAACAGGAGAAGCAGATCGACCAGCTCTATGTCCGCAGCCAGACCGGCGACATGGTGCCGATGCGCAGCCTGGTGTCGGTGCGCACCACGCTGGCTCCCGACAGCATCACCCGCTACAACCAGTTCATGTCCGCCTCGGTCAACGGCCAGGCTGCGGCCGGGATCAGCACCGGCCAGGCGCTGACCGCCATGCAGTCGGTGGCGCAGAACACCCTGCCGCAGGGCTATGCCACCGAATGGACCGGCCTGTCCTATCAGGAGAGCCAGACCGGCAGCCAGGGCCTGATGGTGTTCGGCTTCGCCCTGCTGTTCGGCTACCTGTTCCTGGTGGCGCAGTACGAGGACTGGCTGGTGCCGCTGGCGGTGCTGCTGTCGGTGTCGGTCGCGGTGCTGGGGGCCGGCATCGCGCTGTGGGCCGCCGGGCTCCCGGACGACATCTATGCGCAGATCGGACTGGTCCTGCTGGTCGGTCTGGCGGCGAAGAACGCCATCCTGATCGTGGAGTTCGCGCGGGAGCAGCGGGCCGACGGCCTGGGCATCGTCGATGCCGCGGTGGCCGGCGCCCGCCAGCGTTTCCGCGCCGTCCTGATGACGGCGCTCGCCTTCATCCTGGGCACGGTGCCGCTGCTGGTCGCCACAGGCGCCGGTGCGGCCAGCCGGCGGTCGATCGGCACCACCGTGTTCGGCGGCATGGTGGCGGCGACGGTGGTCGGCATCATCTTCGTTCCGCTGCTGTTCATCGTCTTCCAGCGCCTGACCGAACGGCTGCACCGCCGCCCCGCGGTCACCCCCGCGCGGCCGGCGGCGGAGGGGTAGCGGAGTCGGGAAGGACCGCGAAAGCCTTGATTTGCCGGCATGGGAGCCCACATCAGCGTGGTCCCCGACATCCTTGAAATTGGCGTCCTTGGTGCGACGCTCCCCGCGCATCGGCGCGGCGGCGGCCGGCTCCGGGCCAGACTCCGACCGACCCGTATCCTGCCCGGCCTGCGGCTGACCGGGAGGGCGGGCGGCGGCCTTGCAGAGCGATGGGCGGTCGGGGCAGGGAGTTTTCATGCCGAACAGGAACCAACCGCTTTCCGACACCCGGTCGGTCGAACCGCTGACCCTCTTCCTGAAGGACATGCGCCGCTACGACCTTCTCACCGCCGAGGAGGAGCGGGAGCTTGCCCGCCGCTGGCGCGACCATGACGATGCCGGGGCGCTGGACCGGCTGATCGGCGGACATCTGCGTCTGGCGGTCGGCGTCGCCAAGCGCTTCCGGCGCTACGGGCTGCCGCTGGCCGATCTGGTGGCGGAGGGCAACATCGGGCTGATGCGCGCCGCGCGGAAGTTCGATCCCGACAGGGGCTTCCGCTTCTCCACCTACGCCCACTGGTGGATCCGCGCGGCGATCCAGGACCATGTCCTGCAGAACTGGTCGCTGGTGAAGATCGGCTCCACCACCGCGCATCGCACCCTGTTCTTCAGCCTGCGCCACCTGAAGGCCAAGCTGAAGGAGCTGGACAGCGGCGACCTGTCGCCCGAGGCGGCGGCGGCCATCGCCACCGAGTTGGACCTTCCGGAGCGCGAGGTGGTGGAGATGAACCGCCGGCTCGCCGCCGACCGCTCGCTGAACGCCACCGTGGGCGATGAGGGCGAGATGGAGTGGCAGGATCTGCTGGCCGACGACCGCGCCGACCAGGAAACCGCGCTGGCGGAGACGGAGGAGCGTATCCGGCACAAGCGCCTGATCGCGCTGGGGCTGGAGAGGCTGACCGAACGCGACCGTCAGATCCTGATCGCGCGCCGCCTGCTGGACGAGCCGGTGACCGCCGACGAACTCAGCCGGCGGTTCAATCTGTCGCGCCAGCGCATCGGCCAGATCGAGGCGGCGGCGATGCGGACCGTCCGCAAGGCGGTGCTGGCCGGACGGGCCGCCCAGGCGACGCAACGACCCGTAGCACGGCAGACCGCCGGAAAGAAGGCGGTCAAAGCGCGGTCGAGGCGGACGGGCCGGGTGCCGGGCTGAACCAGTCAAGACACCCGGCGGGGATCACGCCGTTGCTGACCAGCAGCGCGCCCTTGCGGTAAAGGCCGAGCGTGCTGCCGCCTTCCGGCAGGTCGATGGCCCAGAGCCGCCCGCTCGGGTCGCTCCAAACCGTGCGGCCATCCATGGAGGCCAGGGCGGTGAGGGCCTCGGACGGTGAGGTGCCGGCGCGGAACAGAACCAGCGTGGCGGTGCCCCCCGGCGGCGGCAGGGTGGCGACCGCCCCGGCGATGCCGGTGGTCAGCGCCAGCAGAAGCGGTGCCGCCGCACGCCGCAAGGCTCCGCCGCCGCTATGCCCGGCATCGGACCGCGTCAGCCACCAGCCGGCAGCCACCGCGGCGACGCCGAAGGCGAAGAACCACAGCAGATCCCAGAACAGCATGTTGTCCACGTCCATGCGGATGCGGTGCAGCCCCAGCAGCCAGTGCGACACCAGCCCGTCCAGCATGTGCCAGACGCCGAAACCGACGAGGGCCCAGCCCATCAGCCGGCGCCCGCCCACCTCGGCCGCGCCCCGGCGCCCGCGCCACAGCAGCCACAGCCCCACCGCGGCGATCACGTACATCAGGGCGTGGAACGCCCCGTCCACCAGAATCTGGACCCCGATGTCGGCATAGGCCGGGTCGGCGAGGCCGGAGAGCAGATGGTGCCATTGCAGGATCTGGTGCAGCAGGATCCCGTCGAAGAAGCCGCCCAGCGCGAATCCCAGGCTGAACCCGCCCAGCAGCAGGGTCCGGCCGGGGCCGCTCCTGACATCGGACATCGGCATCGGGTGCGGCAGCGGATCGTTCGGATCGGCGGTCATGGTCTGATATCCCCGGCTTCCGTTTTGGTGGTCTCTGTTTGGATTTGGCTCCGGCATCCCCAACAAAGCCGTCATCGGCAGGTTCCAACCCTTTCGGTTTCGTCCGATTACGGGGTGGTTCCCACAGCCGTCATGAGAAGGGCGTAACGCCTTTCCCCTCCTGCGCCGCGATGGAAGGATGCCCCCATCGCGTTGGACTCCTGGCCGGTGAAAATAGCCATGTTGGGCTACGTCCCCCGCGGCGATGCCCGACCGGCAGTGGTCCTGCGCCGCCGCGATTCGTGCGCCCTTGCCGAAAGTGGTGAGCGGCCAGTGCTGCCAGGCCAACCCCATCCGGCCAACCCCATCCGGCCAACCCCATCCGGCCAATCCCAACCGGCAAGCTCCATTCGGCCGGTTCCGCCGGGCGGGAAGCCCCGTGACAGCAGGAGAGGCACCGCTGCATGCAGCAACGTCAGGCTCGCGACGTCCGGCTCGATCTGTTCAAGGGCGTGGCCCTTCTGATCATCTTCGTCAACCATGTGGGCGGGAACCCGCTGGCGAAGGTGATGCCCGCCCGGTTCGGGCCGTCCGATTCGGCCGAGATCTTCGTCTTCATCTCCGGCTACGCCGTCGCGCTGGCCTATGGCCCGGTGCTGGCGGAGCGCGGGTTCGCCGCCTGCCAGCGCAAGGCGCTCGGCCGCTGCCGCCAATTGTGGGCGGCCAACATCGCCACCATGCTGGTCAGCGCGCTGGTGGTGGCGCTGGCGGTTCATGCCGCGGGTCTGCCGATGGAGGACTCCAACCGGCTGGAGAGCTTCGCGCCGCTGTTCGACAGCCCGGCCGTGGCGATGGCCTGGCATCTGGTGCTGATGTATCTGCCCTTCACGCTCGACATCCTGGCGCTCTACATCCTGCTGGTGGCGGCGTCGCCTCTGTTCCTGTGGTCCTGCGCCCGCTTCGGCGTGGCGGCGGTGGTGGCGGGGTCGGCGGCGCTCTATCTGCTCGCCCAGGCGGCGCCCGGCCTGATACCGCCCAACCTGTGGGAGGAAAGCTGGAACTTCAGCCCATTGGCATGGCAATGCGTGTTCTTCCTGGGCGCCGCCCTGGCGCTGGTGGTGCGCAGCGGCGGGGTGACGCTTCCGCGTTCCCCCTGGCTGCTGGCGGTGGCGCTGGCGGTGGTGGTCGGCATGGCGCTGTGGAAGGGGGCGGCCTCCGACCTCGGCCGGGCGCTGGTCCCGGCGGGGCTGCATGGCTGGCTGCCGGAGCAGACGATCCCCTGGACGGACAAGGACACGCTGGGCCCGATGCGGCTGCTGCATTTCCTGGCGCTGGCCTGTGCGGCGGCGCTGCTGGTGCCGCGGGATGCCGCATGGCTGCGCTCGGCACCCGCCCGGCTGCTGACCGCCTGCGGGCGGCATTCGCTGCCGGTCTTCTGTGTCGGGGTGGTGCTGTCGTTCGCCGGAACCGCGTTGCTGATGGCGGGGAAGGGGGCGGCGATGGTGCTGGCGGTCAATCTGGGCGGCATCGCCCTGCTTCTTGTGCTGGCGCTGGTGCTGGAGCGCCGGCGGACCCGGCGGCTGCCGGCCAAGGCCGGCGCGGTACCGGCATCGCCATCGTCCGCGACGGTTCCCGAAACGCCCTGAGGCCGGGAAGAGCTACGGCCAGGCTTCTTGAATCCCGCGCCGGGTGAGCGCATATTTCTTGTATGCAACTCAACCCGGCCATACCGTCTCTCCAGACGCTGAAGCCAAACCCGCATACACCCGCGGTGCAGATCGCGATGTCTCCGGCGGTGCAGGCGGCGCAGCAGACGGCGCCGCCGGTCCGTACCCAGACGATCACCGCCCCCCAGGCGGCCGGCAAGGCCGACCAGACGCGCGAGACGCGCACCGCCACCCAGGGCAATCAGTCGATGGACACCATCGCCAACGCGCTGGCCGCCCAGGTGAACGGGCAGGGCTACCGCAAGCGCGGTTCGCTGCTGGATGTCTCGGTCTGAGGGCTTTCTACGCAGGATTCCGTTCGCGATGGTCCTGACCCGGCTGGGCGGGTGAAAGGATCAGGTGCCGCTTGCGCGCTATGCCTGAATGAAAAAGGGGCTTTCCTTCACGCGAAGGAAAGCCCCTTTTTCTGTCCGACGGAACGGACGGTTACTTCAGCTCGTCCATCGTGTCGATGACGTGGCTGACGATGCCGTATTCCTTGGCCTCGTCGGCGAGCATCCAGTAGTTCCGATCCGTGTCCTTGGCGACCTTTTCGTAGGGCTGCCCGGTTTCGCGCGCGATGATCTTGTTCAGACGCTCGCGCATGCGGATGATTTCCTTCGCCTCGATGGCGATGTCCGTCGCCCGGCCGCCCGTTCCGCCCAGCGGCTGGTGGATCAGGAAGCGGGTGTTCGGCAGGCAGAACCGGTCTTCCTTCTTCGCCGCCAGATAGATGTGGCAGCCGGCGCTGGCGACCCAGCCCGTGCCCAGCATCTTCACCCGCGGCTTGATGAAGCGGATCATGTCGTGGATGGTGTCGCCCGCCTCGACGTGGCCGCCCGGCGAGTTGACCACGACGGTGATGTCGTCGTCGTTCTCATGGGCGAGCGCCAGCAACTGGGCCGAGACGACCTGCGCCAGCTTCATGTCGATCTGACCGAAGATCAGGACCGTGCGCGCCTTGAACAGGCTCTGCTGCACGGCGGCGAACTGCGGCTGGGCGCTTTCCTTCGACTTCTCGTCCGGTTCCTTTTCGGGTTCGTCGTCGAACCGGGTGTATCCGACCTGCGCCATTGATGTTCTTCTCCCTGGTATCGGAAGCGGGGTATCGGGACCGGGATGCGCTGCCGGAGGGGTGCCCCGACTGCTGTCCCGCTGCCGCATGCGCCTTGCCTGCTTCACCACATAGCCCGTCCGGGCTTCATGTTCAACGTCCGGCGGGGCAAAATCGATGGGCGGAGCCGCGGCCGGATGGAACGTTTGAAACACCGTGCAACGGTTTCCCGGCCCTGTTCCACTGTTCAACTTGCCGAACGCATAGGGTGTCCTCCACGGCCGCAGGCACGACTCCCCTTCCTACCACGCCGCGGTGGAGCAGGTAAGAGGCGGTTCGAAATCCTGACCGGGGCATTGACGCCCTTCGCCGCTCACAGCCAAACTCGAGCCTGGGCAGAAGCGGGGGCGGCGGAATGCACGGAACTGGAGCGGCGCAGGGCCGGCTCGACGACGGTTCGACGGGCGTCTCGGTGATCATTCCCGCCCACCGCGCCCACGACACCATCGTCCGGGCGGTGCAAAGCCTGCTGGATCAGGATTGGACGGCATGGGAGGCGGTGATCGTCAGCGACGACGGCACCGATTACCGCCCCACCCTGCGGGCCGCCGGAATCGACGACCCGCGGCTGATCTTCACCGGCACCGGGCGGCTGGGGGCCGGGGCGCCCGCCGCCCGCAACGCCGGGCTGGCGGCGGCGCGGCTGCCGCTGGTGGCGACGCTGGACGCCGACGACCGCTTCCGCCCCGGCCGCCTGTCGGCCCTGGCGCCGCTGGCGCTCGCCCAAGGTGCGGCCTTCGACAATGTCGCCGTGGTGCGCGACGAGGACGATTCGCCGCTGCTGTGCCTGTATGGGGAGGGTCAGGCCCCGGCATGGCTGGACGGCGAGGGGTTCCTGGCGACCTCCGTGCCGATGTTCCCGCTGGTGCGGCGCGATCTGGTGCCGGGCTGGGACGAGGACGTGAATTTCTGCGACGACGTGGTGTTCAATGTCCGGGTGCTCGACGCCGCCGGCCCGGTGCCGCTGGTGGCGACGCCCTTCTATGAATACCGCCAGCGCGCCGGCTCCATCACCTGTTCCGCCGACAGCGCGGAGCGGGCGGAACGCTGCTACCGCCATGTGCTGGACCGACTGGCCGGCGACGGGCTGGGCATCCGGGACGAGGCGCTGCGCCACAGCTTCACGCAGGCCATCGCCGCCAAGCGTGCCCGCAATGCCGCTTTCGAGGCCGCCTTCAAGGCCGGCCACTGCACCAGTTTCCAGGAATTCCTTGCTTTGGGGGAGGGTGCGATCCCCTGACGGCAAAGCTCCCGCTGGCCTTGTTTTACCATTGTGTGTCAGCCTTGCTGCGTCGCACACCGCCGGAACGGACACGGGTACATCCCATGAGCGCCCCGACCTGCTGCCTCGCCCGCATCCCCGCCAATGGGAAATTCTGGCTGAAAGCCGCGCGGGTTCATGACGGACTCCGCGATATCCGCATCGAGAACGGCCATGTCCGCGCCCTGGTGCCGGCCGGCGAGTCGCCCTGCTGCGCGCCGGGACTCGACCTCGACGGCGGCGAGGTGCGCCGTATGGAGGATGGCGGTCCGGTGATGCCCGGCGATCCCGCGGATCTGTGGGTGACGTTGTGCGGCGGCCGGACGGTCGCGATGCGGGGCGGCAGGCTGGAAACCGGCGAGCGTCCGGTGGCGGAGGCGACAAACGGTGCGGCGGACGGTTCGGATCGTTGAACCTTCTCGACTCCGGATGTGAACTGAACGATATAGTTCAGTTTGCCCGGCGCGCTTCCCGGTTGCGCTGCAGCAAGGTGAAACCCGTCCGGATTCCGGTTCCATGCGCCATACGCTTCGCATCGCGGTTCTTCTCGTCCTGGCGGCTCTCGCCACAGGAGCCTACTGGTATTTCGTGAAGCAGGGCGGCACCGTCGGCGGGCTGACGGCGATGCTGAGCGGCGCGGCTTCCGGCGATGCGCCGGCGCCGGGCAGCGGTTCTGGCAGCGGTTCTGGCAGCGCACCGGGTGGAGGCAAGCCGCCGGGCGGCGCCCCGCCGACGCCGGTGGAGGCGGTTGCCGTCCGCGTCGGTACGGTGGAGCGCACCGTCACCGCGGTCGGGTCGCTGCTGTCCAACGAGTCGGTGGTGATCCGGCCCGAGATTGCCGGCCGGATCAGCGAGATCGCCTTCAAGGAGGGACAGCGCGTCGCCAAGGGCAGCGTGCTGGTCCGGCTGGACGACGCCATCGCCCGCGCCACGCTGGCCCAGGCGCAGGCGAGCATCGCCTTTTCCCGTGCCGAGCTGTCGCGTGCCGACCAGCTGGTCCGCCAGAACACCGGCCCCTTGCGCAACCGCGAACAGGCCGCGGCCAAGCTGCTGGCCGACGAGGCGGCGGTGCAGCTGGCCAAGGCGCAGCTCGACAAGCAGGTGATCACCGCGCCCTTCGACGGGGTGCTGGGCCTGCGCAAGGTGTCGGTCGGCGACTTCGTCCAGGCAGGCAGGGATATCGTGAACCTGGAGGACATAGACACGCTGAAGCTGGACTTCCGCGTCCCCGAGATGTTCCTGCCGGCGGTGAGGGTGGGCCAGACGGTGAGGGTGGCGGTGGACGCCTTCGGCGGACGCGGCTTCGAGGGCACGGTCTATGCGATCGACCCGCTGGTGGACGTGAACGGCCGCGCGCTGGCGATCCGCGCCCGCGTTCCCAATCCCGACGGCGCGTTGCGCCCCGGCCTGTTCGCCCGCGTGTCGCTGACGCTGACCACGGTGCCGGATGCGCTGCTGGTGCCGGAGCAGGCCATCGTCGCCTTCGGCAAGGACCAGTTCGTCTTCAAGGTGGTGGACGGCAAGGCGGCACAGACCCGCGTCGTGCTGGGCGAGCGCCGCAACGCGGAGGTGGAGATTTCCAAGGGCCTTGCTCCCGGCGACATGGTGGTCACCGCCGGCCAGCTGAAGATTCGCGACGGCGCGCCGGTCGCCGTGGTGCCGTCCAAGCCGGCTGCCAACAAGTCGACGGGGAGCTGAGGCCATGGTCCTCTCCGACATCTCCATCCGCCGCCCGGTGCTGGCGACGGTGATGAGCCTCGCCCTGATGCTGATCGGCATCGTGTCGTACCAGCGCCTGTCGGTGCGCGAATATCCCAAGATCGACGAGCCGGTCGTCACGGTGGAGACGACCTACAAGGGCGCCTCGGCCCAGATCATCGAAAGCCAGGTGACGCAGACGCTGGAGGACAGCCTCGCCGGCATCGAGGGCATCGACGTGATGTCCTCGATCAGCCGGGCGGAGAAGTCGCAGATCACCTTGCGCTTCCGGCTGGACCGCAACGTCGATGTCGCCGCCAGCGACGTGCGCGACCGGGTGGGCCGCGTCCGCGCCCAGCTTCCCGGCGAGATCGACGAGCCGGTGATCGCCAAGGTCGAGGCCGACGCCCAGCCGATCATCTATCTCGCCTTCTCCTCCGACCGGCATTCGCCGCTGGAGGTGACGGATTTCGCCGACCGCTATGTCAAGGACCGGCTGCAGAACCTGCCCGGCGTCGCCCAGGTCCGCATCTTCGGCGAGCGCCGCTTCGCCATGCGCCTGTGGCTCGACCCGCAGCGGATGGCCGCCTACCGGGTGACGCCGCAGGATGTCGAAAACGCGCTGCGCCGGCAGAATGTCGAGATCCCGGCGGGCCGCGTCGAAAGCGTGGCGCGCGAGTTCACCGTGGTGTCGGAAACCGACCTGCGCAGCCCGGCGGAGTTCGAGAACATCATCCTGCGCGACGATTCCGGCTATCTGGTCCGGCTGCGCGACGTCGGCCGGGCGGAGCTGGGGGCGCTGGACGAGCGGGTCAGCGCGCGGTTCAACGGCCGCGGCGCCGTCGCCATCGGCGTGGTGAAGCAGTCCACCGCCAACCCGCTGGACGTGTCGAAGGCGGTCAACGACGCGCTGCCGACGATCCGCGTGGCGCTGCCCGACGGTATGGGGGTGGATGTCGGGTACGACAGCTCGGTCTTCATCGCCAAGTCGATCGACGCGGTGTTCCACACCATCTTCGAAGCGATCATCCTGGTCGTTCTGGTGATCTTCTTCTTCCTACGGTCGCTGCGGGCGACGCTGGTGCCGCTGGTGACCATCCCGGTGTCGCTGATCGGCGGCTTCGCCCTGATGTACGCCTTCGGCTTCTCCATCAACACGCTGACGCTGCTGTCGATGGTGCTGGCCATCGGCCTCGTGGTCGACGACGCCATCGTCATGCTGGAGAACATATTCCGCTATGTGGAGGAGGGGATGGACCCCTTCCAGGCGGCGCTGAAGGGCTCGCGGGAGATCGGTTTCGCCGTCATCGCCATGACGATCACGCTGGCGGCGGTCTATGCGCCCATCGGATTCATGACCGGCCGCACCGGGCGGCTGTTCACCGAGTTCGCGCTGACGCTGGCCGGGGCGGTGATCGTCTCGGGTTTCGTGGCGCTGACGCTGTCGCCGATGATGTGCTCCAAGCTGCTGAAGCACGAGACCAAACACGGCCTTCTCTACCGCGCCATCGAACGCTTTCTGGAGGGGATGACCAACGGCTACCGCAGCCTGCTGCGCCTGTCGCTGCGGGCGCGGCCGCTGGTGCTGCTGATCGGCTTCGCCGTCGCCGCGGCGAGCTATGTGCTGTTCAACGGGCTGAAGTCGGAACTGGCGCCGGTGGAGGACCGCGGCACCATCGTCGGAATCGCCATCGCGCCGGAAGGCTCGACCCTGGACTACACCATGGGTTATGCCCAGCAGATGGAGGCGCTGTTCCGGCAAATTCCGGTGCTGGAGAAGTTCTTCGTCGTCGTCGGCTTTCCGGTGGTCAACCAGGGCATCGCCTTCGTCCGCCTGATCGACTGGGATCTGCGCGACGTGAAGCAGCAGGCGATCACCTCCCAGCTTTTCCCGAAGATGTTCGGCATCCCCGGCATCATGGGCTTCGTCACCAACCCGCCGTCGCTGGGCCAGAGCCCGACGGAGAAGCCGGTGAACTTCGTCATCCAGACCTCCCTGCCCTTCGAGGAACTGCAGGCGATGGTCAACGCCATGATGGCGGAGGCGCGCAACTTCCCCGGTCTGGTCAATCTCGACACCGACCTGAAGCTGAACAAACCGGAACTGAAGGTGTCGCTGGACCGCGACAAGGCGGCCGACCTGGGGGTGGACGTCGACACCGTGGGCCGCACGCTGGAGACGTTGCTGGGCGGGCGGCAGGTGACGCGGTTCAAGAAGGACGGCAAGCAGTATGACGTGATCGTCCAGGTCGCCAACATCGACCGCCGCAACCCGGACGACATCGCCGGCATCTATGTCCGCGGCGGCACCAGTGCCACCGCCACCGCCACTGGGGGGGCCGGGCAGATGATCTCGCTCGCCAATCTGGTGACGGTGGAGGAGCGGGTCGCGCCCAAGGAGCTGAACCATTTCAACAAGCTGCGGTCGGCCACCATCACCGCGACGCTGGCGCCGGGGACGTCGCTGGGCGAGGCGCTGGCGGTGATGCAGGCGGCGGCGAACAAGGTGCTGCCGGCCACCGCCCAGACGGACTATGCCGGGCAGAGCCGCGAATTCCGCGAATCGGCGAGCGGGCTGTATTTCGTCTTCGTGCTGGCGCTGGCCTTCATCTATCTGGTCCTGGCCGCGCAGTTCGAGAGCTTCATCGACCCCTTCGTCATCATGCTGACCGTGCCGCTGTCGATGACCGGGGCGCTGGCGGCATTGCAGATGAGCGGCGGGACGATGAACGTCTACAGCCAGATCGGCCTCGTCACCCTGGTCGGCCTGATCACCAAGCACGGCATCCTGATCGTGGAGTTCGCCAACCAGCTCCAGCGCGCCGGCACCGACATCCGCAAGGCGGTGGAGGAGGCCGCCGTGCTGCGCCTGCGCCCGATCCTGATGACCACCGGCGCCATGGTGCTGGGCGCGGTGCCGCTGGCCTACGCCGAGGGGGCCGGTGCGGAAAGCCGTCAGGCGATCGGTGCCGTGATCGTCGGCGGGATGACGCTGGGTACGCTGCTGACCCTGTTCGTGGTGCCGACGGTCTACAGCTATATCGCCCGCAAGAAACCGATGCAGGATGAGGGGGAAGGGGCGGGCGTGGCGCATGGCGCAACCAATCCGCCGGCTCAGCCGCCCGCCCATCCGGCAGAGTGAGGAGCCGCGCCATGGCGAGCGTTCTCATTATCGATGACGACGACGTGGCGCGGACGGTGCTGCTGCGCACGCTGACGGTGGCCGGCCACGAAGCCGTCGGCGCCCGCGACGGGGTGGAGGGGATGGCTCGGTTCCGCGACCATCCTCCCGACCGCCCGGTCGATCTCGTCATCACCGATATCTTCATGCCGAACCAAGAAGGGCTGGCGACGATCATTGAGCTTCGGCGCGCCTCCGCGTCGCTGAAGATCATCGCGATCTCCGGCGGCGGCGCCCGCGCCTCGCTGAACGTGCTGCCGGTGGCCGAGGCGCTGGGCGCGCACCGGACCCTGCGCAAGCCCTTCACCCCGGCCGAAGTGATGGAGACCGTACGCAGCGTTCTGGAGGGCTGAGGAGAGGGCGGATGCCGTCTCTCTCTCTCACTCTCTCTCAACCGTCGTCCCGAAACGCAGAGTACTCCGAAACGCAAAGTACTGCCGTTCCGGGCATCATGCCGGTTCGGCGGCGTTTTGGTTTCAAGTGTTCCCTGCTGGGATGAAGCCGCCGGATGGCCGGTAACCGGTTCCATCCGACGAGGGCCGACGAGGGCCGAAGGGGCGGGCCGACGGGCGGGAATGCCGCCCTGCTCCGCGCCTTCTTGCACGTCGCCTTCCGTCCCCGCGCCTGCGCGATCGTCAGGCGGTCGGGTCGGGAGGCGGCGGGGTCAGGCGGCGAGCCGCTGCTCCTGTACTCGCCGGCTCCGGCGAAGGCGTTCGAAAAGCTGATGAATGCTGTCGGGGCTGATGCCGTCGCGTGCCATGACGGCGATCACGATCGGATCAGCGAGCAATTCGGAAAGGGTCGGCGTCGTGTTCTTTTCCATGCGTCCCTCCCTTTTGGTCCGGCTTCCGTAAACCGTGGCCGTCCCGGAAGGGCGGCGGCGGACCGTCGAAGCCGGTAATGGCGATTGGCCTAATCCCTGCTGCGCACTCGTCTCGGCTTTCGGCATCCGGATGGCCGCCGGGGATATACCCCTTTGATCCGGATTGTGCGTTAAAAATACAATATGGTGACCATACCGCAGCCGGAGCGGTATTGTCACCCGTCCTTTTGTCAATAAGCGCTATATCTTTCCGTGATTCAGTAAAAGTTGGCGCCGCCACCGGTCGGCGGGCCATCGGCGTTACTGTTCACGCCTGTCCCGGCCGCGCCCGCGTCAGGCTTGCCCCGGCGGAGGGACCGCCGGAGTCGGGTGCGGGAATCGTAACGTCCGCCTGGACCCGGCGGACTTTCGCATGGGACAGGCAAAGCTCCGCGGCGCGGCCGGCCAGATAGTCCGCGCCGGGTACATCGGATTCGGCACAAAGACGGCGCAAGTCTTCGACGATGTCCTCGTAAGACATCACGGCGGCGATGTCGTCGGGAAAGCCGGGGCCGGGATGGGTGACGGTCAGCGTCAGGTCGAAGGACACCAGCGGCCGGTCGGCGCGGCCGGCGATGGCGACCGGCGCGGCGAAGCCGCGCACCAGGATGGTGTAGGTGAGCGGCGCGCCGCCCGGCTGGACCATGAAGGCCCGTTTTGCGCTATCGTCCGACAACACACTCTCCCGGCCGGCGGTCCGCCACCGGCATTGCATTCTGGCCGGCACTATAAGCGGTGCCGCCGCCGCTTGCCACCGCACTCGGTCGGCGGCGCAGGGTCAGGGATTCCCGGGGTCAGAGCCCTTCGGCGATCCGCAGCACGGTCTCCCGCCCCGGCACCTCGTCGCGCAGCGCGCCGATGCGGCGGTTCAGCACCGGATGCAGGACGTCGGCGGCGATGTCCGCCAGCGGGCAGAGAACGAAGGCGCGCTCCGCCATGCGGGGGTGGGGGATTTCCAGCTCGGGCTCCGCCAGCACCCGGTCGGCGTAGAGCAGAATGTCGATGTCGATGGGGCGCGGCCCGAAGCGGAGCCCGTCCAGATCGCGGCCCAGCGTCGACTCGATCCCCTTGATGAAGCGCAGCAGCGCCTGCGGCTCCAGCCGCGTCGTGCCGCGCACCGCCATGTTGAGGAAGGCCGGCTGGTCCGTCACATACATCGGCGCCGTCTCGTAGAGCGCCGACTGCGCGTCGATCTCCACCGCCTCGCCCAGCCGGCGGATCGCCTCGGCCAGATTGGCGGCGCGGTCGCCCATGTTGCCGCCGAGCGCCAGATGGACGGTGACGGGAGAGGAGGGGGTAGGCGTAAGCTCGGCCATGGCGTCGGCGGTCCTGATGTGCTGGGATGGGCGGGTGGCGGAACTCCTAGCAAATCTCCGCCCGCCCGTCATGCCGCCAGTCATGCGGGAGGCGTCCGGCACCCAAGGGAACGGACGGGCGGCGGCGGGGTTTCAACATCATATATCAACCGGTTGAGACGAACCCGGCAACGACACGATATCCTGGTGGAGGAAGAGACATGGGCCGCGTACGGAGCATGGGCGCTGCGGTGATCCTTCTCGGCGGCACGGCCGCCATTCTTGCGGGCTGCGCCACCGGCCCCGATCCCGAAGTGGCGCGGCGCGCCCAGACCACCATGATCGGCATGTCGAAGGCCGATCTGCTGGCCTGCGCCGGCGTGCCGGATCGTCAGGCGTCGGCGTCGGGCCGGGAATACTACACCTATGTGGCGCCCCCGACGGTGGCCTACAGCCCCGGCAGCAGCATCGGCATCGGCGCCGGCAGCTTCGGCAGCAGCAGCGGGGTGGGGCTCGGCCTCGGCTTCGGGGTGCCGGTCGGCGGCGGCACTTCGACCGGATGCGAGGCGACGGTGGTGCTCGGCCCGCGCGGCACGGTGGAGCAGGTCAGCTACCCGGCGGGCGCCTCGCTGTCGGCCTGCACGCCGATCGTCAGCAACTGCGTGGGGCCGCGCGGCTGAGGGCATGGCGCGGCGGGGTCGCGTGCCCATAAGACCGGGGCCTCGCTCTCATAAGACTTAGAGACGAGGTGGTCGGGGCTGTCGCGGCGGCGGCCGATCCCGTATTCTCGAACCGAACCCCGGCCCCGGACTCTCCGGCCGCAGCCGGGGCACCGACGCCCGCGAAGGGCCGCATCAGGGTTGGCATCAGGGTTGGAGGAGCCACAAACCATGGACATGAGCGGAAGCCACCGGATCGAGGCCAGCCGCGAGGCGGTGTGGGCGGCGCTGAACGATCCGGACATCCTGAAACAGTGCATCCCCGGCTGCGAGGAGGTGGTCCGGCAGTCCGATACCGAGATGACCGCCAAGGTCGTCGCCAAGGTCGGCCCGGTCAGCGCCAAGTTCTCCGGCAAGGTCACGCTGTCCGACCTCGACCCGCCCAACGGCTACACCATCACCGGCGAGGGATCGGGCGGCGCCGCCGGATTCGGCAAGGGCGGCGCCACCGTGGCGCTGTCCGACGACGGCGGGGCCACCCTGCTGACCTACACCGCCAAGGCGCAGGTCGGCGGCAAGCTGGCGCAGATCGGATCGCGGCTGGTCGACGCCACCGCCCGCAAGATGGCGGACGAGTTCTTCACCCGCTTCACCCGGATCGTCGGACCGGCGCCGGCCGACGCAGCGTCCGAAGAAGCAGCGTCCGAACAGGCGGCGCCGGAACTGGTGACGGCGGATGCGGGCGCGTCCGATGCCGAAGCGGCCCCGGCGGCGTCCACGGTCGCGGCCGAACCGGCTGGGGTCAAATCGGCCGCCCGGCCGGCCGTCTACTCCGACAGCACGACAGCCGCCGAGATCCCCGCGCCGAAGCCCGCCGCCCGCATGGCGGAGCCGCCGCCGGAGATCCCGCTGCCTTTGCCGTCCGGGCTCGGCAGCCGGATCGGGGGTGCGATGGGCGGCGGAAGCAGCGGTTTCTACGTTCCGTGGGCTGCACTTGTTTTGGTTGTGGTGCTGCTCGCATCGCTTGCCTTGATTCACTAGTGTGGCAGATTGTTCATTGGTCGTACGGCCATATCAAAGGGGTTTGACGTACCCCGGGATTGTGTATGCTGCCGCGCGATTCCGGTCGGCGCCGTCGGCCGGTCGATCCATCGGAAGGGAAGCCGAAGTATGAAGAAGCTGTTGATGGGCGTAGCCACCCTGGCCGCGATCGTGACGGGTGCCGGTGCCGCCCAGGCCGCCGATGCGGCTGCCGGCAAGGATGTCTTCAAGGCTTGCATGGCCTGCCACACCACCGAGCAGGGCAAGAACAAGGTCGGCCCGTCTCTGCACGGCGTCGTCGGCCGCCAAGCCGCTGCGGTCGATGGCTTCAGGTATTCGGGTCCGATGAAGGAAAAGGCCGCCGCCGGCCTGACCTGGACCCAGGAGAACCTCGACGCCTACCTCAAGGCCCCGAAGGAGGTCGTCCCGGGCGGCACCATGGCCTATGCCGGTCTGAAGGACGATGCCAAGCGCGCCGACCTGATCGCCTTCCTGGCCGAGCAGAAGTAATACCGCCGAGCGTAAGTTCTGACTTATGCTCGGCGGTAAGGGCCGCGACTGCGGCCCCGCAGGCCCATGCCTGCGAAGGCAAGCGGCCGGACGGCCGCGCCCGCCGTTTGAGGGTGAGCGTAAAGTCTGATGTGTCAGACTTTACGCTCGATGATATAAGACCGCGTCTCCCGGCCCGAAGCCGGGAACTGCGGACGGCGAAAAGGGCCGGAGGCGTCACCTCCGGCCCTTTTTTCATATGCGCCCCATCCTTAGGTGCCGAGTCTCCGAGACCCTCAGATGCTCATTGAAGCATCTGAGGGTCTCCAGCTTTTTGATGTTCCGTGCGATTCGCGGTTCGGACGATTCCGTCCGAACCGAACGCATTCTATCCAGCCGCCGCCAGACTCTTGCTCGCCACCTCGTAGACGTCCGGCGACAGGCCCGGAGTGGCGACGATCCGCTCCAATTCGGCCTTCATCAGTCCCTGACGGGCCGCGTCATAGCGCCGCAGACGGGAGAAGGGGCCCATCAGACGCGCGGCAACCTGCGGGTTCATCGGATCCAGACGAAGCACCTGATCGGCGAGGAAGCGGTATCCGGCGCCAGTCCGGTCGTGGAAGCGGACCGGGTTGCCGTTGGCGAAACCGCCGATCAGCGCATAGACCTTGTTGGGGTTCCTGATCTCGAAGGCGGGATGGCCGAGCAGGGCGGTCACCCGGTCCAGGGTGTCGGCGCGCTGCGACATCGCCTGCACGCCGAACCATTTGTCGACCACCAGCGCCTCGCCCTTCCAGCGCTCGTAGAAGTCGGCCAACGCCTTGTCGCCTTCCGGCGAGGCGGCGTTGGACAGGAACTGCAGCGCCGCGATCTCGTCGGTCATGCCCTTGGCGGTGCGGTACTGGGTCAGGCACAGATCCAGCGCCTCAGCATCCTCCAGCGCCATCAGGTAGGCGAGGCAGAGGTTCTTCAGCGCCCGCTTGCCGATGGCGTCGGCATCGACGGAGAAGGGCTCCTGGCTGCTGTTGCGGCGGTAGAGGTCGAGGAACTGCGCCCGCAGGCGGCCGGCCAGCGTCTTGCGCGCGAACTCCCGCACCGCGTGGATGGCCTCGGGATCGACCACCGCCATCTGGGTGCCGAGATAGGCCTCCGTCGGCAGCACCAGCGCTTGGGCGGCGAAGGCGGGGTCGCGTTCGGCATCGGCCAGGATCCTGGCGAAGGCGTCGGCATAGCCCTCCGGCAGCACCGGATCGCGGCCGGCCTGCCGGTCGGCGACGAGGCCCAGCAGGATGCGGGTGCCCAGGATCTGCCCGGCCTCCCACCGGTTGAAGGCGTCGCTGTCATGCGCCATCAGGAAGGTGAGATCGTCGTCGGTCAGGTCGGACTTCAGCTTCACCGGGGCGGAGAAGCCGCGCAGCAGCGACGGGACCGGACGGACCGGGATGTCGCGGAAGGTGAAGCTCTGGTTTTCCGCCGTGACGTGCAAGATGCGGCTGGTGCCGGCGGCCGTCTCCTCTCCCTCCAGCCGCAGCGG
This sequence comes from Azospirillum ramasamyi, assembly GCF_003233655.1. Taxonomy (NCBI): domain Bacteria; kingdom Pseudomonadati; phylum Pseudomonadota; class Alphaproteobacteria; order Rhodospirillales; family Azospirillaceae; genus Azospirillum; species Azospirillum ramasamyi. Next base: position 50,633 of record NZ_CP029830.1, read on the forward strand.
CAGATCCTGCCCGTCGGGGCCGAGCAGGCCGACGACCAGCGGGATGTGCATGGGCAGCTTGGTCGGCTGGCCCGGCGTCGGCGGCACCGTCTGTTTGACCGTCAGGGTGTAGGTCTTCGCCGCCGCGTCATGACTGCCGGTGATGTCCAGTTCCGGCGTGCCGGCCTGCCGGTACCACAGCTGGAACTGGGTCAGGTCGACGCCGCTGGCATCCGCCATGGCGGCGACGAAATCGTCGCAGGTGACCGCCTGCCCGTCATGACGCTTGAAGTAGAGATCGGTGCCCTTGCGGTACTTCTCCGGCCCCAGCAGGGTGTGGATCATGCGGATGACTTCCGCACCCTTGTTGTAGACCGTGGGGGTGTAGAAGTTGTTGATCTCGACATAGCTGTCCGGGCGCACCGGATGGGCCATGGCCCCGGCATCCTCCTGGAACTGCACGGTGCGCAGCCCCTGGACGTCGGCGATGCGCTTCACCGCGCGGGAATGCATGTCGGAGGAGAATTCCTGGTCGCGGAAGACGGTCAGCCCTTCCTTCAGCGACAGCTGGAACCAGTCGCGGCAGGTGACGCGGTTGCCGGTCCAGTTGTGGAAATACTCGTGCGCGACCACCGCCTCGATGTTGAGGAAATCGGTGTCGGTCGCAGTTTCCGGCTTTGCCAGGATGTATTTGGTGTTGAAGATGTTGAGCGACTTGTTTTCCATCGCCCCCATGTTGAAATCGCCGACCGCGACGATGTTGAAGATGTCCAGGTCGTATTCCAGACCGTAGACTTCCTCATCCCAGCGCATCGACTTGATGAGCGAGCGCATGGCGTGGTCGATCTTGTCCTCGTTCCCCGGCTCCACATAGATGCGCAGCGTGACGTCGCGGCCCGACGCGGTGCGGAACCGGTCCTCGCCATGGACGAGGTTGCCGGCGACCAGCGCGAACAGGTAGCAGGGCTTGGGGAACGGATCCTCCCAGCGCGCCCAGTGGCGCCCGCCCTCCAGATCGCCGGAAGCGGCGAGGTTGCCGTTGGACAGCAGCACCGGATAGCGCGCCTTGTCCGCGTTGATGGTGGTGCTGTAGCGCGCCATCACGTCCGGCCGGTCGATGAAATAGGTGATCTTGCGGAAGCCTTCGGCCTCGCACTGGGTGCAGAAGTTGCCGGAGGACTTGTAGAGCCCTTCCAGCGCGGTGTTCTCCTGCGGCTTGATGCGGACGATGGTTTCCAGCGTGTAGCTGTCCGGCACCTCCAGCACGATCAGGTGATCGGGCGTGACGGTGTATTCGTCCGGCCCCAGCGTCCGCCCGTCCAGCGCCACCGACACCAGTTCCAGCCTCTGGCCGTCGAGCGACAGCGGCTCCGTCGCCGCCTCCGGACGGTCGGGGTTGCGGCGGATCGCCAGCACCGTGCGGACGGTGGTGACATCCTCGCCCAGGTCGACGAACAGGTCGACCGTGTCGATCAGATGCGCCGGCGGGCGATAGTCCTGAAGCCGGATGGCCTTCGGCGTGCCTTTGTCCATGTGCCTTGTCTCTGGTCTGTGTCTGTCTTGCGGAACAAGCCGTTCGGGACAGGTCCGAGGGACAAGGACTGTAGCAAGGCGGCGGCGGGCTGTCTTGAGTGGGAATGGGGGAGGAGGCCGGCCGCCCGGCGGGGAGGACCTACCGCTTCACCTGCGCCACCTTCAGCAGGGTGAAGGCGCCCATCATGTCGATGTATTGCTGATAGAAGAAGCGCCATTGCTTGCCGTTGCGCACGCCGACCAGCGTGACCTTCACCGCGTCGGTGCCCGGCACGTTCATGTATTGCGACTTGTGCAGGGTGGTGGCGTGCATGCGCATGCCCTGGCGCAGCCCGGCCTCGTCGATCCGTCCCTGGGCGGTCTGCAGATTTCCGTGCGAGGCCGAGAAGGTGCCGCCGCCATGGTCGCTGAAACCGAAGGAGCAGCCGTCCATCGTCGGCGTGAACATCACGTCGGCCTCGTCCTCCAGCACGACGAGATGCTTGAAGTCCTGGTCGTAGGGGAGCCAGTAGGCGTTCCAGTTTCCCGGCTGGTTGCCCTGGTCGTACCGCACCGACCAGACGGCGGCATTCTTGGTGGAGAACTGGGAGATGATCCCGGTGCCCTTGCGCGTGCAGGTCATGCCGTCGTCGCTGAGGGTGAAGCTCTTGACGCCGCCGATGCGGTAGTTGGGCTGGTAGGATTGATACTGGATCCAGATCAGGTTGTTCTTGAGGAAGCTCTCGGGGTTCGCGACCAGATCGGCGATGTTCGGCATGGGGGCTTACTCCTGCGCGGCGGATCAGACGACGCCGAAGACGGGCCGCTTGAACCCGGCCTCCGTTTCGTTGCCGGCCAGGAACCAGTAGGGCTTCATCACCGCGAATTGCTGGTTGTCGTCGCGCAGCAGCACATAGGCGCAATAGACGGTCCCGTCATCCGGCCGCAGGAAGGCCGCGATCCACGGGTTCTGCTTGGTGCCGATATGGGCGGCGTGGCCCAGCTTGCGCGTGATGTCGTTGCGGTAGCCGACCAGCTTGGCGGCATGTCCCTGACGGAAGGGAAGTGTGGCAAGCTCCTGATAGTTCTGCAGAATGCGCGGGTTGCCGTCGCCTTCCTCGGCATACCATTGCGCCACTTCCATGTAGTCGTTGGCCCGCGCATTGGCCCGGTCGTAGCGCGCCCGTTTCTGACGGTCGGTATGCCCGGCGGCGGTCTTCTTCAGAAAGCTGATCAGTCCCACGATACGCTCCTCACCCTGTCTCTGACGGGACGCTAGCAGAGCAATCGGGGAGGCGCAAAAGGGCGGGAGTCATATGATGGTATGCGGTTTGGCCTTCCCCGCCTACACCGTTTTGCCTCTCAACAAGATATCGAGCGGAGGGTGTTTTAGAGAGTTGCACCAAAAGACAGCGCCGCTATCGACATTAGAGGCGTGCGCTGCCATTCTAAGGTTGAGCTTAAGCTTTTTCTATCGCAGAAATGAGGCATTGTGTCGCAATGCACAAGCTAATGATTTCAGTTGCCGCAAGTATATGTCTTGCGGCGAGTTTAACCGGTTGCGCCACACAGGGGCAAAGCCGCTATAGCTTCCAAGATGTTGGTCGCGCATCGGTTGTCGAGTTCGGCACGGTCGTGGCGTCCCGTCAGGTGGACATTCGCGGACAGAACACGGGCGTCGGTGGCGTCGTAGGCGGGACGGCCGGCGGTTTGGCGATGTCGAATGTCGGGCAGGGGTCCGGCAACGTCGCGGCGATTCTGGGTGGCGTTCTGGTGGGGGCCGCAATTGGAGCCATGGCGGAGCAGGCCGCCAGTGACCGCGTCGGGGTCGAGTACACCATCACTCTCGCGAACGGGAAAACCATCACCATCGTGCAGGAGCAGGCAGCGGGAGACCGCGTATTCAGTCCGTCCGAGCGAGTGATGGTGCAGGCAAATGGAACTTACCAACGCGTTCTGCCTGCTGATCATCTGCCCAATCAAATTGCGCGCCCTCAAGGCATCAAAGTTGTCGATTAAAATACTGTAGGATCTGTCAGAATGATCAAGATTATCACCTGTATTCTTCTCGCCGCTATGGTTTCCGGTTGTGCGTTGACCGAGGACGCCATTCCAGTCAAATATTCTGCTCCGGCAAATATTTCGGTAGTGCAGGGAGCCAAGGACGTTACCATCAATGTGACTGCAGCCGATGGCCGCGTGTCGAACCGTGACCGTGTGTCCACCAAGAAGAACGGTTACGGCATGGAGATGGCCAAGATCACCGCTGCCAACGATGTGGTCGCCGAAGTTAGCCAGGCGGTGCAGACGGAATTGGCTTCGCTCGGCTTCAACGTCGGTCCCGGCGGCATCGCCATCACCGTGCAAACCACCAACTTCTATAACGACTTCAAGCCCGGCTTCTGGACGGCGGAGGCGGTCGCGGAGGTCGCGTTCGACCTGACAGCGAAACGTCAGGACGGCGCCTTGGTCTACAGCCGGAGTTATCGGGCGATCGGCGTGAACAAGGATGTCATGCTAATGATGGGTGAGCAGGCTGCCCCGGCCCTGTCGGCTGCGTTGCGGGATGCCGTTCAATTGGTCGTTCAGGATGCGAATTTGCACCAAGCCCTGGTGCAGGCCGGAACCATGCCGAAAGTTGCGGATCTGCCGACGTCCTGATCGCCATTTGATGAAAAGCGAGCACGAGCCCGTTGCCCCCGCGACGGGTTCGTCCGCTTTTTTGTATTCTATTGAATTCTTGAATTGATTGGCGGAAGAGGTGTTCGACAGACCTGCGTTCGTCAGAGTTCGCGGCCGTTCTTAGGGTCCGGACTCATAACCAGTATGCGACGGTCGCCACGATGTGGACGGCGGCCATGAAGTTGGTTGCGGAGCGGTCGTAACGGGTGGCGATGCGCCGGAAGTCGTTGAGGCGTCCGAACATGCGCTCGATGACGTTGCGGTTCCGGTAGAGGTAGGGAGAGAAGCAGTTTTTCCAGCGCTTGTTGGCGCGTGGCGGGATGTTGGGCGCGGCTCCCGCCTCTTCGATCTTCCGGCGAACAGCGGCACTGTCGTAGCCCTTGTCGCCGTGCAGGAGATCGGTAGCAGGCATCCGGTCGAGCAGACGGTCGGCGGCGGTGCAGTCGGCAACCTGACCGCCGGTCAACAGGAAGGCGAGCGGCCGACCGCGTGGATCGCTCAGGGCGTGGATTTTGGTGGTTCGTCCGCCACGGGACCGTCCGATGGCCTGAGCGCGCTCCCCCCTTTGCCGCCGCTCGCCGAACGATGGGCGCGGACCGCCGTGGAGTCGATCATCACCCGGGCCGGTGGGCCGCCTGCCGCTGCCAACGCATGGAAGATGTCTTCCCACACGCCCTTGGCCGCCCAGCGGACGAAGCGGTTGTAGAGCGTCTTGCGGGGGCCGTAGACCGGTGGAGCATCCGCCCAGCGCCCACCCGACTTCAGCACATGGACGATTCCGCTGATCACACGACGATCATCCACGCGCGGCTTGCCGCGGGTGTTGCGCGGAAGGTGCGGCTCAAGCCGTCCGAACTGCTCCACCGTCAACCAGAACTGACCGTCGCTCATCGCATAGCCCCTTTCCACGGCGTTGAATCACAACGGCTCCCTGCCGGAAAGGCTCTTTATGGGTCCGGACCCTAAGCTTGGTTCGCCCAGGAAGAAGGACGGACCCGATGACGGGGAAACGGAAGCGGTATTCGGCAGAGTTCAAGGCGAAGGTGGCACTGGAGGCGATCCGGGGCGAGCTGACGGTGTCGCAGCTGGTGGCCAAGCACGGTGTACACCAGACGCTGATCAACGCCTGGAAGAAGCAGGCGATGGAGGGGATGGCCGGGGTTTTCTCCGGCAAGGCGGAAGCCGCTGAAAGCAGCCATCAGGGCGAGGTGGAGAAGCTGCACGCGATGATCGGCCAGTTGGTCGTGGAGCGGGATTTTTTGCGCAAGGCCTCCGGTCGATGAGCATCGGTCGGAGGCGGGAGCTGGTCGAGGCGGATCATCCGCGCCTGTCGATCACCCGGCAGTGCGAGTTGGTTTCGATCAGCCGGTCCAGCTACTACGGGCCGGCCAGAGGCGAGCCGGCCGAGAACCGGGAGTTGATGCGGCTGATCGACGAGCAGTTTCTGGAAATGCCCTGGTACGGCAGCCGGCAGATGACCCGGCATCTGCGCCGGCATGGCCATCAGGTCAACCGCAAGCGGGTTCGCCGCCTGATGGTGCGGATGGGCTTGCAGGCGGTTTACCAGCGCCCGAAGACGACCGTGCCCCATCCCGAACACAAGATCTGGCCGTACCTGCTGCGCGACCTGACCATCGACCGCCCCGATCAGGTGTGGTGCAGCGACATCACGTACATTCCCATGGTACGCCTCCGGTGAGTGCCGCCTTGGCAAAATAGGGTCCGACGTCTGAGTTTTGCGTGGCGCGTCATTGCGCGGACGCAAACGAGTTGCAAACGTCATGGCTTACCAGCGGGTCGAGGTTCTGACGGGGACGGAGCGGCGGCGGAATTACACGCCGGCGGAGAAGGTCCGAATGGTCGAGGAGGCGTTCCGCCCCGGCGTGGTGGTGACGGAAGCGGCCCGCCGGCTGGGCGTGCACGAAAGTCTGCTATACCGCTGGCGAGGGCTGATGCAGGCGAGCGGGAGCGCGGTGGCCGAACCGTCCAGCTTCGTCGCAGTGACCATCACGCCGGAGCCGACCGTAACAGAACCGCCGGTCTTGGAGCCCCCTGAACCATTGCCGCCTCCAGCGGGTCCGACCACGAGCCCGGCGATCCTCGAGGTCATCCTGCCCAGCGGGGCACGCCTGCGTCTGGAAGGGCCGGTCGATCCGGCTCTGGCGGCGGCCGTCGTCGGTGCCCTGGCATGATCCCGGTGCCGAGTGGCGTGCGGGTGTGGCTGGCCAGCGGACACACCGACATGCGCAAAGGCTGGGCGAGTTTGGCGCTGCTGGTGCAGGAACGCTTCGCCCAAGACCCGCACAGCGGCCATCTCTTCATCTTCCGCGGGCGCCGCGGCGATCTGGTGAAGATCATCTGGTATGACGGCCAGGGCAGTTGCCTGTTCATGAAGAGGCTGGAGCGGGGCCGCTTCATCTGGCCCACGCCGGCGGACGGCGCGGTGTCGATCTCGGTTGGGCAGATGGGCTATCTGCTCGAGGGCATCGACTGGCGCAACCCGCAGAAGACTTGGCGCCCCGAGGCCGCGGGGTGACTGCGACACGGTGAATCGACGCACCGGTTCAGGGGTGATTGTGGCGGCTCAACGGCGCGTTCCCAGGTAAACTGGCGCCATGACCGCCGCCCCGCTCCCCTCCACCTCGGCCGACGACGTCGCCAACTTGCGCGCTGCCTTGGCGCAGGCCGAGGCGCGGGCGGATGCGGCGGAAGCCGAAGCGGCGCGGGCCAAGGCGATGGCGTCGAACACCGAGGCGCTGATCGCCGGCCTGAAGCTGGAAATCGAGAAACTCCGGCGCGAACTCTACGGGACGCGCTCCGAGCGCAAGGCGCGTCTGCTGGACCAGTTGGAGTTCCAGCTCGAAGAGTTGGAAGCGACGGCCGGCGAGGACGAACTGGCGGCCGAGCAGGCCGCTGCCAAAACCACCGCGGTGGCGGCCTTTACCCGCAAACGGCCATCACGCCAGCCCTTCCCCGACCACCTGCCGCGCGAGCGCGTCGTTGTGCCGGCACCGGCGAGCTGCCCGTGCTGCGGCTCGGACAAGCTGTGCAAGCTGGGCGAGACGATCACCGAGACGCTGGAGGTGATCCCGCGCCAGTGGAAGGTGATCCAGACGGTGCGCGAGCGGTTCTCCTGCCGGGCCTGCGAGACGATCAGCCAGCCGCCGGCGCCGTTCCACGCCACCCCACGGGGCTGGGCCGGCCCCAACCTGCTGGCCACCCTCCTGTTCGAGAAGTTCGGCCAGCATCAGCCGCTGAACCGGCAGGCCGAACGCTTTGCGCGCGAGGGCGTGCCGCTCAGCCTGTCCACCCTGGCCGACCAGGTGGGCGCCGCCGCCGCGGTGCTGAAGCCGCTGCACGACCTGATCGCCGCGCATGTACTGGCAGCCGAGCGGCTGCATGGAGACGACACGCCCGTGCCCGTGCTGGCCAAAGGCAAGACCGACACCGGGCGGCTGTGGGTGTATGTGCGTGATGACCGGCCGTTTGCCGGCCAAGCCCCACCGGCAGCGCTGTTCCACTATTCGCGAGACCGCAAGGGCGAGCATCCCGAACGGCACCTGGCCGGCTTCACGGGCTGGCTGCAGGCCGATGCGTTCGCCGGCTATAACCGGCTGTACGAACCTGAGCGCCGACCGGGGCCGATCAGCGCCGCACTGTGCTGGGCGCATGCAAGGCGCGGCTTCTTCAAGCTGGCCGACATCGCCGCGAACACCAGACGCGGCAAGGATGCCCCGCCGATCTCACCGCTGGCCCTGGAAGCCGTGACCCACATCGACGCCCTCTTCGATCTCGAGCGCGCCCTGAACGGCAAGCCCGCGGCCGAGCGGCTGGCGGCCCGCCAGGAGCACGGCGTCGCCCTGGTGGCCACGCTGGAGAACTGGATGCGGACGGAGCGCGCCCGGCTCTCCCGCCATGCCCCCGTGGCCAAGGCGATGGACTACATGCTGACGCGCTGGGACGGCTTCACGCGCTTCCTCGGCGACGGCCGGCTGTGCCTGACCAACAATGCCGCCGAACGCGGCCTGCGCGGGATCGCTTTGGGCCGGAAAGCGTGGCTGTTCTGCGGCTCCGATCGCGGCGGGCAGCGGGCGGCGATCATGTACGGCCTGATCACCACGGCGAAGCTCAACGACGTCGATCCCCAGGCATGGCTCGCCGACGTCCTGGCCCGCATCAACGACATCCCCCAAACCCGCCTGCACGAACTCCTCCCCTGGGAATGGAAGGCAATCCGCGAGCAGACGAAAGCTGCCTGACCGCGGCACTCAGCGGATGCTTACGGAGCGGCTGCATCGCGTTCTGCTCGACCGGCTCGGCTATGGCAACGCCATCAACTGGGATCGTGCGGCGGTGGACAGCGCCAGCGTTCCAGCAAAAAGGGGGGCGAGGAGACCGGCCCGAACCCGACGGATCGCGGCAAGCCGGGCTCCAAGCGCCACATCCTCGTCGATGCTAACGGCATCCCGCTCGCCCTGAGGATCTCGCCAGCCAACCGGCACGACAGCAAGCTGCTGGAGGCGCTGGTCGATGCCGTGCCGGCGATCCGCCAGTGTGCGGGCCGGCCCCGGCGCCGCCCGGCCAAGCTGCACGCCGACAAGGGCTACGACTTTGCACACTGCCGGCAGGCGCTGCGCCAACGAGCGATCATTCCGCGGATCGCCCGGCGTGGCGTCGAGAGCAGCGAGCGTCTTGGCCGACACCGATGGGTGGTCGAGCGTACGCTCGCTTGGTTCGCCCGCTTCCGCCGCATCGCCGTCCGCTACGAACGGCGCGCCGACATCTTCACTGCCTTTCACCATATCGCGGCCAGCCTCATCTGCTGGCGCTTCGTCCAGAGATGGTTCTGTTAGGCGCTCTTATCCTCGGCGCAGGCACGCCGTCACGGAATGGCCCATCTGAAAAGCCCAACCTTCACCTTTACGCCATTCTGTCGGCAGAAGTCGGCGATGAAGGACTCGGCGACATCATGACGCAGACCCTTTGCGAATCCAGGATTAACTCTGCATATCATCTGAACGAGATCCGACTTTTCCTTGGCGTCGAGCTTCTTGTCCCTTTCAGTGAACTGACGAAGCATGCCCTCCATTTGCTTGAGCAAGGCGACTTCGTTGGCGACCAAAAGCGTCTCCAGTTCCATTTCAGCGGCGAGTTCGGCCGTCTTCTGATCCAAGCCGCAGGCCTGCGTGCCATGGGCGATCACGGCACGCCATGTGGCGGCATCGCAGTAGGAGTCGAATACGCGGCCGACGATGTGGCGACGAAAGGCGTCCAGATCAGGGCTGGGGCCTCCACCGGCTAGGCCAGGCGTTCCCGACACCATGCCGAACTTGGATAGAGGCACCACCATCTGACGATATCCCTCGCGTACGGGCCACTCAAATTCCGGCAGGCATTCTAGCCTCGCCTACCACGGCGATAAAGGATTGAATGCGTTCGCCATTCTGGCAACAATGCGGGCGTCTCATGTCATGAACGTGAGAGAACCTTCACCTTGCAGGCGCCGATACGCACCTCATCACCGACACCCAGCCCACTATCCGAGAAATCTGTCGCAGTGCCATAAATCGCTGCCTGTTCCATGATGCGTGCCGCCCAGTTGGCATGGGTAGCCGGCTCGCACATTACCTTGTCGATCTGGAACACCGCAGGTGCGTCGTCATCGAGAATCCTCCTGGCGATCCTGAAGTCCGCTTCAGACACGCGATATTCCTGCTCGATGAGACTCACCTGGGACGGGTGGATTGCTGTCTTTCCGACCAAGCCATGCTCCAGGTCGCGCCGAACCTCCACCCGAAGGGCATCGGCGTCGCTGAAGTCGTCGAAAACGGGAGCCGTGAGCGGAAAACCGAAGGGGCGGAACGCGGCCACGAGCGAGGCGACCACCGGCCCCGCAGCAGTGTCGTAGATCGTCCGCCCAGGGCTGCGGCGGATGCCGAGCAAGTTCAGGATGTCATTTCCTCCGATGCGGAGGGCCAGCACCCTCTCCCTCAGCCCGGACTCGGAGAGCATCGTCCGCAGTTCGGCGATAGCAAACGGATCGAACGCCTCACGGGTTTCCAGGGTCGGCATGAGCACGAATCGTGAGGAAGCTGGGATGTGATAGGAGAACGCCCGGACCGAGTCTCGCGTTGATTTCGGGAGGACGAACCCATGCACCCGCTCAACACCCGGCATCGAGAGAATCCTCGCCAGAATGTTGGGGGACCTCGGGCGGATGAAGACGAGCGGACCACCTTTGCGAAGCTGCGGCAGGCACTGCCTCAGATTGGCAAGAGCCATCTCGACATCACCCTCAAGGATGCTGTCCTCCGTGCAGAGGATCACGGAACGCAGGCGCGGAAGCCGATCGCCATTGGCCGACGCAACGAGGTCGTGGCGCGTCGCGGGGACGTAGAGACTGGCGCCGAGATTGAGGTATGAGAATGCCATGATCAGTCGGCTCCGACGGTCCTGATGATGGCGCATGCACGATAGGGAAGCTTCGGATCGACCTCGACGGCGACATCCTTCTCGGCTGCTAGTGTCATGATGTGCCTGACGTCCGCTCCTTCCGGATCCCTGACGAAGAGACGGTCAGGGAGGCGCCTGAGAAGCGCCCTTGTGGCCTCACCGATACCCGGCTTCACGCGGTTCCGGTCCTTGGCACCGGTCCTCTGGAGCATCTCCTCTACGAAGGCGGCGGAGACCCGTGCGGCCGCCTCGCGGTCACCGTAACCCCAACTCGCGGGAAGAACCTCGTCGCTCTCCAGACATGCGAGCACATCCTTCATCTGTTCATCGACATACCAGCGGCTCATGTCCTCGGCGGCCAGCCCGTCCAACCGCATGCATCCATGGAAATCGCTGGGGCCGATAAGTTCGTCAGAGTGGATGGTGCGGCTGATGAGCCCGGAGATGATGCCGTTCAAGATGGCAGAGGGAATGACATAGTCTTCGTCGCCAGCAGCGAGCGTTGCCACCCCGGCAAGGTCGGAGAGGACGCAGAACGGGGCATCGACGAGTTCGGGCAGGTCCGCCGAAAGCGATGCAACCAATTCGCTCCCGATCGCCCCCTTGCCGGTCCAGCCGTCCACGAAGACGACGTCCCCGCTGTCGTGGCGCTGAAGAATCAGCGCCATGGCGATCAGGTCGAGGCCCTTGTCGCGGATGATCGAGACGGAATAGTGTTTGACCTTCCGGCCGAGGCAGGCAAGGGAGCGCCTCAGCAAGACCCCGATGGGTGTCCCGGCGCGGGCCAAGCTCACCAATGCGATCTCGCCCCCAGGTCTGCCGGCGAGGGCTTTTGCCAGCCTGGCGACATCCCTGCCCACACGTCCACGGTTCTGGCTGAAAGCTTCGTGAAACGCGGCTAGGTACTGGGAAGGCGGGGCGGTCTCCTGCGCCAGCATCTCGGAGTAGTGACGCCTGCCGCTTTGGATGGCAACCTCCTTCTCTGCCACGTCGACGAATCGCATCACAACCGGCTTGAGCAGAAACGTCACGTCGGCAGGGTCATAGCTGCCGCTGAACCCGAGGCATTCTTGGCTCATGCAGAATCGCCCCCCGTCGTCACGAGCCGACTCGAACAGGAAAGCAGGGAGAAGAGCTGGGACTTGGATGGGGCCACAGCGAAATCGCAAAGCCTCATGTAGCCCATGTCAGTCAGGCTGTCGCCGACTCCGACGGTCAGCACGTCCTTGTCCCCTACGATCCGCTCCAGGAAGAAGGCGACGGCCCTCTCCTTGCCGAGGAAAGGAGGCAAAACGGCCATGTTCGTCCCATTCAGGTGGAGGGTCCACCCCTCCGGGATGGCTCCCGAAGCAGAGGTCGCGAGACGAGCCATCTCATCGGTGTCGTGGCCGTTGTGCTTCACCGAAAGGTAAAGGGAGAGTCCCATGTCGTGGATGACCCTGTGGCGGACGTCGATGCCAAGTTCCCCGGCAATAGAGGCGATCCGTCTGTGCAAGGCGTCCAAAGCCGCCGTTGCCGCCGCCGAGGAGATTTCCCCGTGCCACTCAGGATGAGGTTCACCGTTCGGCAGGAGGATGACGCCACCGAATGAGCAGATGGCGAAATCTCCCAGTGGGAGGAGCACCCGCTTGAAAGCGTCGACGCTGCGACCCGTGACGGGGACGACGCGGGCGTCCTGCGCGAGCCATTCCAGGAAGGCGGACTGCTTCCGGCACTGGAACGAGAGCGGGCGCCCGTCCTTGTCCACAGCGGCAAGCTTAGTCGCCTTCGGGTTTTTCCTCGTGGTCTGGAAGAGCGTGTCATCCAGGTCGACAAAAACGACTCGCTTCATTTCAGACCTTCGCATCGGAGAAAAACACTGGTTCTGCGCCCAGCAGCTTCACCAGAGGCGTTTGGACCGTCGAGGGCGGCGTCTCGTAGCACACCAGAACTCTGTCGTATTGCCCTGGGCGGACCGAATAGATGAAGTTGGGAATGCCATCTTCGTAGGCGTCCTCGAATTCGATCACGCCATGGATGTCGTTCCCTTCCATGATCGGCGAGCGGGTTGTGGCCTGCACGCGGACGTCGGCGCCCATAGCGGACAAACGCCTTGCAAGCTGGAATGGTGGATAGACGAACTCTCCAGTCCCGAGGACGAGGATGCGTTCTCCAACCTTTGCCCGGATCGCAAGGGCACTCTCGGGCAATGGGACGGACTTCCTCAGCCCGAGGCGTCCGAAGTTGCGGGTCAGGAGGTGGTCCTTGCAACTTCCGTTGCCCGTCACGTCCGGCATGACCGGTGGCGGTGCGTCAGAAGGGAGGAAGCGGTAGGAACCCTCAAGGAGTGAGACGAAATCCGTCCGGGCGGGCATCTCCGCACGGATCTCGGCATGCTTCCTCACCCCCATCCAGTCGGTGATGGTAACGCAGACGATGCGCTCAAGTTTGGGCATTTGGGTCCTGCACGCATGTGAGAGCGCCACGAATGTAGCCCCGGTCGAAGCCTCGTCATCGACGAGGACAAGCGTCCGGCAATCCGCGAAAAGTTCGACATCGATCGGGTCGGCGGGCTGATAGAGGAGATGGCTGGTAGCGTGGCTGTGGCTCTCCTCAAAGGTCGAGAGCAGCGGGTGCCGCAGCTTATATCGCGTCGAGTGAATGAACAGGAGATCGTCCCGGTGCGACATCAGACGCCAAGACTCATGGACGCCCTGCCCCAGGCAGACGGCGGTCTCCGCCATTCCAACCACCACGACCGGCCCTGGCAGAGAGCTGTCCAGCTTCGCCCCCAATCGGCGGTGCGCCATCCTCATTACCTGTGGATGGACAGGGAGGTGCCGCCCCAGGACTCGGCTGACGAAAAGGAACGGCCGCTTGGGATTCCGCCTGCTGGCAAACCCACACAGGAACCGGAGCGGCAGGTCCCAACGCTCGGCGTCAACGGCCAAATCGCCTCCGGCCAATCTGACGGCGAAGTCGGCGTCGTTTTGCATAATGGTCATGCGAACCGGCTTCGCAGGTCTTCGACGAAATGACCGATGCCCCTCTCCCGGTTGCGGACGAACGTCGCCGCAAAAGCGAGAATTGCTACCGCGATGGCCGCGATGGCCGCGCTGGCGGCCCGATTGTTTCTGGCGGAGCGGCGACGTTCGGAGGCGGTCTTCCCTGAGGCGGGGGAGAACAGCATGGCGATGGCAAAGACGATGAGACCGAAGAACGCAATGCCCATGAGCGATTTCGTCGCCAACGCCAGGAGACCCTTCAGCGGGTTGGGGTTGTCCATGAAGGTCAGAATGGCGATGGCGGCAAAGGCGCCCACCGCGGTGTAGGTGATCGCGTCTCCGACCGTGCCCGCCACCTGTAAGTGGAGGCCATCCGCTAGGTAGTAAAGGCCGACCGGCAGCCAAGGGCAGAGGAAGGTCGCCGCGAGGTCGTTGTAGGTTCTGAACACCGTGACAGCCTGCCGAGAGGCGTAAAAGTTGCCGACCGCGGCGACCGCAGCCGCGGCCACAAGCGGAATATACCACTCGAACGAGGGATTCCTAAAAAGCCAAGTCGCGGCCTCCCGATACCAGGAAAGTACGGTCACGTCCCAGTATTGGTTCATTGGCCTAGCCGCCTCCTGGGCTCTGGCCTGAGCCACCGGCACGAGGAGCATGACGGCGGTCGCGATCAAGCTCCTGCTGTATACGGATGACATACCTCCCCCTCTTTTATGCATTCACACTTCCGCACGTCGCGACTGAGGACGGTCGCTTCATCCAGGGCTCCACCTGAGTCATAGGACTGTCCTGCGGATGCCTATATTCGGTTTATTGCTGAGACAGAAGCTATCAAAACACTTAGGAACTATCAAGGGATGCGACGGATGGACGAGTCCATTGGATGATGAGCAACCTGGAAATGTGACAAATGCTACCCTTCCGCACTTTCTTCTTGGGGCTGCGGCCGTGTGGAGCTCCAAACCAATTGACTAGGGTCCGGACCCATAAAGAGCCTTTCCGGCAGGGAGCCGTTGTGATTCAACGCCGTGGAAAGGGGCTATGCGATGAGCGACGGTCAGTTCTGGTTGACGGTGGAGCAGTTCGGACGGCTTGAGCCGCACCTTCCGCGCAACACCCGCGGCAAGCCGCGCGTGGATGATCGTCGTGTGATCAGCGGAATCGTCCATGTGCTGAAGTCGGGTGGGCGCTGGGCGGATGCTCCACCGGTCTACGGCCCCCGCAAGACGCTCTACAACCGCTTCGTCCGCTGGGCGGCCAAGGGCGTGTGGGAAGACATCTTCCATGCGTTGGCAGCGGCAGGCGGCCCACCGGCCCGGGTGATGATCGACTCCACGGCGGTCCGCGCCCATCGTTCGGCGAGCGGCGGCAAAGGGGGGAGCGCGCTCAGGCCATCGGACGGTCCCGTGGCGGACGAACCACCAAAATCCACGCCCTGAGCGATCCACGCGGTCGGCCGCTCGCCTTCCTGTTGACCGGCGGTCAGGTTGCCGACTGCACCGCCGCCGACCGTCTGCTCGACCGGATGCCTGCTACCGATCTCCTGCACGGCGACAAGGGCTACGACAGTGCCGCTGTTCGCCGGAAGATCGAAGAGGCGGGAGCCGCGCCCAACATCCCGCCACGCGCCAACAAGCGCTGGAAAAACTGCTTCTCTCCCTACCTCTACCGGAACCGCAACGTCATCGAGCGCATGTTCGGACGCCTCAACGACTTCCGGCGCATCGCCACCCGTTACGACCGCTCCGCAACCAACTTCATGGCCGCCGTCCACATCGTGGCGACCGTCGCATACTGGTTATGAGTCCGGACCCTAGCCGACTGTCCGGGAAACGGGGACCACTTCACTCCTCTGTCCGCCGCTCAAGCATGTCGAGGATGGCAGGGCCATTCTGTCTGAGAGCCGCTCTCCGCATGTCTTCAGGGAGAGGTCGACCATCGAGATCGGCGATGAGGACGGTGCCGTCGTCCTGGACCTTGGCAGTCATCGGCAAATAGCGGTCGCCGCTCGGTTGCGGGTTCGGTGCCGCTCCTGAGTCGAGCCTCGTCCGGTAGGAGATGCCGGTGCCCGGAATACCAACGTTAGCGTAAACCCCGTTCCTGCAAAAGATCATGCTCGCCCCCCGAGGTCCCGCTGAAAGGCTGAGTCCCTTGGTGCCGAGATTCAGCCTCACCCCCGGCACCAGCGTGATCGACTTGCGGAAGCGAAAGCCCATGACCTATCCTCGATGTTGTCTGCGGCGACCGCCCAAGCGCCACCACACATGCAAAATTCGGAACGACATCGGCAAGTCCCAGGCCGAGCTAAGCGGGCTTAAGCTGTCTTTTCCAAAACTGTTTGATGCAATGATGGAAAGGGGAATTTGGGAGATACTATGCCTTCTCCATCGCCGCCTTCGCCCGTACGACGACATGGGCATTCGAAATATCAAATCCTTCACCGACTGCCAGATTCCGCGACTTCTCGGTGGCGAGATCGCGAAGCACTATGCGCCCACCTTCCATGGAAACGTTCGCGAAGTGCGCCTTGGCACCAGGCATTTCAACAAGCCGGACATCCGCGTCTCCGGCACATCCGAACAACACCGGCCGGTCGCCGAGCGAAACAGTGACCGTGCGCTCCTTCTCAAGCGATAGGCCTTTGGGCCGTATGGTCACTTCGAGCCACGCCTCTCGGAAGGCAGCCTCGGCAAGGGCGATCGCTACGCCAATGGCCGCACCTGTGGTCGCCGTTCCCGCCGACAAGCTGGAGACCAGGTACATGAGGCCGCAACCTGCCAACCCTCCGACGCCGCCGGCGATCGATGCCGTCTTGGCCTTCAGGTTAGGGACCGCTTTCGACACGGCGAACCCGACGGCGATGCCGCCAAGTGTCCATCCAAGAAAGCGCCCAGCGTCCGTTGCGCCACCCAATGCTCCTGCGAGCGGAAAGCCCAGGTTGAGGGCAACGAAGCCGCCGATCATGCCGCCCCCACCACCAATGAGCAGGGCCTTGAGAAAGCTTTTCGAGTCGAACCTCTTGCCGAGATAGCGGGCTTGCCCGAAAGCGAGCAGGGCTCCGATGGATAGCCCGTCTAGGGCAGTGCCGAAGACCCATGATTTGAACGCGCTGTTCAAACCGAGCATGTCGTACAGAAAGGCGCTAATCAATCCGCCGATTGCGCCGAAAACGGCGAAGTACGCCCTTTTATCCGACAAAAGCCGCTTCATGCCTGGCTCCCCTTCCATCGTTCGATCGGCGGGCCTTTGTTCCCGTGGCCCGCCATTTCACCCGCCAATACGCCGGCGGCTCAACCCTCGACCAACTGCACCTGAATCAGACGCCCACCTTCTTCCCGCGAGAGAAGGTATTGGCTTCCATCTGAGAGTCGGACGTTGCCCCCAATCGGCAAGTCCTTTTTGGCGGCGACATCGTGCATCTGTGGCATCCCCTCGTTCACCAAGTACCAATCCCCCTGGTGAAGCTGGAAATAGCCAACTCGCTTCTTCATCTCAGGAGTTAGATGCTCGTTTGGGAAGACCTTCCGGTTTACGTGCCACGGGAACAGGGACTGCCCGTTCCACACCATGACTCTGTGATTGTCGGGTTGGAACGTTCCGCTGTGGCGGCTCGAATACAGATTCAAGACGGGTAGCTTGCCTTGGTAGGGGGTCCCACAGAATGGGCACTTGGGCTTGCGCGTGTTGTCGAATACGTACCAGCCCATCTCGCACTTGCTTGAACATGGCTGGATCATATCGATGGTCCGCACCAGCGCGTTCTCCCACTCCGATGGAGTTGGCCGCTTCTGGGGATCGTGCAGCCCGTCGATGAAGGCCTTCTCGAACAGCGAGGCAAGCAGGGGACCGGCGATCGTGTACGGCATCTTGACGGGGTCGGCCCAAGGCAACTCGGTTGCCTTCAAATGATCGGCACGGACGCGGTTGCTCTGGTCCGTGGGATGCTCCACGAACAGAGCCCTCACCCCCATCGACAGCTCCTCGTCCTTCGATGCGTCGGTGTCATGCACCTTCGCTCCCCGCAGGGGGTGGCGGTAGAACAGGTACATGTAGATCAGCACCGCCAGAGCATGCCGGTCGGTCAGAGCGGACGGTAGCTTGCGAGCGGGGTCCTTCTTGTCGAGATGCTGGGTGGCGATGACCTCCGGCGCGATGAAGTCTGGGGTGCCCACCACGTCCGGCGGGAACTTGTTCGGCACCACGAGCCCGTCGATGTCGATGACGCAGGCCTTGCCGCCGGACGGATCGACGAGGACATTCTTGTACGACAAATCGGAATGGGCCAAACCGGCCGCATGAAGTCGTCGAACTGCCCTGCTGATCAGCAGGCAGATCTGGAGGTGCTTCAGCCAGTCGCCCTTCTCCTTAGCGTCAAGGAACTTCGAGCGGTTGGATGCGCTTGCGAACCATTTCCCCTCTTTCTCCTTGCCCTTAATGCCAAGAATGTCGTTGTTCACCGAACCATGAGCGAAGAAAAAATGTGACTTGTAGGTCGGGGCAACAACGCCGAGGTGACCGTCCTTCTCGACGATGGCGGTCGGCCAGCAGAACAGCTCCTTCCAGTACTCTCCCCCATCCTTCTCAAAAATGCCGTCGCGGTACATCCCAACGATGGATTTCAGCCGTTCCTTGCCAGCATGGTCCAGCTTGTCCCGGAAGAAGGCGACGACGTAGGAGCGATCGGGGCTGAAGTATACGTCTTTCATCCCGCCTTGGCCGATTATCTCATCCTTGTATTCGACCTGTTGCCCGTCTTGAGTGGTAAGCTTGATAACCGTCATGACATGTTCCTTCAGGGCACCAGCACAGCAAGGGTCCGATCGTCATGGTTCCCGGGCGACCAGAAGTCCAGCCACTCCAGGAACTGGTTCTTAAGTTCTCCGTTGGTTCGCGAAAGGTCGACGGCCTTCGTGAGATCGCCATTCCAGAACTCGACCCACCTGGAGGGATCGCCGAACGCGGAGTCGGTCGGGAATTTTGGATCCGAGATGCCGTCAGTCATCAAGGTGATCGCGGTGAAGTCCTTGCGGACATCGAAGAATATCCGTTTGCCGACGTCGTCGAATCCGCCGGAGAATTCAGATTTGTGGAGAAAGCGGGTCTGCCCGGCGAACTCGCCGCTGTCCGGCAGCGTCAAAGTGGTCAGCGATCCGTCGCGGACGTCCAACACCGCCGCCCCGCCGTCGCCGACGGAAAAACCAGCAATGAACCAACCCTCCGGAACCTTGCGGACCACCCCGACGATCAGGGTGGTCGAGAACGCGGATGCCTTCTCGCCATGGGCGGCGGCCTCTTCCTCGATGGCTTTCGCCGCATTGAAGGCGGCGGTGGCCAAGGATTGATAGAGTTGGCTCCTGATCTGTACGGCGGCGCCGGGGGTGCCCTGAAGGTAAGCCGGGACGAGTTTCGGCAGATGTGGAGTGACGTGGTCCTCGAGCATCAGCGGCAATTCGCGCAGGACGCTATCGACCGCGACCTTGGAGCCTCTGCGGGAGAACTTCGCGCTTCCGGCGCCGTCAGCCACCACGGCGACGTGCCAACCGCCGGGGCCGTTCGCCCAAAGCCCGAAATCGTCATCGCGGAACGTGCCGTCCTTGGCGTGGGACCGGCCGCGCTTGCTCGCCGCCACGCAAAGTAGGTCGCCTTCCTTCTGGTCGAAATCCTCGTCGGGCTTCCAGAACGGAGCGCTCCGGTCGCTGTCTTTGTTGACCCAGAGGGACTTGGGGTCGGGGATCACGGCGAGGTTGGCGACGACCTCCGCCCGCTTACCATGCAGGAGACCTTGCAGACGGATCACGAAGTCGCCGCTTACGGTGGGGGTGCCATTCAGGAGGTTGGATGCCTCGTCGAATGTGAGGCCTGAACCTCCGGCGTCCTCCAACTTGAGGCCCTTCATGCCGTCGATCTCGACCGCTCCCTTATACTCCTCGTTCGCTTTGGCATTCTTCAGGTACACGGACTTCTTCACCGTCTCGATCGGCGTCACCGCAATGTTCTCCGAAGCCGCCGAATGTGCGGGGACAGCCGGTACGCCGCCGGGCTGGGGAACTGGCGCGGCAGGCGCCGGCAGGGGTGCCGAAGGCGGAACCGGCGGGAGAACGGAGCCGCCATCCGTCGAATTGGTTGTCGGTCCTGCGGCATGCCCTGGATCGGACGGAATCTGGGGATCGGAGGTCATGGGCACCTTCGATGGCGGGGTCGGCTCATCGAATTCCTCGGACGGCACATACTTTCTGGCGCCGAACATGGAGGCCGGCCCCGGCTCGTCGGCCGCCTTGGCTGTGCTTGCCTGAGGCCTCGCGGGAGATTGGCTGTCGCTGGAAGACTGAGGCGCCGCAGTCCGCTCGATCACCGCCGCCCGATCCGCGATCCTTTTCCGCCGACTGTGGCTGGCTATGCGGTCGAGCACGAAAAGGATGCGGCGATACTCCGCAGGCAACCCAATGAAGTCCCGATAACCATCGCCCGGGTCGGGAACGTTCGATTGCGTGACGATGTCAGCCAGATCCTTCATCGCGACGAGGATGAGGGGGCTGAACTTGAACCCATCGCTCATCCCCGCCCCCTGCCGATGTCGAAGCCTTCACCAGCCTCGGAGGTCCCGTACTGGCCAGTCTTGCCGCACCACGGGCACGTTTGTTCGCCACCGCCCTCAACACAGTGGATTCGGCCGCATTCGCAGACGGCCATCCCGAACTGGGCTCCACAATGCGGGCAGTTCGGCTGACCGACGAGGTCTTCGGAACTTACGGACTGCCCGCTCCCCACACCCTCGGAAAGGTCGAAATAGCTGCTCTTCACCGGCATGGCAGTGTTCAGGGTATATCGTCGGGTCTTGAGGAGTTGGGAAAGAACCGGGTCCGTGGTCTCGATCCTGCCCATATGCCGCTCGTACTTGACCACGTAGGGCAGCTTGGTCTTCGCGCACTTGCCGACGAAGACAGCATAGCGGTCATCGACCCCCGCAAACGGCGTCAAGCCCTCCGAGGACTCCACAGGGGCCAGCAGGCCAGGTTCAGCCTTCGCGAGGCTCACCTTTCCGTCCTGACCGGAACTGACGCTGCGGCTCTGGCTCTGGATCGACATGGAGATCCATTTAATGAAGCGAGCGAACGCGTCGGGGGCAGAGTCGTTGAAGACCACGACCTCGTCGGTCAGTCGCTTCAACACGGCGTGATCCGCACCACCACCGATGGACACGGCCACGAGATTCACCCGATTGCGATATGAGCGGTTCCACCGGTCCACCGCCTTTGCGACGTTGTCGGTGGGATTACCGTCGGTCAGCAGGAAGACGATGGGCCGCCAGTCACCCTTACGGTCCGGGGTGGTGGTTACGGCCATCCTGTCGATCTCGTCCATCAGGTGCGTGAGGCCTGCCCCCAATGCCGTGCCGCCACCGACCGGAAGCTCTGGAGGGTAGAAGGCGACGAGTTCCGTAAGCTGCGTCACCGTCCGTGCCTTGCCCGCGAACACGATCACCGACAGAAAGGCCGTCTCCAGAGCATATGGGTCCTTACGGAGCGTAGAGACGACGGCTCCAATACCCTCCTCCAGCTTGTACAGACTCTCGCCTACCATCGATTCGGAAACGTCGACGAGAAAGAAGACCGGTAGCCGGCGCATTGTCAGCCTCTTCAGAACACGATCTGGATTTCGGGCGGCGGAGGCGGCAGGGCGACGGTGGCCGCCGCCCCCATCGACTTGTTGCCGCTGGCGATCGCCGCCGTCACCCACTTGAAGAAGCTGCTGAAGAGCGCGGAATCCATGGTGTCCAGAGAAACCACATGGTCACACAGCGGCTGGAGGTCCTCTTTCCGCACCTTCGGGCCGGCAACGCAGCCGATGACGCTGGCGAAGCCGATGGATCGGATGACCGGGCACTGCTCCTCGAACAGTTGAATGTCCGACGGCTTGCCGTCGGTCATCACGAACAGATAAGGGGCCCAATCCCCTTTCACCTCGGTGGTCGACTTCCTGATCTCCTGCCGGATCCGCTTTCCCAACGTCTCGAGCGCGAGGCCAAGATGAGTCGGACCCGACTGGGGGGTGGTGATCTCCGGCACCTGAAGCTCGTCCAGAGCCGTCAGTGGCACCACCACCTTGGCATCTGCATCGAAGGTGATGATGCTGACATGCACCGTCTCCAACGCGTGCGGATCCTGCCGCAACGCGCTGACCATGACGCGGATACCGTTGTTGACCGCCTCAATCGGCTCGCCTCGCATCGAGCCCGAGGTGTCAAGTAGCAGATATACCGGAAGCCGTCTCATGCTCCCCTCCTGATTCGCTCAGACCACTTGGATGGCGTCGGGGTCGGGACGCCAAACGCCGCGTCACACAAGGGTGATCTGAGGAGGAGGAGGCGGAAGCTCGTTCAGTTCGTTGGTGTCGGACTTCGTCAGATCCACCTTTTTGGACGAGGTGGAGATGCTCGCCGAAACCCACTTGAAGAACGCGCCGATGGTGCTGGAGTCGGCGGTGTCTAGCGACACGACGCATTCCGTGATCTTTTTGAGCAGGGTGCTGTCTGCCTGCGGACCTGCCGCACAGGCGATGACCATTCCGGTTTTAACCTTCCGGAACTCGTTGAGGCCCTTTTCCCAATCGTCCGTCGGCTGGCCGTCCGTCATCAGGAAGACCAACGGCTTCCAGTCGCCCTTTGCGTCCGCCGTGGTCTTCTGCACCTCGCGCTCGATGCTCTCCTTGGTCACCTTCAGGGCGTCGCCCAGGGAGGTCGTCGATCCGGCTTCGATGTTCGGCGGCTGGAACGCCATGAGTTCCGTGAGCGGCACCACTTGGCGGGCCTTATCGTCGAAGACGATGACGCTGAGGTAGGCGGTTTCAAGCGCATAGGGGTCGGTCCGCAGGGTGCTCGCCAGCATCTGCATGCCGTTTCGGACGGCCTCAATGGGCTCCCCATGCATGGAGCCGGAGACGTCGAGCACGAGATAGACGGGAAGGCGGCGCAAGGGACTCTCCTGTGATCGGTTTACGTTCTGCCCCCTGGAAGTGGGGCCGGTGTCGGGAGATCAGGCGACGTCGATGCCGAACTGGGCGCACATGGCGGCGAGGCCGCCGGAATATCCCTGGCCGACCGCCCTGAACTTCCACTCGCTATCCCGGCGGTAGACCTCACCGAAGATCATTGCGGTCTCGGTGGAGTAGTCCTCGGACAGGTCGTAGCGGGCGATTTCCTTGCCGGTCTCGTCGTTGACGATGCGAATGAAAGCGTTCTTGACCTGACCGAAGTTCTGCCGGCGGGCCTCCGCGTCATGGATCGTCACGGTGATCGCGACGGTCTGGATTTCCCCGGGAACCTTGTCCAAGTCCACGGTTATCGCCTCGTCGTCGCCATCGCCGCTGCCGGTCCTGTTGTCGCCGGTGTGCTCCACGGAACCGTCCGCGGAACGGAGATTGTTGTAGAAGATGAACGCCTTTTCGTTAGGAACCTTGTGGTTCGCGCCCAGCATGAAGGCCGAAGCGTCGAGGTCGAAGTCGGCACCGTCAGTGGCTCGGGCGTCCCAACCGAGGCCGATCAGGATCTTCTTCAGACCGGGTTCGCTCTTCGAGAGAGAGACGTTGCCGCCTTTACTTAGCGAGACACTCATATTTCACCATCTATGCCCAAACTGTTTGCGGTTATCCCCCAATTGGGGACTACCGTGCTGTAGAAGGGATTGGGGAAGCGGCCCCAGCACCCCTGGCACTTAATCTGTCTTAGGTGCTCCGATTACCGCCGGCTCGTCCGAACCCGGCTCGTCTTTTTCCGGCCAGACAAACGACGTGACCACGCCAACTACCAGCGTGCCTATGACGACAAGCAGGCTTGCGTTCGGGCTGATGTGGAAGAAATTCCAACCGAAGACATGTTCACCGGACTGCAATGTCAGCTTAAAAGCGATGAAGAACAGCAATGCGATCACCGCCTTCTCAAGATGCACAAGGTAGCGGGTGAGCGCTGCGAGGACAAAATAAAGTGACCTCAGCCCGAGGATTGCGAAGATCATTGCTGCATAGACCAGGAGTGGCTCCTGCGTCACAGCAACGACGGCGGGAACTGAGTCGAAGGCAAACATCACGTCCGAGGTTTCGATGGCCATAAGGCACAGGAATGCGGGCGTGGCGAACAGCGCCGCGTCCCTGGGCAGGCGAATGGTTGGATCCGCATTCCTCAGGTCATTGGCGATCTTTCGGGTGAGGAAGAATCGCTCCGCATGCAGACGAGGGAAAATTGGTAAAATTTTCTCGGTTAAGCGAACAGACCAGTGGTTCGAATAATCCTCAATTTCATCGGCGTCATCACGCTTAGCCAACATTTTCCAGGCCGACCAAGCAACGATTGCAGCAAAGATAAAGCCAACCCACGGCGTCAGCATAAACAGGCCAGTGCCGGCGGCAACAAAAAGCCCGCGGAACACCAACGCTCCCACGATACCCCAGTATAGGATCCTGTGCTGCAAGGCTCCCTTGATGCCGAATGAAGCGAAGATCGCCATAAACACCATCAGGTTGTCGACCGACAGTGATTTCTCCAGTGCCCAACCTGCGAGGTACAGGTCTGCCCATTGCTTGTCGAAGCGGACCCAAAGATATCCGTAGAAGGCAACGGCGAGTGTCACCCAGAACAAAGACCACCACCCGGCATCCTTAAGAGATATTGCCTTATGATGTCGATGGGCATAAAGATCAAGGTAGACGGAAAGGCCGATCACGCCAAAGAAAATAGCGAGAGCTTCCAGCGGAAAACCAAAGTGTGGCATGCGAATAACCTCTAAACCTGCATAGGGTGCAGCAGAACAGATCGTCAACGGCGTAGGCGGTCATTTATTGCGGAGGCATCTCTCAGAGATTGAAGTCAGCGGGATCCAGACCCAATTCCGATGCCATTCTCCTCACGGCCGCACGCTCATGGGCGTCGAAGTCGCCGTCGGCGGCACCGATGGCACAGCAGACGCGGACGATGAGCTGCGCCTGCGGCTTCCCTCGGAACTTCCCGACCGCCTGCATCACCTCACCGGTGCCGATGGTCGAGTCGAACTCGAATTTCTCGACATACTTCTGAAACAGCTTGATTACGTCATTCTGATCGAACACCTTGAGCTGCTCGGAAGCTCTCAGGTATCCCATCATTTTTTGCTTTTCTTGCGTAGAGACGTTCCCGTCGGCGTAGGCGACAAGTGCGCAGCCGGCGACGACCGCCTCCAGAAAGTCCCTGGACTTGAACTTCGTTATCTCGGTGCTAAGAGCTTCCCGAGCGTCGTTAACATTCTTTTTGATCCAGTCGGTGAATGACATCGCTTTTCCCCGTCAATCTTTAGAACCTGCCACCCACCGCAATCCCCAGCGGTAAGCCCTGTCCATATCCTTGTGATTGCCGAAGTAACGTTCTTCCTTCGTCACCTTCAGCTTGCCGCCGTCATTCTCGATGAGCGCTATGGCGCACATCCCTTGCCCGGAGGCGGGATTGTCGAGGCGCACCTCGATGTCGGAATTTCCCGGAATCTTCACCGTCGCAACGCCGTCGGCAGCCGCCCAGTTCGGCACGCCCTCGTAGATGAAGGCGAAGACTAGAATCCGCTTGATCTTGGAAATCTGGTCTCCATTGATCCGGATGTTCTCGCCCTCGGCCGCGGCGCCCGTCCGATCATCCCCGGCGTGCTGGATGAATGGCTCGTAACGAAAATCGCCCCAAGCCTCGCCGAGGGCCTGCACCACTCCGATCTCTCCATCCTCCAGTTCCCAAAGGCAGCCGAGATCCAGATCGATTCCCTTGTTACCGCGAAAGCCGCTGAAAAGCCCACCCTTTGGTCGCCGGTTCCAATTGAGGTTGAAGAGGATTTCCCCGAAACCCTTAGCGTTCTTCTTCTCAAGCGAGACGGACTGACCACGCTTCTCCAGCGTGATCTTGGAGAGGTTCACAGGCTTGGCTGCGGGCGCCGGCTGAGGCGGAGGGGACGGTGGGGGCGGGGCAGACGCAGCAGGCTTCTCCTGGACTGGCGCAGGCACGGGGGAGGCCTCCTCGGCGACATCGACACCATACTGCCTCGCCAAGGGAGCCAGCCCGCCGACAAAGCCCTGTCCTACCGCTCGGAATTTCCACTGACCGTTTCGCCGATAGATTCGACCGAGCGTGATCGCCGTCTCCTTCATGCCGACGACCGGCAGGTCGAAACGCGCAATCTCAGAGTTCGCGGCAGGCTCCAACAGACGGGCTACCACCATGCGGAGATTGCCGAAGCTCTGCCCTCTGGCCTGACCTTCATGGATGGTGAGACAGATGTCGATGACTTCGACACGCCCGGGCACCTTGGCGAGGTCGATCTCGAAGGACTGAAGATCGGGAGAGCCCGCTGAGGATGCCGACGGATTGAACCTCACCGCTCCATCAGGAGACGTGCGAGACCCGTAGAACACGAAATGCTCATCAGATGGGACCTTGCCGTCACTCCCAGCCATGAACGCCGACGCGTCGACCTCCATGCCGGGCTGCGACGCCGGGTCCCACCCGATAGCCACAACGATCCGATCCGATTCGGGGATGGCGACATTTGCCCCCGGAGTGAGTGCAGAAACGGCCATACTTCCCCCATCGGCCAGATTGGTGACGTTGGACTAAAGCATGCCGAGGATGGCCGGCATCATATCGTGGAAGGTCTTACCCGCCGTCTTCTCGCCGATGGCGTGCAGCTTCCATTCACCGTTGTGCCGGTAGAGCTTCGCCATGATGAGGCCGGTGTGGGACCCCGCCTCGCTCAGAGCGAAGACGGCCAGTTCCTTCTGGTTGGTGTCATCGACGAGCCGGCAGGACGCGTTGGCGACTTTGTCGAAGGTCTGTCCCCGGAACGAGTTGACCGTGAACACCAACGATTTCACGCTGGCGGGCAGCTTCGACAGGTCGACCTTGATGACCTCGTCGTCCCCGTCTCCGTCGCCAGTCAGATTGTCGCCGGTGTGGACGATGGCGCCGTGCATGCCCTTGAGCTGGCGAAACCAGATTTCGTCGACCAGTTCACCGCGCTCGTCGAACACGAGGCACGAGGCGTCCAGGTCAATGCTCTCCCCGCCGCCGCCGAACAGGCCTCCGAGGAGGCCGCCCTTCTTTGCGACATCCCAGCCAAGCCCCATGAACACCCGGGTCAGAGTTGCCCCGTTCTTGGAGAGGCTGATCTTCTGGCCCTTAGTCAGCGAAACGCTCATAAGCGTTTTCCTCAGCCAATGTTGACGCCGAAGTTCTTCGCAAGCGGACCAAGCCCGCCGGCGAATCCCTGCCCGATAGCCTTGAACTTCCACTCACCGCCATGGCGATAGAGCTCGCCGAAGATCATCGCCGTTTCGGTCGAGTAGTCCTCGGACAGGTCGTAGCGGGCGATCTCCTTGCCGTCTGCCTTGTTCAGAACGCGGATGTAAGCATTGCTGACTTGGCCGAAGCTCTGCCTACGCGCCTCTGCCTCATGGATGGTCACGGAGAACGCGACCTTCTGCACGTCGGCCGGAACCTTGGCGAGATCGATCGCAACGACTTCGTCGTCGCCATCGCCGGAACCGGAGCGGTTGTCGCCCTGGTGGACCACCGAGCCGTCCGATGAGGTCTTGTTGTTGTAGAAGATGAAGTCGGCATCCGAGCGGATTTTGCCGGACTCGTTCAGAAGGAACGCCGAGGCGTCCAGATCGAATTCGGAGCCGTCGGTGACGCGAGCGTCCCAACCCAAGCCGACGTCGATGGCGGTCAGCCCCGGAGCCTCCTTGCTGAGAGAGACATTGCCGCCCTTGGACAAAGATACAGCCATACGGGAGTCCTCCGAGTTCAAGCTTGTTATGGTGGTCAAAAGATATTGCTTAACGAAATTTTAAAGGTTCAGCTACTTAAAATCGCTCGAAAAAGTTGAAAAGCAGCAGCAATTTCGCGGCAATGTTCCACAAGCAAGTTTCCAGTGTCAAGGCGTATTCGCCTCTAGGTAGCCTGCATATCGAGTTATGCAGCCCTTTGCTGGCCACCTTTAGTAGGACGCCCCGACTTCGATTGCGCTCGCCCGATGACATCGCTATCGTCCATTGCGGGATAGAGGAGGCATTCTCCATTCACGCAACATAATTAGTTGGTATATTTATGTTTTATGGCAGGAATGCACTCCTCACTCGTGATTACGAGCATGGCCGGTTCACGCCCACGTTATGGCACCCCGCCGCGGACTTTCATCGCTCGCCAAGCCTCTCACAAGCGGAGGAGGTTGTTCATGTGGAGGCATTGACATGAGGGCGTCGTTCAACAAAGGGCTGTCAAATATATTTGATGTCCTGAAAATCATTCGCTCAGCAGATTTAAATAGGAAAATATCACTGCTGGCCAGCCATACTGACGAGTGGTCGCCCGCATCCAAAGTCGCTGACCAATTTTTCTTGAGCCTCGCTCATTAGACGACAGTGCGTATGTTGACTGGAGCCTTGCAAGATGCTTCGAGTATAAGGTCGATGTGTTCGTACCCCAGCGCCGACGCGAGGTGATATCTGGGCATCGGGGCCGATTTGAGGCTCACGGCGTGCGGCTTTTGCTTATGGCGACTCCTCAGACGATGCGATTGGTCGACAGGAAGCACGAGCTTTACGACGATCTCGCCGGCTCCGACGTGCCGGTCCCACCTTACCGTGTTTTCCGCACCTTAACCGAATTTGACCAAGCGGTCTTTGTGCTGGAGGGGACTAGCCGCCGCCTCTGCGTGAAACCCAGCGTCGGTGTCTACGGTGCCGGCTTCCGAATACTTGAGCGGAGCGGATGTGAACTAAAAAGGATCCTGTCCGGCGAAAACATCAGAACCTCTATCGAGGCGTTCCGATCAGCGCTGCGGATATCCTCGCAGGACACGGACATGATGCTCATGGCCTATCTCCCGGGCATTGAGCGAAGCATCGATATTCTCGCCCAAGACGGGCGTATGGTCCGCGCGGTGTCCCGCGTGAAGGTCGGCAGCCATCAGATCTTGGAGACGGACGGCCCATCGATCACCATCGCCGAGATGTTGACGAGGCGGTACGGCCTCAACGGGGTCTTTAGAGTTTCGAGCGTTTAATCTGACGCATATCCTGCATGTTTGAGGTAGTTCCAGCATTCGTCTGGTGTGTAGAGGTCGCAGATAGAGCCGACAGCCCTCCACAACTCCTCGATGGTACGGGCGCCGATGCGGCGGAGATGAGCTTTGAGCTTGGCGAACGCCATCTCAATGGGATTGAGGTCGGGACTGTAGGGCGGCAGGAAGAGGAACCAAGCGCCACGCTCCTTGAGGATGGCCTTGGCCTTTTCGCTCTTATGGCAGGAAAGGTTGTCGAGGATAACGACATCACCCGGCCTCAGGGTCGGGGCGAGTTGGGTCTCGACATAGGTTTCGAAGAGCACCTGGTTCATCGCCCCCTTGATGATCCAGGGAGCGGTCAACCCGTAATACCGTCGAGCGGAGCGGCTGACTCATTGAGAGGGATTCCCAAGGCCGGCGATCCGTGATTCGATTCCCCATCGCGATGGGGAGGAGCGAATGCCAGCGGCCTTGCCGATCCGGGAAGACTTGAGTGCCGGCGAGTTGCGCGCCTTGGCGCGGCGGGAGAGCAAAGGGCGGGTGGCGGCGCGGATGTTCGCCATCGCCCATGCGCTCGACGGGGTGAGCCGGGCGGAAGCGGCGCGGCTGGCCGGCATGGACCGTCAGGCGTTGCGCGATGCGGTGGTGCGCTACAACGCCGAGGGCGTCGCCGGGCTGTATGATCGCCCGCTGCCCGGGCGACCGGAATGGCTGAGCGAGGGGGAGCAGGCAACGCTCAAGGCCATCATCCTCGCCGGCCCCGATCCCAAACGGCACGGCTGCGTGGAGTGGACCTTGCCGATCCTGTGCGAGGTGATCGCCGAACGCTTCGCCAAGACGCTGCATCCGGCCAGCCTGTCGCGCATCGTGCGCCGGCTGAACCTGTCGAAGCAGAAGACGCGGCCCCGTCACCCGCAGTCCGACGCCAAGGCCCAGGCCGCCTTCCAAAAAAGGGGCTGCGCGAAGCGCTGAAGGCTGCGGCGGCCGCGCACCCTGGGCGGCGCCTCCAACTCTGGTTCCAGGACGAAGCGCGCATCGGCCAAAAGGGCCGCACCGCGCATCGCTGGTGGGAGCGCGGGCAGCGTCCCGCCGGGCTGTGCGACAAGCGCTTCACCTCGGTCTACCTCTACGCCGCCGTCTGCCCGGCCAGCGGCGCCGACTTCGCGCTGGTCATGCCGACCGTCTCCACCACCGCCATGAGCCTGTTCCTGGACGGCTTCTCCCGGAGCCTGGAACCGGACGTCCAGGCGGTGCTCGTGCTCGACCAGGCCGGCTGGCATGGATCGCGGGCGCTGGTCGTGCCGGACAACATCACGCTGGTGTCGCTGCCGCCCTATAGCCCCGAACTGAACCCGGTCGAGCGCGTCTGGCTGTACCTGCGCGAGCGCTTTCTGTCCCACCGGCTCCTGGACGATTACGACGCCGTCGTCCAGGCCTGCTGTGACGCCTGGAACGCCCTCACCGCCACACCGGAGCGCCTACGCTCCCTCACAAGCTACCCGTGGCTCCCATGTGTCAATACTTAGAGTGCGTAACAAAACCGGCCAGGAACGGTTGGTAGGGGCATGGCAGCCCCTCTTGTTTCCGATGCCTTGTGGGCGATCATCGAACCGCTGATCCCGCCGGAGCCGCCCAAGCCAAAAGGCGGACGGCCCCGGTTGGACGATCGTGCGGCGCTGACCGGCATCCTATTCGTGCTGCGCACGGGTATTCCTTGGGAGCTTCTGCCGGTGGAGATGGGCTGCGGCTCGGGGATGACCTGCTGGCGGCGTCTGCACGAGTGGCATCGGGCTGGCGTGTGGGAACGGCTGCATCGTGTGCTGCTCGACCGGCTCGGCTATGCCAACGCCATCAACTGGGATCGTGCAGCGGTGGACAGCGCCAGCGTTCCAGCAAAAAGGGGGGCGAGGAGACCGGCCCGAACCCGACGGATCGCGGCAAGCCGGGCTCCAAGCGTCACATCCTCGTCGATGCCAATGGCATCCCGCTCGCCCTGAAGATCTCGCCGGCCAACCGGCACGACAGCAAGCTGCTGGAGACGCTGGTCGATGCCGTGCCGGCGATCCGCCAGTGTGCGGGCCGGCCACGGCGCCGCCCGGCCAAGCTGCACGCCGACAAGGGCTACGACTTTGCACACTGCCGGCAGGCGCTGCGCCAACGAGCGATCATTCCGCGGATCGCCCGGCGTGGCGTCGAGAGCAGCGAGCGTCTTGGCCGACACCGATGGGTGGTCGAGCGTACGCTCGCTTGGTTTGCCCGCTTCCGCCGCATCGCCGTCCGCTACGAACGGCGCGCCGACATCTTCACTGCCTTTCACCATATCGCGGCCAGCCTCATCTGCTGGCGCTTCGTCCAGAGATGGTTCTGTTAGGCGCTCTAAGACATGGGCTGTCATGCTCAAGCCTTCACGCAACTGTCAACATTGCTTGGGAGCGTACCATGCTGCCATCGACCATCATGGACCTCGTCAGTCCTGACGAACTCGTCTTTGACATTGGCGCGCATGCGGGCGACAAGGCCATTCCGTTTCTCCAGAAGGGAGCCCGGCTGGTCTGCGTTGAACCCCAGCCGCAATTGGCCGAGGACATGCGGACCCGCTTTTCGGGCAACCCCTCTGTGACCGTAGTGGCGAAGGGGGTTGGCAAGGTGCCCGGCACACTGAACTTGGACATCTGCACCAAATCTCCGGTGCTGAGCACCTTCTCCACCCATTGGAAGGCTGGTCGCTTCTCTGGCTATGAATGGGACGAACAGGTTGAGGTGGAGATCACCACGATGGATGAACTAATCGCGCTCTATGGTGAGCCGAGATACAGCAAAATCGACGTGGAAGGGTTTGAGAGGGAAGTGGTTGAGGGTCTTTCATGCCGGATTGGTATTCTATCTCTGGAATTTACATCGGAGTATATTTCTCACACCATGCAGATCGTGCATCGCTTGGTCAATCTTGGGTATGAGGAGTTCAATCTAGCGTTGGCAGAGGATCCCCGCTTTCAGCTTGACCAATGGGTTTCTTGGTATGACGTGGTCCGCATTCTCGGCAACAGCGCCAAAGACAACGCCAAGCTGTGGGGCGATCTTTATGCCCGGTGATTGGGCATGGCACCCGACACAAGGGGGGTGTTACAGGCCTCTGCTGATCAGGAAAACCGTCACTCTCTGAAAACACGCGCCGGTTCGAAACTGGCTTAGGGTTGGAGAGAATGGAGCACTTGGGCGGTGATCGGCAAAGTGCTCCTGTCAAACGACTTCAGGAATGGGCCCCCTGGCGACACGAGGAAAGGGCCCCCGGTTTTCATCCAGCGTCACTTCCGCTTGCAATCCATGGTGAGCAACGGCTCCTGCGGGGCGGGCTCGGTCAAGCCCCCAGCCGCCTTCGGCGGAGGCCCGCAGGGCCTGGCTTGAGGGAGCCCGATCCGCAGGAGATCATCCAGCCTGGATGCTGGCGGCGCTGGTCGGCCGGACTTGGAAAGGGTTGTCGGCGCAGTCATGCCGAACTCTGTGCGTCGGCGGCGAACGGGGTTGGCTTGATCAGGCCGGAGCGGCGCTTTTCGCGCAGCCGGTAGCTGTCGCCACGGATGGTGATGACGTGGCTGTGGTGAAGCAGGCGATCCAGGATCGCCGTCGCGGCCACGGGGTCCCCGAACACGCTCCCCCACTCGCTCACATTGCGGTTGCTGGTTACCAAAATACTGCCGCGTTCATAGCGGCGGCTCACCAGCATAAAGAACAGGTGCGCCGCATTGGTCTCCAGAGGCAGATAGCCGAGTTCGTCCACAATGAGCAGCTTGGGCTTGGCGAAGTGCCCCAGCCGCTCCTCCAACCGGCCATCGGCATGCGCTTTGGTCAACATCGTCAGCAACGTCGCCGCCGACACGAACAACACCGAGTAGCCGTGCCGGATGGCCTCGCGGCCAAGCCCGACAGCCAAATGCGTTTTGCCAACGCCGGGCGGCCCAAGTAACAAGAGCGCGTCGCCGTTGGCCACCCAACGGCCGGTCGCCAGATCGCGGATCTGTTTGGGATCGAGCGAGGGCTGGGCGTCGTACTCAAAACCCTCCAGCGTGCGCACGAAGGGGAACTTGGCGATGCTCATGGCCATCTGGATGCGCCGCTCGTCCTTGCGTGCGACCTCGGCCTCGCACAGGAAGGCCAAAGCCTCGCGCAGGCTCAGCTCACGCCGCGCTGCTTCGTCGAGCAGGCTGTCGATCTGGTCGCGCAGCGCGGTCAGCTTCAGACGTGTCAGCATCCGCGTCAGATCATCGGGATCGGCGTTCACCAGCCACCTCCAATCACCGCTTCGTACTCCGCCAGCGGCCGCAGCAGGTCCGGATCGTGGCGCGGTGCCGTGGCGTCTGCGGTGGTGTGCGGTGCCGCGGCTCCGGAGCGGTCGGGCGGGACGCCAACCACGCCGTCGAGATGACGGGCGTCGATGACACGTTGTCGGCGCCCGCTCGCCTGAACATGCCGCGCCACCTCGCTTCCGGCCAGCAGGACCCGAACCGTGCCGTCGCTCACTTCCACCGTGACGCTCTGCCCGATCAGTCGCCAGGGCACGCTGTAGTGGTTGGTGTCGATGCCGACGGTGCCATCGCTCTGGACCTTGCGGTGCAACTCGCGCACCTGGAGATAGGGTGGGCGCCCGTTCAGCGGCCGCAAGCTGACCGCTTCGGCGGCCTGGAAACGGTCGATCGGCCGGTCGCCCGTGGTGCCGTGAACGCGGACATCGGCGATGGTGCGCATCCAGTGCACCAAGTGTCCTTCGAACGCCTCCCAACTGGCGAAGCGCCGCCCGGCGACGGCGTTCTTCTTGACGTAGCCGACACCGTTCTCGTCCTTGCCTTTGGTGCGCGCCCGATACGGCGCGCAGGCGCGCGGGCGAAAGCCCCAATAGCGGGCGAAGGCATGGAAGCGGTCGTTGAAGGTCACTTCCCGGGTTTCCCGATCGTGATGGGTGACCAGGGTCTTGGGATTGTCGATCAGCACCTCGTGCGGCACACCCTCGAAGTGCCGGAAGGCAGCCTCCAGGCCGGTGATCCAGGCAGACTGCCGCTCGTGACGGAACGCCGTGACGAAGTTGCGGCGCGAGTAGCCCAGTGTCGCGACGAACAGGTGAACCCGCATCCGCTCACCGCCGATCTCCACGGCGGTGGTGCCGAAGTCGATCTGCAACTGCTGCCCCGGCGCCGTCTCGAAGCGCACCGTGGCTCGGCTCTCCGCCTCCAGATCCTGGCGCAATCCCTGGACGGCGCGCTCCACAGTGCGCAGCGACACTTGGACCCCATGCTCGTCCGCCAACTCCTGGCGGACGACGTCGGCATTGCCCCGGTGTCGCCGGAAGCGCTCGCCGAGCCAATCCGTCAAGTCATCCAGCCGACCAGCCCGTCGCGGCGACCGGTAGGGGTGCCAACCACCACCACGCAAGTAACGCTTCACCGTCTTGCGGTCGCACCCCAACTCCCGGGCGATCCGCTTCGTGCCCCAACCCAGGGCCTGCAACCGGATCATCGCCGTCACATCGTCTGGGGCCAGCATCACGTCCCTCCGATCCGTCGTCTCGGAGGAACTCAACGGTATCGTGACCTCGACCATTCTCTACCCCTCAATGTCGAAGGGGGGCCCTTTCCTCATGTCGGCCAGGGGGCAGATTCTCATGTCGCCTGACACGCCACACCCCTTGCATCGCCACGGCAACGCTTCAGAACGTGATCCCCACCCAAAACGGAGGATGAGCGGTGCTGGGTCCACCTCGACAAAGTGGCCGCACTGGAACAACGGACGGGGATCATCACGCTGTGCCGTGATAGCTCCCCCAGGCAGTCAAGCCGCTTCGTTCCCACTACCCCCTGAAACGACGAAGGCGAGGCACGTCTTCGCACCGCCGCCCCCGTTGCATCACACTCCGTGGAGCTTCGCTCTGTGGTCGGAATGAGGATGCTGCCATAGTCTCATATCATCGAGCGTAAAGTCTGACACATCAGACTTTACGCTCGCCCTCAGACGGCGGGCGCGGCCGTCCGGCCGCTTGCCTTCGCAGGCATGGGCCTGCGGGGCCGCAGTCGCGGCCTTTACCTCCGAGCATAAGTCAGGACTTACGCTCGGCGGTATCATTTCGTTCGTAGTGACCGCACCACCAACGTGATCTCCTTCGAGTTCCACTCCAACAAGATGCGGGTGGTGACCATCGACGGACAGCCGTGGTTCGTGGTGAAGGACATTCTGTGTGTCCTGGGCATGGACGTGAACCAACCAGCCAACTGTCTCCGTCGCGGCTGGAGGCCGTGGGCGCGCCAGATGCGTTGCACTCTGCCGACGCTCACCCCGCCGGCTGCCGCCATGGTGCAGCTGTTCCAGTGCGTCGCCTCGTCGGGCGGCAAGGGTGATCGCAAACAACGAGTCGGGAAGGGCAGGGTGAGCCGATCCGGTTTCGCACTTCGACCATTCCCGACGGGATCGGACACGGCGGTGACCGCGCACGTGCGCCATTGATCGTCCGCAGCCGTGCGACACTTGTGGGTAGGGCCGTGGGTTAAGCGGCGAGGTCTTTCCTTAGGGCATTGATCAAAAACGAAATATTGAGCTGAAATGGCGGAAGAGGTGGGATTCGAACCCACGGTAGGCTCACACCTACGACGGTTTTCAAGACCGTTGCCTTAAACCACTCGGCCACTCTCCCTCAGGCCCACGGGAGTAGCGAATGCGTCGCGGTGGGTCAAGTGTCGCGCGTGTGTCGGCGCGATTTGCCCGTCAGTTGCGGATCGGGCGGCCCAGTGTACGCAGGCGGCGGGTCGGTTTGGGCGGGCTGGGGCTGTCGGAAAAGTCGGGAAGGCTGGGGGCGCGGGCAAGGGTCTTGCGAATCAGGTCGGCGGTGGCGTCCAGATCCTCCAGAACCTCGGGCGGCACGCGGTCGGCGTAGCGCGGACCCTGCAGGCGGGCGCGGGTCTGGTCGATGCTGCGCAGTTCCGGTTCGAACAGTTCGCGGGCGCCGATCGGCAGAACCTGATCCTGGCGCATGCCGGAGAAATAATTGCGCATCGCCCGCACCAGCATGCGGGTCAGCAGAAGATCCATCCGCTCGAACTCGGCGCGCAGATCGGTCAGGCGCGACTCGTCGACGCCCTGCAGGCGTTCCTCGGTCAGGGTGAAGAGGGCGCGGATCTCCTCCACCTTGCGGCGGAAGTCGAGGAAGGAGGCGAAACGGTCGTCGCCCATGTCGCGCTGGGCCCGGTCGGCAAGCTGCGCCGCTTCGGTCGCCTGACGTTCGAGCGCGGCCAACAGCTCCTTGACCTCTTCCCGGCCGTTGTCGCGCCTCCACGCCATGCCGCCCTTCGCTCCCGCCGTGACCGTGACGGCCGGTTGTCATGCCGGCCGCGGGAGCATGTTAGAAGCGGGAGTTTTAACGAAATGCTTTTGTTGTGCAGATTCCACGGGCGTGGTCACACGTCGCGCAGTTCCAGGATGACCGGGGTGTGGTCGGACGCCTTTTCCTTGCCGCGCGGCCCTCGGTCGATGGTGCAGCCGGCCAGACGGTCGGCGGCCTGCGGCGACAGCAGGAAATGGTCGATGCGCAGGCCGTTGTCGCGCGGCCAGCTGCCGGCCTGATAATCCCAGAAGGTATAGGCGTGGTCGTCGTCATGCAGGGCGCGGTAGGCCTCGGTCAGGCCGAGATTCAGCAGGGCGCGGAACTTGGCCCGCGATTCCGGGCGGAACAGCGCGTCGCCGGCGAAGGCCTGCGGCGAGAACACGTCGCGCGCCTCGGGGATGATGTTGTAGTCGCCGCCCAGCACCACCGGGATTTCCTGGGACAGCAGGGTCCGGGCATGGTCGTAGAGCCGGTCCATCCAGCGGAGCTTGTAGGCGAACTTCTCCCCCGGCACCGGGTTGCCGTTGGGCAGGTAGAGCGAGGCGATGCGCACGCCGGCCACTGTGGCCTCGACATAGCGCGCCTGCTCGTCCTCCGGCTCGCCGGGCAGCCGGGTCAGCACATCCTCGGCCGGCGCCTTCGACAGGAATGCGACGCCGTTGTAGGCCTTCTGCCCGACGGCGTTGACGTGGTAGCCGAGTTCCTCGAACGCCGCGGCGGGGAAGGCGGCGGTTTCGCATTTGATTTCCTGGAAGAGCACGACGTCCGGGGACGCCGCGCGCAGCCAGTCGGTGATCAGCGGAAGGCGGGCCTTCGCCGAGTTGACGTTCCAGGTGGCGATCTTCACGAAAAAGGCCTGCCTTTTCTTATTGTGCGCTGGTCTTGGATTGCGGCTTCAGGCTGCGGCCTCAGACCGCGAATGAGTTGCCGCAGCCGCAGGACGCGCTGGCGTTCGGGTTCTTGATCTGGAAGGCGGCGCCCATCAGGTCTTCGACGTAATCCAGCGTGGCGCCGGCCAGCAGGTCGAGCGAGGCGTCGTCGGTGACCACCTTGGTGCCGTCCTTCTCGAAGACATGGTCCTCGTCGGTCACCGTCTCGTCGAAGGTGAAGCCGTACTGGAAGCCGGAGCAGCCGCCGCCGGAGACGGTCAGGCGCAGCATCAGCTTCGGATTGCCCTCCTGCTCGATCAGGAAGGCGACGCGCTTGGCCGCGCTCTCGCTGACGGCCAGGACGCGGGTTTCGGTGGGAAGGGCGGTGTCGGGCATGGGGCGGCCCCTTTGGTGCGATGCGGAAGTTGCGACAAATGTAAGGGGGATCGCACCCCACGTCAAAGTATGGGCACCGTTGCGCATCTGGCACGCCCAACCTTGGGGCAGGGGCATAGCACGCCTTCGCCGTTGCACCCGCGTCCCCCCGCCGGTAGTGTCCGCCCCATGACGGCGGACTGTTTTCACGATCGGCTGGCTCCCTATGCCTGCAACCCGGCGGACACGCGCGGGCGGCTGGTGGCGGAGCCGGAAAGCCCGACGCGCTCGTGCTTCCAGCGCGACCGCGACCGCATCGTGCATTCCGGGGCCTTCCGCCGGCTGAAGCACAAGACCCAGGTCTTCGTCTATCACGAGGGCGATTATTACCGCACCCGGCTGACCCACAGCCTGGAGGTGGCGCAGATCGCGCGGTCGATCAGCCGCACGCTGTCCCTGAACGAGGATCTGGCGGAGGCGGTGGCGCTGGCCCACGACCTTGGCCACACCCCTTTCGGCCATGCCGGGGAAGATGCGCTGAACGCCTGCATGGAGCCGTTCGGCGGCTTCGCCCACAACGACCAGACCCTGCGCATCCTGACGCGGCTGGAACGGCGCTATGCCGAGTTCGACGGTCTGAACCTGACCTGGGAAGCGCTGGAGGGCGTGGTCAAGCACAACGGCCCGCTGCTGCCGCTGCTGCCGGGGTTCCGCCTGCCGACCACCATCGCCGCCTTCCAGGACGACTGGGATTTGGAACTGCACACCAATCCGGGGGCCGAGGCGCAGGTGGCGGCGCTGGCCGACGACATCGCCTACAACAACCACGACATCGACGACGGCCTGCGCGCCGGCCTGTTCACGGTCGAGGAGGTGGCGGAGCTGCCCCTGGTCGGCCCGATCATCCGCGAGGTCTGCGACCGCTATCCGGGGCTGGAGCGCTCCCGCCTGATCCATGAGACGGTGCGGCGGATGATCAACGCCATGGTCGTCGATCTGGTGACGGAGACGCGGCGGCGGCTGGCCGAGCACCAGCCGGGCAGCGCGGCCGAGCTGCGCGCCCTGCCGCTGGCGATGGTCAGCTTCTCCGACGGGATGCTGGAGGCGCAGGGCCCCTTGCGCGCCTTCCTGCGCCAGCGCATGTACCGGCACTATCGCGTGAACCGCGAGATGAGCAAGTGCAAGCGCGTGGTGCGCGACCTGTTCCAGCTGTTCATGGACGAGCCCAACACCCTGCCGACCGAATGGCAGCACGATATCGCGAGGCATGGCGGCGACGGCGACCTTGCGGTGCGCGCCCGCCATGTCGCCGATTACATCGCCGGCATGACCGACCGCTACGCGCTGGCCGAGCATGACCGGCTGTTCGACCTGCATGTGAAGACCTGACGCGTGAAGACCTGAGCCGACGGGCTCCTGTGACCTCCTGAAAAGACGACCTGAGACGATGAATATTTTCAAGGCCTTCGAGACCGATATTCGCAAGCTGCTGGAAGAGCTGGCCGCCGAGGGTGCCATCCCCGCCGGGCTGGACAGCAGCCGTCTGACGGTCGAGCCGCCGCGCGAGGCCTCGCATGGCGACCTGTCCACCAACGCCGCCATGATCCTGGCGAAGCCGGCGAAGATGGCGCCGCGCGCCCTGGCGGAACTGCTGGTGGCCAAGCTGAAGGGCCGCGCCGACGTGGCGTCGGTGGAGATCGCCGGTCCGGGCTTCGTCAACCTGCGCCTGACGCCGGACGTGTGGCGCGACCGCATCCGCGACGTGCTGAACGCCGGCACGGCCTATGGCGACAGCGACCTGGGCGGCAAGACCCCGGTCAATGTGGAGTATGTGTCGGCCAACCCGACCGGCCCGCTGCACGCCGCCCATGGCCGCGGCGCGGTGTTCGGCGACGCGCTGGCGTCCCTGCTGGAAAAGGCCGGCTACGCCGTCACCCGCGAATACTACATCAACGATGCCGGCGCCCAGGTCGATGTGCTGGGGCGGTCCACCTTCATCCGCTACCGCGAGGCGCTGGGCGAGGAGGTGGGCGAGATCCCGGCCGGTCTCTATCCCGGCGAATACCTGAAGGAGGTCGGCCAGGCCCTGGCCGAGCGTGACGGCAACCGCTGGGTCGGCACCGACGAATCCGAATGGCTGCCGGCCTGCCGAGATTTCGCCATCGCCATGATCATGGGCTGGATCAAGGAGGACCTCGGCGTTCTCGGCGTCACCATGGACGTCTACAGCAGCGAGCGCGCGCTGGTGACCGCCGGTGCCGTCGACAGCGCGCTGACGGCGCTGGAGGAGCGCGGCCTGATCTACACCGGCGTGCTGGAGCCGCCGAAGGGCAAGAAGCCCGACGATTGGGAGCCGCGCCCGCAGACGCTCTTCAAGTCCACCGATTTCGGCGACGACGTCGACCGGCCGCTGAAGAAGTCGGACGGCTCCTTCACCTATTTCTCGAACGACATCGCCTATCACTTTGATAAATATAAGCGCGGCTTCGGCAGCCTGATCGACGTGTGGGGCGCCGACCATGGCGGCTACGTCAAGCGCATGCAGTCGGCGACCACCGCCGTGACCGAAGGCAAGGCGTCGCTGGACGTGAAGCTCTGCCAGCTGGTCCACCTGATGCAGGACGGCCAGCCGGTGAAGATGTCCAAGCGGGCCGGCAC
The DNA here is from genome assembly GCF_003233655.1 of Azospirillum ramasamyi. Lineage (NCBI taxonomy): Bacteria > Pseudomonadati > Pseudomonadota > Alphaproteobacteria > Rhodospirillales > Azospirillaceae > Azospirillum > Azospirillum ramasamyi. The sequence goes on from NZ_CP029830.1 coordinate 90,576, forward strand.
CTTCGTGACGCTGCGTGACGTCATCGATCAGGTCGGCAAGGACGTGGTCCGCTTCATCATGCTGACCCGCCGCAACGACCAGACGCTGGACTTCGACTTCGCCAAGGTGACGGAGCAGTCGAAGGACAACCCGGTCTTCTACGTGCAGTACGCCCACGCCCGCTGCCGCTCGGTCCTGCGCCATGCCGCGACCGCCCTGCCGCAGTTGGACCAGACCCCGGCGGCCCTGGCCGCGGCGGCGAACCTCGCCCGCCTGGATGCCGAGGAGGAGATGGCGCTCGCCAAGCGGATGGCCACCTGGCCGCGCGTGGTCGAGGCGGCGGCGGAAGCGCATGAGCCGCACCGCATCGCCTTCTTCCTCTACGATCTCGCCAGCGATTTCCACGCGCTGTGGAACCGGGGCCGCGACGATGCCTCGCTGCGCTTCCTGATCGAGGGCGATGCGGAGCTGACGACGGCCCGTCTGGCGCTGATCGCGTCGGTGGCGACGGTCATCGCCTCGGGCCTGACGGTGATGGGTGTCGAGCCGGTGGAGGAACTGCGTTCATGAAGTACGACGGCGACGTCAACTACGCGGCCAATCCCTATGGGATGCCGCCCCGGCAGGCCGCGGGCAAGCGCGGGTTTCTGGCGCTGGGCTTTGCCGTGGTCGGCGTCGTCGCCTTCGCCGGTGCGGCGATCATCGGCCTGCGCGGTCCCGCGCAGCTGTCGGGCGATGGTCCGCCGCTGCTGACCGCCGATCCGGAGCCGGCCAAGGCCCGCCCCGACCAGCCGGGCGGGCTGGAGGTGCCGCATCAGGACATCCTGGCCTATGAGCGGCTGCGCGACCATGACGGCGGACGCAGCCAGACGGTGGAACGGCTGCTGCCGCCGCCGGAGGTGCCGTTGCCGCGCCCGGTGGTGACGCCGCAGATGCCGGCGCTGGTGCCCCTGCCGGCGGTGCCGTCGGTCGCCCAGCTGCCGCCGGGCGCCACCGCCACGGTGCCGCGCGACAGCGTCGCCGCCGCGGTGGCCGATGCCGCCCCGCTGGCGGCGCCCGAGCCGGCACCGGGGCTTGCCGCTTTGCCGGCCGGCGCTCCGCAGGCCGCTCCACTGGCGCAGATGCCGACGATCCAACCGCCGCCCACCGTTCTCGCCAAGCAGCCGCCTGCGGCCGTTCCGCCCAAGCCCGTGGCGGTTCCGCCGCAGCAGGTCGCCGCCGTCAGGCCGCCGCCCGCTCCGCCGGCCCAGGCGCAGCAGCAGAGCGCGGCCCCCTCGGTCGGCCAGCTGATCGCCAAGCTGGAGGCGGAATCCGCCGCCCCGGCCAAGGCGACGTCCCAGCCGAAGGCCGTCCCCGCCGTCACCGGCGGCAGCGGAAGCTGGCGCATCCAGCTCGCCTCGGTGCGCAGCGAGGGCGAGGCCGCGGCCGAATGGCGCCGGATCGCCGGACGCTATCCGGATGCGTTGGGTGGCCTGTCGATGCAGGTCGCCAGGGTCGATCTGGGCGAGAAGGGCGTGTTCTACCGGGTGCAGGGCGCCGGCGCCGACGAGGCGCGGGCAAAGTCGGTCTGCGCCCAGCTGCGCGCGCAAAATGTGGGGTGTGTGGTTGTCCGTCCCTGATTTTCCGGGCCCTGATTCCGTGGAGGCTCGGCCTGTGGGTTCCGTCGCTTCGGTCGTCCATCCGCGCGCGGTCGTCTTCGGCTGTGCCGGGCTGGTGGTGACGCCCGACGAGGCCGCCTTCTTCCGCGAGGCCGATCCGCTCGGCTTCATCCTGTTCCGCCGCAACTGCGACAGCCGCGACCAGATGCGCCGGCTGGTCGATGATCTGCGCGCCAGCATCGGCCGGCCGGACGCTCCCGTCCTGATCGACCAGGAGGGCGGCCGGGTCGCGCGCATGCGCCCGCCGCATTGGCCCGCCCACCCGCCGATGGGCGCGTTCGGCGCGCTTGCCCGGCATGATATGGAGGCCGGGCGGGAAGCCGCCTGGATCAACGGACGGCTGCTCGCCCACATGCTGGCGGAGGTCGGCATCACGGTGGATTGCGCGCCCGTGTGCGACGTTCCGGTGGAGGGGGCGCACGACATCATCGGCGACCGCGCCTTCTCGCGCGACCCCGCCGTGGTGATCGCGCTTGCCCGCGCCACCGCCGAAGGGCTGCTGGCCGGCGGCGTGCTGCCGGTGGTCAAGCACATCCCCGGCCATGGCCGCGCCTTCACCGACAGCCATGCCGAGCTGCCGGTGGTGGAGGCGGACCGCGCGACGCTGGAGGCCACCGACTTCGCTCCCTTCCGCGCGCTGGCCGATTTGCCGCTGGGAATGGTGGCGCATGTGGTGCTTAAGGCGATCGACCCGGCCGCCCCGGCCAGCACATCGCCCATCGTGGTGCGCGAGGTCGTGCGGGGGCCGTCCATCGGTTTCGGCGGCCTGCTGTTCAGCGACGACCTGTCGATGAACGCGCTGCAGGGCGACCCCCGCGCCAGGGCGGAAGCAGTGCTGGCGGCGGGCATGGATGTCGTGCTCCACTGCAACGGCGATCTGGACGAGATGCGGACCCTGCCCGGCGCCGTGCCGGTGCTGAGCGGCGCCGCGGCGGAGCGTTGGGCGCGGGCCGAGGCGATGCGCCATGCGCCGGAACCCGCGGACATCGCGGAATTGACCAACCGGCTGGCCGAGCTTCTCGGCGCGGCCCTGGCCTGACGGACGGGAGCGGACGATGGAGGAATGGATCTTCCGGGTGACGGCCGTGGCCCTGCCGGCCATCATCGCCATCACCTTGCACGAGGCGGCGCACGGCTTCGTCGCCTGGAAGCTGGGCGACGACACCGCCTATCGGCTGGGACGGGTCACCTTCAACCCATTCCGCCACATCGACCCGTTCGGCACGGTGCTGCTGCCGGCGCTGATGTACTTCACCACCGGCTTCGTCTTCGGCTGGGCCAAGCCGGTGCCGGTGAACTTCGCCCGCCTGTACCACCCGCGCCGCGACATGGTGTGGGTGGCGCTGGCCGGACCGGGGACCAACTTCATGCTGGCGGTGGTCTCGGCGGTGATCTGGCGGCTGGTCAACCCGGAAAACAGCCTGCCCGAGTTGTGGATCCGCTCCGCCGCCGAGGTGTCGGTTCTGGTCAACGTCATCCTGATGGTCTTCAACCTGATCCCGCTGCCGCCGCTGGACGGCGGGCGCGTCGCCGTCGGCATCCTGCCGGACGTGCTGGCCGTGCCGCTGGCCAGGCTCGAACGCTTCGGGCTGCTGATCCTGATGGCGGCCTTCTTCCTGCTGCCGCTTCTGGGGCGCCAGTTCGGCATGGATTTGAGCGTTATGCATTGGGTGCTGGGGCCGCCGGTGGATGCGGTGATCGACTTCATCCGCATCCTGACCGGCAACGACTGAAGGTTTACCCATGGCCGATCTGCTGGCCGAGCTTCCGGCCGACACCGCTGCGGATGCGGCGGTGTCGCCGTCCGAACAGCTTTTGTTGGTTCTGGACGGGTTCGAGGGGCCGCTCGACATGCTGCTGGCGCTGGGGCGCGACCAGAAGGTCGACCTGACGCGCATCTCCATCCTGGAACTGGCCGACCAGTATCTCGCCTTCGTGGCGGAGGCGCGGAAGGTGCGGCTGGAACTGGCGGCCGACTATCTGGTGATGGCGGCGTGGCTGGCCTATCTCAAGTCGCGCCTTCTGCTGCCCGAACCGGAGGGGGAGGAGCCGTCCGGCGAGGACATGGCCGCGGCGCTGGCCTTCCAGCTGCAGCGGTTGGAGGCGATGAAGGGCGCGGCGGCCAAGCTGTTCGCCCGCCCGCGCCTGGGCATCGACGTCCACCCCCGCGGCGCGCCGGAGGATTTGGATCTGCGCCGCAAGTCGGTCTATGAGGTCACGCTGTTCGACCTGCTGCGCGCCTATGGCCGGCAGCGCGCCCGCAAGGAGGCCGGCGTCCTGCACATAACCCCGGTCCGCCTCTATTCCATGGAGGAGGCGGTGCAGCGCCTGTCCGCCCTGCTGGGGCACATGCCGGATTGGGCGACGCTGGCCAGCTTCCTGCCGGGCGGGGAGGGCGGCAGGCTGCTGACCCGCTCCGCCTTGGCCGCCCATTTCGCGGCGACGCTGGAACTGGCGAAGGCCGGCCGGGTGGAACTGCGCCAGGACGGTGCCTTCGCCCCGCTTTATGTCCGCGGACGCCAGCCCGGCGACACGGCCGCGGACTCATCGGATTCTTGAGGACCATGATCAAGGAAGTCACCGACGCCCAGGAGGCGGAGGCCCGCATCGGCCGGCTGCGCCTGCTGGAGGCGCTGCTGTTCGCTTCGGCCGAACCGCTGGACGAGGAGACGCTGGCCGGCCGTGTCGGGCCGGAGGTCGGCCTGCTGCTGGAGGAACTGCGCGCCCATTACGCCCCGCGCGGCGTCAATCTGGTGCGCACCGGCGCCGGTTGGGCCTTCCGCACCGCGGCCGATCTGGCGCCGGAGCTGCGGCGGGAGGAGGAGGTTTCGCGCAAGCTGTCGCGCGCGGCCATCGAAACCCTGGCGATCGTCGCCTATCACCAGCCGGTGACCAGGGGTGAAATCGAATCCATCCGCGGCGTGGCGACCAGCAAGGGCACCCTGGACCTGTTGATGGAGCATGGCTGGATCCGGCCGGGCAAGCGGCGGGAGACGCCGGGCCGGCCGCTGACCTGGATCACCACCGACCATTTCCTGGACCATTTCGGGCTGGAAAGCCTGCGCGACCTGCCCAGCGTCGACGATCTGCGCGCCGCCGGCCTGCTGGACAGCCGTCCGGTGCTTATGGGGCTGGGCAATGCCGGGGATGACGGCGGCTTCGCCGCTGCGGGGGGCGACGGTGACGGCGACGGCGACGGGGAGGCTTGAGCGGGAGCGCGATTTTCGGGCGGGGCCTGCGCGAATTCCCGTGAAACCTCAATGACAACCGTTTAAGGATGGTGGGGCGAACGTTGCGGCCCACTGGCCTTTCTGCCATAGTGCCGGCCCGCCGCAAAGGCCGTTCAAACGTGATAGGCGCGTCATGGGTACTTTCAGCATCTGGCACTGGATCATCGTTCTACTGATCGTTCTTCTCCTGTTCGGCGCTGGAAAGTTGCCGAAGGTGATGGGCGATCTCGCCAAGGGCGTGAAGTCCTTCAAGGCGGGCCTGCAGGACGACAGCGATGACGCCGCTTCCGGCGCCAATGCCAAGAGCATCCCGAACCAGCCGGCCAACACGGCCGAAACCGCGGCCAAGAAGGACGAGGCAGTTCGCAGCTGACCTGCGGGCGCGCGGGGTTCCTCCCGGGGGCCGTCCGCGCGCCATCCTGCCCACCGCATTCGTGAAGCCGGAAGAACATGTTCGACATCGCTTGGTCCGAACTGATGGTGATCGCCGTCATCGCCCTTGTGGTCATCGGGCCCAAGGATCTGCCCAAGGCGATCTTCACGCTCGGCAAATGGGTGCGTAAGGCGAGAGGCGTCGCGCGCGAGTTCCAGACCCACATCGACGACATGATGCGGGAGACCGAGTTGGACGAGCTCCGCAAGGAAGCCCTGAAGACCCGCGACCTGAACATCAAGAAGATGATGGAGGACACCATCGACCCGAAGGGGGAGGTGGGAAAGGCCCTGGACCCCAAAGGCTTCGACGTCGGGCTGAACGGCCATGCCGGCAGCACCCCGGAACCGGACCTGCCCCAGGTCCCGGCCCCGGCGGCTCCGGCCGCTCCGGTGGTGGCCGACAGCACGCCGCCCTCCGCCGCCCCTTCGCCGATCACCACCCAGCCGCCGCCGGCCGCCGTGCAGCCGGCCACTCAGCAGGCAGCCCAGCCGTCCGCCCAGCCGGCGGAAGCGGCCTCCGCCCAGTCCACCGATAAGCAGACCTAAGGTCGAAGACGGACCATGACCGGCGACACGCATCAGGACGAACTCGAAGACAGCAAGATGCCGCTGATCGATCATCTGATCGAGCTGCGGAACCGGCTGATGTGGTCGATCGGCGCCATCCTGATCGCCTTTCTGCTGTGCTACGCCGTGTCGGACCGGATCTATAACTTCCTGGTCCAGCCGCTGGCCGACCTGCTGGCGGGGCAGGGGCGCCGGATGATCTACACCGGCCTGACGGAAGCCTTCTTCACCTATGTGAAAGTGGCCTTCTGGGCCGGCTGCTTCATCTCCTTCCCGATCATCGCCAGCCAGATCTGGATGTTCGTGGCGCCGGGCCTGTACAAGCACGAGCGCAAGGCGTTCCTGCCCTTCCTGGTGGCGACCCCGGTGATGTTCCTGACCGGTGCGGCCATCGTCTATTACTTCATCTTCCCGATGGCCTGGCGCTTCTTCCTGGGGTTCGAGTTCCACCCCGGCGGCGACGCCTCGGCCCTGCCCATCGAGTTCGAGGCGCGCGTCGGCGAATACCTGCATCTGGTCATGTCGCTGATCTTCGCCTTCGGCATCGCCTTCCAGCTGCCGGTCCTGCTCACCCTGCTGATCCGCGTCGGCATCCTCAGCACCGACGCGCTCGCGTCGAAACGGCGCTATGCCATCGTCGGCGCCTTCGTCGCCGCGGCGATCCTGACCCCGCCCGACGTCATCAGCCAGGTCAGCCTCGCGGTTCCGCTGATCGGTCTGTACGAGATCGCCATCATCGTCGGCCGCCGCATCGAAAAGGCGCGCGCCGCGGCGGAGGCAGAATAAGCGGGGTCCGCCCGCCGCTCTCGGGACAGTTGCCGCAGGGTAATAATCCGTCCGACATGGACACGCCGCCATTCTCGCGCTAAAAGCACGGTTCGGCCAATGGAAGGCCTTAGCCGCGCACCCGGAGCCTTGACCGTATGCAGACCGCCAACGACATCCGTCGCACGTTCCTGGATTTCTTCGCCAAGCAGGGGCATCAGATCGTCGACTCGTCGCCGCTCGTACCGCGCAACGATCCGACGCTGATGTTCACCAACGCCGGCATGGTCCAGTTCAAGAACGTCTTCACCGGTGCCGAGACGCGGCCCTACAAGCGTGCGGTCACCTCGCAGAAATGCGTGCGCGCCGGCGGCAAGCACAACGACCTGGACAATGTCGGCTACACCGCGCGGCACCACACCTTCTTCGAGATGCTGGGGAACTTCTCCTTCGGCGATTATTTCAAGGACGACGCCATCGCGTTCGCCTGGAACCTGATCACCAAGGAATACGGCCTGCCGGCCGACAAGCTGCTGGTGACGGTCCACACCTCGGACGAGGACGCGGCGGCGATCTGGCGCAAGGTCGCCGGCCTGTCGGACGACCGCATCATCCGCATCCCGACCGACGACAATTTCTGGCGCATGGGCGATACCGGCCCCTGCGGCCCGTGCTCGGAAATCTTCTACGACCACGGCCCGTCCATCGCCGGCGGCCCGCCGGGCAGCGCCGACCAGGATGGCGACCGCTTCATCGAGATCTGGAACCTCGTGTTCATGCAGTATGAACAGCTGGGTCCGGACAATCTGGTGCCGCTGCCCAAGCCGTCGATCGACACCGGCATGGGGCTGGAGCGTCTGGCCGCCGTCCTGCAGGGCAAGCACGACAACTACGACATCGACCTGATGCGGTCGCTGATCCTGGCGTCGGCCGAGGCGACCAAGACCTCGCCGGACGGCGCGCATGCCGTGTCGCACCGCGTCATCGCCGACCATCTGCGCTCCACCTCCTTCCTGATCGCCGACGGCGTGCTGCCGTCGAACGAGGGCCGCGGCTATGTGCTGCGCCGCATCATGCGCCGCGCCATGCGCCACGCCCACATGATTGGCGCGCGCGAGCCGCTGATGCACCGTCTGGTCCCGGCGCTGATCCAGCAGATGGGCGACGCCTATCCCGAGCTGAACCGCGCCCGCGCCCTGATCGTCGAGACGCTGAAGCTGGAGGAGACCCGCTTCAAGCAGACGCTGGAGCGCGGCCTGCGCCTGCTGGAGGACGAGGTCGGCCATCTGGGCGAAGGCCAGCCGCTGGCCGGCGACGTCGCCTTCAAGCTGTACGACACCTACGGCTTCCCGCTCGACCTGACGCAGGACGTTCTGCGCGGACAGGGCCGCGGCGTCGACGAGGCCGGCTTCAAGGCGGCGATGGACGAGCAGCGCCGCAAGGCCCGCGAATCCTGGGCCGGCTCGGGCGAGGTCGGCACCGAGAAGCTGTGGTACGAGATCAAGGACGAGCTGGGCGCCACCGAGTTCTTCGGCTACGACACCGAAGTGGCCGAGGGCAAGGTGACCGCCATCGTCAAGGGCGACGCCCGCGTCGAGTCCGCCGGCATCGGCGATCAGGTGCTGGTCGTCGTCAACCAGACGCCCTTCTATGGCGAATCGGGCGGTCAGGTCGGCGATGCCGGCGTGATCTTCTCCGCCAACGGGGCCGAGGTCGCGGTTTCCGACACGCTGAAGAAGCTTGGCGCCGTCTGGGCCCATGTCGGCACCGTCACCAAGGGCACGCTGACGGTCGGCGACGTGGTCGAGCTGCGCGTCGACAGCGAGCGCCGCGCGGCCATCCGCGCCAACCACTCCGCCACCCACCTGCTGCACGAGGCGCTGCGCCACCGGCTTGGCGACCACGTGACCCAGAAGGGTTCTCTGGTGGCGCCGGAACGTCTGCGTTTCGACATCAGCCAGCCGACCGGCCTGACCGCCGACGACATCGCTTCCATCGAGGACGAGGTGAACCGCCGCGTGCTCGCCAACAGCGAGGTCATCACCCGCCTGATGTCCCCGGACGAGGCCCGTGCCCAGGGCGCCATGGCCCTGTTCGGCGAGAAGTACGGCGACGAGGTCCGCGTCGTCTCCATGGGCGGCCCGCATGGCGAGCTGGACCGCGACTATTCCATCGAACTGTGCGGCGGCACCCATGTCCGCCGTACCGGCGATATCGGCGTGTTCAAGATCGTCTCCGAAGGCGCCGTCGCCGCCGGTGTCCGCCGCATCGAGGCGCTGACCGGCACCGGCGCCAAGGCGTGGCTGTCCGAGCGCGACCATCTGCTGACCGAGGCGGCGAGCGTCCTGAAGGTGAAGCCCGACGAGGTTCCGGCCCGTGTGGCGGTCCTGGTCGAGGAACGCCGCAAGATGGAGCGCGAACTGGCGGAACTGCGCCGGCAAGTGGCCCTTAGTGGAGCTATGGGGGGCGGCGGAGCCAAGGCCGAGGGCGGCAGCGAGGCCAAGGATGTCGCCGGCGTCAAGGTCGCCGCCCGCGTGCTTGAAGGCCTGCCGGCCAAGGACCTGAAGCCGATGGCCGACGAGTTGAAGAAGCAGGTCGGTTCCGGCGTCGTCGTGCTGATCGCGTCGAACGAGGGCAAGGCGTCCATCGTCATCGGCGTGACCGACGACCTGACCGGCAGCCTGAGCGCCGTCGATCTGGTCCGCGTCGGCGCCGAGGCGCTGGGCGGCAAGGGCGGCGGCGGCCGGCCGGACATGGCCCAGGCCGGCGGTCCCGACGCCTCGCTGGCTCCGGCGGCGATCGAGGCCGTCGAGAAGGCCATCGCGGCCAAGAAGGCCTCCTGATCCCGATGGAATCCGGCCCCCGCTTCGCTCCGGGGGCCGTTTTTCCGTTCATGCCGTTTCTGTCGAGGTCCGGCGTTGGAACTTCCGACTCTCCCCTTCACCGTGACCGACTGGGCCGCCGTTCCCGTCACCGAACATCCGGGCGAAACCGGCAAGGCGCTGTGGCGCAGCTTCCAGGCCGGCGAGTTGCGGGTGCGGATGGTCGAATACACGCCGGGCTATCTGGCCGATCATTGGTGCGACCGCGGCCATGTGCTGTTCGTGGTCAGCGGTGAACTGATCACCGAGTTGAAGGACGGCCGCCGCTTCGTCCTGACCGCCGGCATGAGCTATCAGGTGTCCGATTTCGGCGATTACCCGCTCCGGTCCTCGACCGAAATCGACGCCACCCTGTTTATCGTGGACTGAAACATCGTCGCTTGAGGGAGCAGGCCCATGCGCTTCACCGGCACCGACCGCTATGTCGCCACCGACGACCTGATGGTGGCGGTCAACGCCGCCATCACGCTGGAGCGGCCGCTCCTGGTGAAGGGCGAGCCCGGCACCGGCAAGACGGTTCTGGCGGTGGAGATCGCCCGCGCGCTGAACAAGCCGCTGCTGTCCTGGCATGTGAAATCGACCACCAAGGCGCAGCAGGGGCTTTACGAGTATGACGCGGTCAGCCGCCTGCGCGACAGCCAACTGGGCGAGGCGAAGGTCCACGACATCGCCAACTACATCGTGCGCGGCAAGCTGTGGGAAGCCTTCGAGGCGCCGGAGGCTCCGGTCCTGCTGATCGACGAGATCGACAAGGCCGACATCGAGTTCCCCAACGACCTGCTGCTGGAACTCGACCGCATGGAGTTCCACGTCTACGAAACCCGTCAGACGATCAAGGCGGAAAAGCGCCCCATCGTCATCATCACCTCCAACAACGAGAAGGAACTGCCGGACGCCTTCCTGCGCCGCTGCTTCTTCCACTACATCCGCTTTCCCGACCGCGAGACGATGGAGCAGATCGTCGAGGTCCATTACCCCGGCCTGAAATCCGCCCTGCTGCGCGAGGCGCTGAACCTGTTCTATGACCTGCGCGAGGTTCCGGGCCTGAAGAAGAAGCCGTCCACCTCGGAGCTGCTGGACTGGATCAAGCTTCTGATGGTCGAGGACGTCGATCCGGAAACCCTGCGCGCAAAGGACGCCCGCACGCTGATCCCGCCGCTGTGCGGCGCGCTGCTGAAGAACGAGCAGGACGTTCACACGCTGGAACGGCTGGCCTTCCTGGCAAAGCGGGGGCGGTGAGGGGCGGCGTTCCAGGACGTGTCGGCAAGTCAGAGCCATAGTAATGGATCGCCGCGATGGTGATCATGACAAGATGGCTGGTGGAACGCTCCTGATGCCGTGCAGTGGACTTGAGGCGTGGCTGCGGGAAGCCGCCTTGAATTTGCGTTAAAATGGAAATTGCGGGGATCTGGAGCGGACTGTGACAACTTTGGCGGGCAAGCGTTTCTAAACGTTTGACCCCCAATACTTGACGTCGGCAAGCAACGCAATGAACGTCGAGTCCGACATGCGCATCTCCGACATCACGAAGCTCTCCTATGCCGCAGCAATCTCGCTGTCCCTGTTGTCCGGCGTCAGTCTTGTCCTCGCGGACAACGCGGCGGACGCCGAACGGAGGGCTATGCTGGAGCGGGCTGAATACGCGCAGCTGGCCCTCGACCTCGCCTCGGCCTCCGACCACCTGACCAACGAGGCGCGCCGCTACACCGTCTTCGGCGACAAGCGCCACTTCGACGCCTACTGGCGCGAGGTGAATGAGACCAGGACCCGCGACCGCGTGGTGCAGCGCCTTACCGAACTCGGCATCCCCCAAGGCGAGCTCAACCTGATCGAGGAGGCCAAGCGCAAGTCGGACACGCTGATCGGCCTGGAGAACGCCGCGATGAAGGCGGTCGCCGAGGGTGATCTGCGCAAGGCCCAGGATCTCATGTTCGGGGCCGACTACGACCGCGGCAAGGCGGAGATCATGGTGCCGGTCCAGCGTTTCCAGGCGATGTTGGCCGAGCGGACCGGGGGTGCGGTAGAACGAGCGCGCAGCTGGTCCCATCTGCTGAGAGTCGTCGCGCAGTCGTCCATCGCCCTGACGGCGCTCAGCTTCCTGGCCATGCTCTACGGCGTGTTCAGCCGCCGCGTCGTCGCGCCGATGGTGCGCATGAGCGGCATCGTGACCGACCTCGCCAACCAGAACTACCGCGTCGAAGTGCCGGAGCGCGGGCGCGCGGACGAGATCGGCGACATCGCCCGGGCGATCCAGGTGCTGAAGGAAAGCGGCGTCGCGCGGCAGCGGCTGGAGACCGAGCAGGCGGCGCAGCGCGAGGCCAAGGAGCGGCACGCCGCCAAGGTCGAGTCTCTGGTCCGCGGCTTCGAAGGCACCGTGACGCACAGCCTTGGCGCGGTGGCGTCGGCCGCCGCCCAGTTGAATTCGACGGCCCACGGCATGGCGTCGCTCGCCGATCAGGCGAACCGTCAGGCATCCGCCTCGGCTGCGGCGGCCGGGCAGACCTCGGCCAACGTGCAGACCGTCGCGGCGGCAACCGAGGAGATGGCCGCCTCCATCCAGGAGATCAGCCGCCAGATCACCGCCTCCCACGACATCGCCGCGAAGGCGGCGCGGCAGGCCCTCGACACCACCGGCTCGGTGCGCCACCTCGCCGAGGCGGCGAACCGGATCGGCGAGGTGGTCAAGCTCATTCAGGACATCGCCAACCAGACCAACCTGCTGGCGCTGAACGCGACCATCGAGGCGGCGCGGGCGGGCGAGGCCGGGAAGGGCTTCGCGGTGGTCGCCTCGGAGGTGAAGGCGCTTGCCAACCAGACCGGCAAGGCCACCGAGGAGATCGCCCAGCAGATCGCCGCCGTGCAGGCCGCCACCCAAAGCACGGTCGGGGCGATCGAGGGGATCGGCCAGACGATCACGACCATCAACGAGATCGCCGCCTCCATCAGCGCCGCCATCGAGGAGCAGAACGCGACCACCGGCGAGATCACCCGCAACGTACAGCAGGCGGCCCAAGGCACCGAGGAGGTCAGCGGCAACATCGTCGAGGTGAGGCTGGCGGCCACCCAGACCGGCGCGGCGGCCGGCCAGGTGCTCGGCGCTTCCGGCGATCTGTCGCAGCAGGCGGAAACGCTGCGCCACGAGGTCGAGACTTTCCTCGCAAGCATCCGGGCGGCCTGACCGTCCGAGGCGGCCGGGGGGAGCGGGGGAGGGTTGAGGGCCCCCCCTCAAACCCCCTCCACCTCCTCCATCGCCAGTCCCAGCGCAGCCCCCGCCACCGACCGCACCGTCACGCGGCTGCGCCCGCCGCCCAGCGGCACCACGCGGATCTGCGTGCCGATGCGCTCGACCATCGCCGGAACGTGGCTGATCACCCCCACCTGACGCCCGCCGGCCTGCAATGCTTCCAGGCAGGACAGCGCCACATCCAGGCTGTCGGGATCGAGCGTGCCGAATCCCTCGTCGATGAACAGCGTGCCGATCCCGCCGGAGGTTCCCGCCGCCATCGCCGACAGCCCGAGCGCCAGGGCAAGCGACACCAGGAACAGCTCGCCGCCCGACAGGCTGTGCACGCCGCGCCGTTCGTCGCCCATCTCGCGGTCGACCACCTGGATTTCCAGATCGGCCCCCGCCACCCGCTCCAGCCGATAGCGGCGGGCGAGATCCTCCAGATGCCGGTTGGCATGGGTCAGCAGCAGGTCCAGGCTCAGGCTCTGGGCGAAGTTGCGCATCTTCTGCCCGTTCGCCGAACCGATCAGCTGCGTCATCTTACCCCATAGGGCACAGCGCGCCTGCTGCTCCTCGATCGCCACCCTCAGCCCGGCCAGCCGTTGGCGGTTGGCGTCGTCGGCCTCCAGCCGTCCGCGCGCCGAGCCCAGCCGGTCGCGGTCCCGCTCCAGCACCGCGCGGGCGCTCTCCGCCGCTGCGGCGGCTTCGTCGACGCTCAGAGCCGGACGGGCCATCCCATGATGCCCCGTCCCATGATGTTCAGCGCGCTGCCGGCGCCGTTCGGCAACCACCAGCGCCGCGTCGCCACGCGCCCGCTCCAGCACCGCCAGCGCCAGTTCTTCCGCCTCCAGTTCGCTTTCGGCGGACGCCAGCAGCCGGCGGACCTCTTCCAGCCCGATCCTCCGTTCCGCCACAGCCCGGTCCAGCCGTTCGCCGGCAACCCTGGCCTTGTCGGCACACAGACGGGCGGCCTCGCCGCGGGTTACCCGGTCCTGCTCCGCCGCCGACAGCCGGGCGACGGCATCCTGCCGCGCAAAGGTGGCCTTCTCCATCAGGGCTTCGGCCTCCTGCCGCTCGCCGGCCAACAGCTTGCGCACCACCGCCACCGCCCGTCCGCCGAGCAGGGCACCACGCGCCGCCCGCGCCTCCGCAAGCCGCGCGGCCAGATCCTCGGCCCGCCGGCGGGCCTCCTCCTCGGTCCGCAGCGCGGCGTCCAGCTCGACCGTCTGCACCGCCCGCTCGCCGCTGGCCCGCTCGACCTCGCGGGTGGCACGGGCCAGTGCATCGGTCTTTTCCCGATATTCAGCCACCCGTGCCGCCAGTCCGGCCCGATATTCCTCCGGCTCCCGCTCCAGCCGCGACCGCCACTCGGCCTCCGCCGCCAGCCCTTCGGCCAGTTCCGCCAGAACGGATTGGCGGTCGGCTTCGGTCCGTTCGAGCGCGGCTACGGCGAGCGCCAAGGCCTGCCGCCCGTCCGCCAGCCGCTGCCGGATCGCTTCGCATTCCGCTGCCAGCCCGGCCGCCGCGGTCTCAAGCCGCCGATGCTCCTGCTGTCCCGCATCCAGCCGCCGCCGATGGTCGAGCGCCTGTTCCTCATCGGACGCAATGGCCGCAAGCCGCCGGTCCACCGCTTCGACCGCCCGGCGGATGTCGGCGAGCGTTCCGCCTTCGACATCCCAGCCGACCGCCGCCGCCTGCTCGCCCCAACGGAGCTGGAGTCCTTCGGCTTCCCGCGCCAGTGCCGCCAACCGTGCCGTCAGCCCGTCGGCCTCCTTGCGCGCCGCCCGTTCCGCCGCCTCCAGCGCGGCGTGGCGGGCAACCGTTTCGGCCAGCATCTCGCGCAGCCCGGCAAGGTGCCGCTCCTGATCCTGCGTTAACCGGCCGAGCGGCGTCACGCCGGCGCCTGCCCAGGGATGGTCCGCCGACCCGCAGACCGGGCAGGCTTCCCCCTCCACCAGCCTTCCGCGCAGGCTTTCCACATCCTCGCGTTGGGCCAGCAGCAGCCGTTGCAGGGTCCGCTCGGCTTCCTCGACCGCCGCGCGTTGCCCGGCCCGGCTATCGGCAAGCTGCCGCGCCGCCGTTCCGTCACGCTCCGCCTCGCCCAGCCGTAGAAGCCGCTCCCTTTCCGCCGTTTCACGCTCCGTCGCAAGCCGCTGGCGCGCCTCGCCGGTGGTGAGCAGCGCCAGCAGCCCGTCCCGCCGCCGGCCGGCCTCGGCCCGTGCCCGCCGCGCCTCGTCGAGCGACGGGGCCGCCTCGCTCCGCAGAGTCTCCAGCGCCTGCTCGGCGGTGCGGCAGCGCTCCCGTGCCTCGGCGAGCCGGGATTCCACACCTTCGGCAGCGGTTTCCGTCGAGGCGAGTTCCCGTTCCAGCCGGCGGCGCTCGCCGGCGGCGGTTTCCCAGGCCCGTCCATCGGCGATGGCGCGTCCCAGCAGCCGATCCCAGCGCTCCCACTGGTTCGCCACCACGGCGAGGTCCGCCTGATCCCGCAGCCAGACCTCCAGCCGCGCCGCGTCGTTGCGTGCAGCGGACAGGGTGGTGTCGATGTTCCGCACCGCCCGCCGCGCGGCGCCGCTTCTCTGCTCCGCCGCCTTTGCCGTCGCCTCGGCGGTTCCTTGCTCGCTCGTCAGCGCCGTGATCCGCCCATCGAGGTCGGCCGCGCGTTCGAGGTCCGGTTCCGCCTTGGCTTGTTCCGCGCAAGCGGCTTCGAAGCGCCGCCGCGACTCGCCATGACGGGCGGCGGCTTCCTCCAGGGCCAGCCGCGCGGCCTCGCACGCCTCCATCGCGCGCGCCACGGCCGCTGTCGCTTCCGCGGCCTCGCCGCTCGCCCGGTCGGCATCGGCCAGCAGCGGCCGCAGCGGTTGAAGCCCGCGCAGCAGGGCAGCCGCCTCACGCCGTCCCTCCGCCTCGCCCCATGCCCGCTCCGCCGCTTCCGCCGCCTCGACCGCCTTGCCCTCGGCCGCCGCGAGTTGGGTGTCACGCTCATGCCAAGCCAGTGCCGCCTGGGCAAGGGCCAGCGACCGCTCGCCGGCCCGGACCGCCTCCGCCGCTTCGTCGGCCTCGTTCTGCAAGGCCGCGCGGTCGTCGTCGTTCAACACCCCGATGCCGCCGCCTTGCGCCATCAGCCTGTCGAGCGCCTGCTTCTCCGCATTCGCCCGTTCATGCGCCGCAACGGACAGCCGGGAGTAAATCTCCGTCCCCGTCAGCAGTTCCAGCAGGGCGGAACGCTCACGGGGCGGCGCCTTCAGAAAGGTGGCGAAATCGCCCTGGGCCAGCAGGACAGCCCGGCGGAACTGCTCGAAGGTCAGGCCGAGCCGCCGTTCGATCTCCTCCAGCACGCTCTTCTTGCCGTCGCCGAAGCGCCGCTCGCCGTCCAGGCTGCTCAGCGACATGCTCTGCTGCTGCAAGGCGCCCTGCGCCTTCTGCCGCGCCCGCCGCAGCTCCCAGCGCGCGCGATAGGCCTCGCCGTCGATCCCGACGAAATCCACCTCCGCCCAGCCGGATCCGGCACCCCGACGCAGGACGGTGCGCACGTCGGTGGTGCGGATGCTGTTGGGATCGCCCTCGGGGCCCAGCATCTCGCCGCGCCCTTCCGGCAGCCGTGGCATGCTGTCGAACAGGGCGAGGCACAAGGCATCCAGGATCGTGCTCTTGCCGGCGCCGGTCGGCCCGGTGATGGCGAACAGCCCGGCCCGCCGCAGCGGCTCCCGGTCGAAATCGATGGCGAAGGGGCCGTCCAGGCTGGTCAGGTTGGCGCCGCGCACCGCGAGAATCCGCATCACATCGTCTCCTGGACGCCGGTCAGCAACTCATGGAAGGCCGCCAGCAGGTCGGGATCGGGATCGCCTTCATGGCTGCGGCGGTAGAGCCGCCGGAACACCTCTTCGGGGTCCAGCGAAGCCAGATCGACCGGCGGCGCGCTGTCCCCCAGCGTCTGCCCGCTGCCGGTCAGCCGCACCGCCAGCTTCAGCAGCCGCACCGGCCGGCCGGCCAGCACCGCCTCGACCTCGTCGCGCAGGGCGGGGCGCGGTTCCGGCAGGGTGACGGTCACCTCCAGGAAGGGCCAGGCGTCGCGGGGCAGGGCGCGGTCCAGTTCCAGCCGCTTCAGCCGCTCCAGCGCCGCTTCGGGGGTCGCCTCGACGACACGATGGATCGTCACATGGCGCGGCACGCGCAAGGCTTCAT
>NZ_CP029830.1:112500-270000 GCF_003233655.1 Azospirillum ramasamyi
CCGACACAGGTGGACTGGTAGAGTATACCCAGGCGCTTGAGAGAATGGTGTTGAAGGAACTCGGCAAATTGCCCTCGTAACTTCGGAAGAAGAGGGCCCCGTTGTGGCGCAAGCCATGGCGGGGGGCACAGACCAGGGGGTAGCGACTGTTTACTAAAAACACAGGGCTCTGCGAAGCCACACAAGGCGACGTATAGGGTCTGACGCCTGCCCGGTGCCGGAAGGTTAAGAGGAGAGGTGCAAGCCTTGAATTGAAGCCCCGGTAAACGGCGGCCGTAACTATAACGGTCCTAAGGTAGCGAAATTCCTTGTCGGGTAAGTTCCGACCTGCACGAATGGCGTAACGACTTCCCCGCTGTCTCCAACACCAACTCAGCGAAATTGAACTCTCCGTGAAGATGCGGAGTTCCCGCGGTCAGACGGAAAGACCCCGTGCACCTTTACTACAGCTTTGCAGTGGTGCTAGGGACTTCATGTGTAGGATAGGTGGGAGGCTTGGAAGCCTGGGCGCCAGCCCGGGTGGAGCCAACCTTGAAATACCACCCTTGAAGTCTCTGGCATCTAACCGTGGCCCGTGATCCGGGTCCGGGACCCTGCATGGCGGGTAGTTTGACTGGGGCGGTCGCCTCCCAAAGTGTAACGGAGGCGCGCGATGGTGGGCTCAGAGCGGTCGGAAATCGCTCGTCGAGTGCAATGGCATAAGCCCGCCTGACTGCAAGACTGACAAGTCGAGCAGAGACGAAAGTCGGCCATAGTGATCCGGTGGCTCCACGTGGACGGGCCATCGCTCAACGGATAAAAGGTACGCCGGGGATAACAGGCTGATGACTCCCAAGAGTCCATATCGACGGAGTCGTTTGGCACCTCGATGTCGGCTCATCACATCCTGGGGCTGGAGCAGGTCCCAAGGGTTCGGCTGTTCGCCGATTAAAGTGGTACGTGAGCTGGGTTTAGAACGTCGTGAGACAGTTCGGTCCCTATCTGCCGTGGGTGTCGGAGTTTTGCGAGGATCTGTCCCTAGTACGAGAGGACCGGGATGGACATACCTCTGGTGCACCGGTTGTCACGCCAGTGGCATGGCCGGGTAGCTAAGTATGGACGGGATAACCGCTGAAAGCATCTAAGCGGGAAACCCACCTCTAAACCAGAGCTCCCTTGAGAGCCGTGACAGACCATCACGTCGATAGGAGGCATGTGGACGGGCGGCAACGCCTGAAGCTAAGCCTTACTAATCGCTCGATCGGCTTGATCTCACCCCACAAACCGCGCCATGCGCAGCAGCAAGCCTGCTTGACGCACGCACCGCAGTTCGATACATCCTCGACCTCACTTGCACTGAACCCGCGATACGCTTTGGGAAAAGCGTCGGTCTTGAGCCTTGGTGACCTGGTGGTCATGGCGAGGTGTCAAACACCCGATCCCATCCCGAACTCGGCCGTGAAAAGCCTCCGCGCCAATGGTACTGCGTCTTAAGACGTGGGAGAGTAGGTCGCCGCCAGGTCACTCAGGCTCAAGAGACGCTAACCAAAGCAAAATCGCAGGCATCGGCACACGCATCCGAAACGCCCCGGCTCCCATCAGCCGGGGCGTTTCTGCATTTGGTTCGAAACCGGCATTGGCGCAACTGCCGTACCGCCAGAGCTTCGGGAACGCTGCCGGGTGTCGCGGGTTACCTCCGGGCGACATCAATAGACGGACGTTCGATGACTCTGCAGCAGTTCATGGCCTTTGCGTTGGTGGGCATCGTGGTGGTGATGCTGGTCTGGAACAAGCTGCGTTTCGACGTGGTGGCGGTGCTGGCCCTGCTGGCCGGCGTATTCCTGGGGTTGATTCCGGCGAAGGACGCCTTTTCCGGCTTTGCCGACGACATCGTCATCATCATCGCTTCCGCCCTGATCGTCAGCGCCGGGATCGCCCGATCAGGCGTGATCGACGCGCTGGTGCGCCCGGTCGCAGGAAGGTTGAACACGCCGACGCGCCAGATCGCGTT
Source organism: Azospirillum ramasamyi (assembly GCF_003233655.1). Lineage (NCBI taxonomy): Bacteria > Pseudomonadati > Pseudomonadota > Alphaproteobacteria > Rhodospirillales > Azospirillaceae > Azospirillum > Azospirillum ramasamyi. The sequence continues at coordinate 114,491 of NZ_CP029830.1, forward strand.
CTTATCCGGTTCGGTGGCCTTCATGTCGGCCCTGATGAAGAACATCGGCGCGCTCGCCATTTTCCTGCCGATCACCATGCAGTTGGCGCGGCGGCACCGTACCGGTGCTCATCTCGTGCTGATGCCGATGGCCTTCGCCTCCCTGATGGGGGGGCTGATGACGCTGGTGGGCACCTCCCCCAACATCATCGTCTCCCGCGTGCGGGAGGAGATCGTCGGCAAGCCCTTCACCATGTTCGATTACCTGCCGGTGGGGCTGGGGATCACGCTGGCCGGACTGGCCTTCCTGATGATCGGATGGCGCCTGCTTCCTCAGAACCGCAGCGGCGCCCGCGCGGCCGAGGAGACCTTCGCGGTCGAGAATTACGCCAGCGAGATGAGGCTGCCGACGGAATCCGCTTTTGTCGGCCGTACAGTCCGCGACATCGAAGCTCTGGCCGAGGGCGAGGCGCAGGTGATCGGCCTGATCCGCGAGCGGTTTCGCCGCTATGTTCCGGACAAGCACTGGGTCCTTCTGGCCGACGACATCCTGGTGCTGGAGGGCGACGCGCCGGCCCTGCAGCGGCTCGTCCAAGCCGCTTCGCTGGAGCCGCTGGGCGTGCTGGAGGAGGCGGATGGCGAATTGCTGGCGGTCGAGGCGGTGGTCACGCCGGACTCGCCGCTTGCCGGCCATTCCGACCGCCGTCTCGACCTGCGGCGGCGTTTCGGCCTCAGCCTGCTGGCGGTGAGCCGCGCCGGCGAGCGGATTGCCCAACGCCTGCACCATGTGGTGTTCCGCGAGGGTGACCTGCTCCTCCTCCAGGTACCGGCGGAGCGCTATCCCGACGCACTCGCCGATGCCAACCTGATCCCGCTGGCGGAGCGCCGCCTGCAACTCGGCCGGCGCCGGCCGATGTGGGTGCCGGTCGGGATCGTCATCATCACCATGCTGGTGGTCGGCCTCCATCTCGCCCCGCTGGCGGTCACCTTCCTGGCGGCGGCTGCGGCGATGGTCGTCACCGGGGTGCTCAGCGTCGAGGATGCCTATCATGCGGTGGAGTGGCCGATCATCATCCTGCTGGCCGCGCTGATTCCGGTCAGCGGCACGCTGGAGAGCACCGGGGCGACCCAGGTGATTTCCACCCTGTTGGCCGATGCCGCGCGAGGCCTGCCGGCGGTGGCCTGCGTCACGCTGGTCATGGCGGCGGCGATGGCGGTGACGCCCTTTCTCAACAATGCGGCCACCGTGCTGGTCATGGCGCCGATCGGCGCCGGGGTGGCCCAACAGCTGGGGCTCAGCCCCGATCCGTTCCTGATGGCGGTTGCCGTCGGTGCCGGCAGCGATTTCCTGACCCCCATCGGCCATCAGTGCAACACGCTGGTGATGGGCCCCGGCGGATACCGGTTCAGCGATTATCCCCGGCTGGGTTTGCCGTTGTCGCTGCTCATCCTGGCGCTGGGCACATGGCTGATCGTGATGGTCTGGCCGCTCGGAGGGTGAGGGAGGAACAACGCTCCCCGGCCGGATGTTGCCCTTCACCGCCCGCCCATCATCGCCCCGACGCCGCCCCCCGACGCCGCCCCTCAACGCCAAAGGGCAGGCCCGATCAATGAGGAAGACGACCGTGCTGGTTTCCGAGATCATGGCGAAAGCGCTGGAGTTCATCGGCCCCGACGCCACTGTGCAGGAGGCTGCAACCCTGATGGGCGAACTGGATGTAGGCGCGCTGCCGGTCGGGGCGGCCGAGGATCTGCTGGGCATCCTGACCGACCGCGACATCCTGTTCCGGGTGGTGGCGGAGGGCGGCGACAGCACGCGGGTGCGGGTGCGTGAGGTGATGTCCAGTTCCGTCTTCAGCTGCCGCGACACCGACACGCTGGCCACGGCCATGGACATCATGGGCGCCTACCATGTGCGGCGCCTGCCGGTTCTGGATGAGGCGAAGCATGTCGTCGGCTGGCTGACGCTGAGCGACGTGTCGCGCCGGCTGCTGCTGGAAACCGACACGATCCGGAACGCGCTGGGCGAACTCAGCGCCAGCGGGCGGGACGTCTGATACCGGCGAAGGCTTGAGCTGACCTTTAAGCGTTCGTCGGCCGCCACGCAGGTCGATTCATCGAGTTGCCGGGATGACGGAGTGGGCTACAGCCGCAGACCCATCTGCCGGTTCAGCCGCACCACCAGATCGGCGGGCAGGTCGAGGCGCTGGGCGAGGTATCGCAGATAGGAGCGATTGGTCGACGTGTTCTTGTCGATCACCGCCAGGGAAACGGCGTAGAAGCGGGCGGCCAGGCGGGGGCTGTCGACCCGCCGGACCAGTTCCTCCAGGCATTGCGGTTCCTGCAGCGAATTCTCAAGCGCGCGCCGGTCCTCCTCGTCGAGGGGGCTGCTGCGCAGTTTGCCCCTGATCCGACCGAGTTCGATGCGGTCCAACTTGCCGTTCGCGTGGGCGGCGGCGGCCATGGCGCGGACCAGCAGGCGGGCCTCATCCGGACTGGCGCTTGCAAGATCCGCGGGGGCGCGGTCGTGCAGCTGGTGGCGATTGCGCAGATGGGAGTCCAGGATCTGCCGGGCCAGCATCTCGTACAGCACGGGCTGGTGGCCGAGGCGCGACCCCAGCGGGCTGGCGTCCGCTTCGGGCTCGCCGGTGGGAATGGAAGCGGCTGCCTGCACGGTGGACGGGGTCGGGTCCGCAGAGCCGCCGAGCAGGCGCTTCAGAAGGCCGGGCATCCGAGAATCCGTCATCATGCCGTCGTCCCCCCGGCGGTTCTCCCCGCAGCTCCGCCCACTCCTGCCGGCCGCTGCATCGCGGTGTCGATCTGCGTCAGCAGGCGCGAGAAGTCGACGGGCTTGGGGTGGTAATCGTCGCAGCCCGCCTTCAGGGTCTTCTCGCGGTCGCCGGACATGGCGTGCGCGGTCAGGGCGATGATCGGGATAGCGGCGGTTTCTCCGCCGGATTTCAATTCGCGGGCGGCGGTCCAGCCGTCGATGACCGGCAGGTTCATGTCGAGCAGGATCACGTCCGGCCGTTCGCTGCGCGCCATTTCCACCCCCTGGCGTCCGTCGAAGGCGAGCACCACGTCGAACCCCCGCCGCTTCAGCCGGCGTGACAGGAAGTCCCAGATTTCCTCATGGTCCTCGACCAGCAGCAGCTTAGCCATCGGTTCCTCCCGTTCCTCCCGTTGCGGCGGCGGCAACCTCCATCATGGTCGAGGCCGGCCGCAGGCGCGCGATCGCGTCCTTCAGCTCTTCGATCATTTCCTTCGATCCATCCTCCGTCACCGGGATGATGTCGCGGACGCGGCCGCGCAACTCTTCGGCCTCGGTGCCGCCGATCGCCTGGGGGGCCATGACGATGACGGGGATGCCGCTCCAGTCCGGATTGCGGCTCAGCGCCTTGAGGAAGGCGAAGCCGTCCAGGCCGTCCATGAAGGGGTCCAGCAGGATCACGGTCGGCCGGGGGGTGTCGAGCCGGCGGAACGCTTCCTCCTCCGTCTCGGCCTCCCGGACTTTCCAGCCGTCGCGGCCCAGCGCCGCCCGCAGAAGGGCGCGGGTCTCGTCGGCTTCCATCAGAACGAGCGCGGTGCCCGGAGCCTGTCCGCAGAGGCCGCTCAGCACGCGGTGCAGGCGCTGCCAGTCCACCGGCTTGGTGAAATAGTCGGCGGCCCCCAGCGACAGGGCCAGCCCCTTTTCGCGGCGGGAAGAGATGATGATGACGGGGATGTCGGCCAGATCGGGCTCCGCCTTCAGCAGCGACAGCACCGACCAGCCGTCGGTCCGCGGCATCATCACGTCGAGCAGGATGGCGCGCGGGCGGATCTGCCGGGCGATCGACAGGCCTGTCTGTCCATCCGCCGCCAGCGCCACCCCGAAGCCCTCGCGGTGCAGGAAGCGGGCGAGCAGTTCGCGCATCGCCTGTTCGTCGTCGATGATCAGGATCGTCTCGCGGGCGGACGGCGACGCCGCGGTCCCGTCAACCGTTACCGGTGAAGGATCGGTGTGGCGGTGCGCCTGGCCGTGCCGCAGGTCGGCGGGCAGCCGCAGGATGAAGCTGGTGCCCTTGCCGGAGGCCGTCTCGACCGCGATGTCTCCGCCCAGCATCTCGGCGAAGGCCTTGGTGATCGCCAGCCCCAGCCCGGTCCCGCCGAAACGGCGCGTGGTCGAGCTGTCGGCCTGCATGAAGCGCTCGAACAGCCGGCGGACCTGCTCCGGCGACATGCCGATGCCGGTATCGGTGACGCGGAAGATCACCATGTCTCCCGCCGCCATCTCTGCCGCTGCCATGTCCCCTGCTTCCATCTCTCCGGCCGCCATGATGCCGTCTGCCGGGCCGGTGTCCGCCGCGGCGCGCTCGACCGACAGGGTGACGGTGCCGTTCTCGGTGAATTTGGCGGCGTTGCTCAGCAGGTTGAACAGGCATTGCCGAACCTTCACCACGTCGGTGTGCATGCGGCCGAGCCCGCCCGCCACTTGCACCGCCAGCCGGTTGCCTTTCTTCTCCACCAGGGCTTCCACCGTCGCGGCGACCTCGCGGGTCAACTCGGCGATACCGGCGTCCTCGCCATGCACCTCCATCTTGCCGGCCTCGATCTTGGAGATGTCGAGGACGCCGTTGATGAGGTTCAGCAGATGGCGGGCGTTGGCCTCGATCTTTTCCAGGTCGGGCAGCATGCTGTCGACGCCGAGGTCGGCGAGTTCCTCCTCCAGCATCTCGGTGTAGCCGATGACGGCGCTCAGGGGCGTGCGCAGTTCATGGCTCATGTTGGCGATGAACAGGCTCTTGGCCCGGTTGGCCTCCTCCGCGGCGAGGCGGGCGGCCTCCAACTCCTCCTCCGCCCGCTTGCGCGTGCTGATGTCCTGCATGGCGCCGATCATGCGCATCGGCTGTCCGATGGCGTTGCGCAGGACGAAGCCGCGGTCGAGGATGCTGGCATAGCTGCCGTCGGCCCGGCGGAAACGGTATTCATCGTTCCAGCGGGTGCCGCCGCCGTCGATCACCGCATGGATGCCGGTCACCACATGGTCCTGGTCGTCGGGGTGGATATGGTCCATCCACCAGGCGGCGGCGGTTTCCGCCGCATCCTCGCCATAGCCGAAGAGGGTGCGCACCGCCTCGTTCCAGTGGATGCGGTCCGACGACAGGTTCCAATCCCAGATGGCGTCGTTGGTCGCCTGCGCAGCAAGCCGGTAACGCTCCTCCGTCTCGCGCAGCGCCTCCTCGGCGCGGCGGCGGGTGGTGATGTCGGTGTGGACGCCGACCCATTCCTGCACGGCGCCGTTGCCGTCCAGCAGCGGGACGGCGCGGACCAGCATGTCGCGGTAGACGCCGTCGTGGCGGCGCAGCCGGTGTTCGGCCTTGTAGACGGTCCGTCCCGCCCGCGCCGCGCGCCACGCCTCCGCCGTGTGGGGGCGGTCATCGGGGTGGATGGCGTCGATCCAGCCGGTGCCCTTCAACTCCTCGAAACTCTGGCCGGTAAAGGCGCTCCAACTCGGCTGCGGCGCGGTGAAACGCCCGGTTTCCGACGTGCTCCAGACGATGGCGGCGGTGGCCTCCACCAGCGAGCGGAACCGCTCCTCGCTGACGCGCAGCCGGTCTTCGGCCCGCTTGCGGTCGGTGGTGTCCCAGGTGACGCCGATCAGGCTCGGGCTGCGCTCGGGCGTGCTGTCGGTCACGATGCCGCGCGCCACCGCCCAGCGGGTTTCGCCCGACGGCAGGAGGATGCGGAACTCGGCGTCATATTCGCCGCGTTCCCGCCGGGCGGTTTCGATGATCTGCCGGATGTGGGGCTGGTCGTCGGGATGGACGCGGCCGGTCACGTCCGATCCGCGGAGCGGTCGGTCGGTCGGGAACTCCGCGGTGAAATCGAAGATCTCGCGCAGGCGGGCGTCGGCCTCGATGCGGTCCTCGTCCAGATTCCACGACCATGCGCCGATCCTCGCGGCGTTGAGCGCCAGTTGCAGCCGCCGTTCAGCCTCCATCACGCGGGCTTCGGCCCGGCGCTGCTCGGTCACGTCGGTGTTGGTGCCGAGCCAGCGCAGGATCCGACCGCCGGGACCGCGCACCGGCACGGCCCGCGACAGGAACCAGCGGTATTCGCCGTCGTGCCGGCGCAGCGGGAAGGTGTCCTCCCATGGCTCTTCCGCCCGGATCGAGCGGAAGAATCCGTCCGAGGCACGGTCGACATGGTCGGGGTGGTGGACGATGCGCCAGTTCCAGCCCTCCGTCTCCCCCGGCTTGGTACCGGTGAAATCGTACCAGCGTTGATTGTACCAATAGATCGCGCCGCCGGCGTCGGCCATCCAGGTCAGCTGCGGGATCAGGTCGGCGAGGCTGCGGAACTGCTCTTCGTTCTCGCGCAGCAGGGCTTCCGTCCTCCGGCGCTCCGCCGCGTCGCGGGCGCGGTCGATGGCCCCGCCCAGCAGGTTGGCGAAGCCCTGGAGAAAGGCGGCGTCGGCGGCGTCGAAGCGCCCCTTCTGCCGGCTGTCGACCTCCAGCACGCCGAAGGGATCGCCTTCGCCGCGGATGATCACGTTGATGGCGCTCCTCACCCCATGTTCGGCCAGGAGGTCCGGGCAGCGGAAGCGGGATTCGCTGCCGAGATCGTTGGAGATGACGGCCTCGCCGGTTCGCAGCGCGTAGCCGGCGGGGGAGGCGAGGTCGGCGCCCACCGTCCGGCGTCCGACGACGCCGGGGCGCCAGCCGACGCCCGCGCGGACCAGCAGGCGGCCTCCGGTCGTCCCGTCGCCGTCGGTGTCCTGCATCCATTCCAGGGCCTTGCACAGCTCGGCTCCCAGCCCGTCGGCACACAGGCTGGTGGCTTCCTGCAGCAGCGTGCCGATGTCCGTGCTTTTCAGGGCGGACGTGCCGAAGCGGGCCAGCAGATCATGCTGCCTTTCCCTGCGGGCCAGCACTGCGGCGAGTCGGTCGGCATCGGAGCTGTCTTGCGGGGATGTTCCGGTGAGGGGGATCGAAGCGGGGGGCATGAACCGTGGCGGACGGGGAAGGGTTTGCAGACGAGAACAGCCGTCGGCGCCGTTCGTTCGCGGCGGCGTGATGGGTACCGCTCCCGCACCCGGATGGGGAGGCGGCCGATGTCCCGATGGAACGGACCGGTACTCCCCTATTGCGATACGACAAGTGAAGGGATGCGCGATCGGTGAAAGGGACTGTTGAGGAAAGGGGGGGGCGCTCCTGGCCCTCTCGTCATCGATCTTCCAAACCCTTTTCCTTGATCCGGCCCTAGATCGGGCCCCCGATCCGGAGTGTTCGTCGAATGGCCCGTGTCACCGTCGAAGATTGCGTCCTACTGGTTCCCAACCGATTCGATCTGGTCATGGTGGCGGCGCAGCGCGCCCGCCAGATCTCCAGCGGAGCGCCGCTGGCGATCGACCGCGACAATGACAAGAACCCAGTGGTCGCCCTGCGCGAGATCGCGGAGGAGAAGCTGTCCCTGCCCGATCTGCGCGATACCCTGATCCGCGGCCATCAGAAGACGGTCGAGGCCGACGAGCCCGAAGAGGAGATCGTCGACCTGATGGCGGACGAAAACAGCTGGATGCACACCACCGACAACTCGCTTGCCGACGACGACGCCATGAGCGACGCGGAGGAAATCACCGAGGACGACGATATCGCCTCCGAAATGGAGCGTAATCCGGGTGCCGCCTTCGACATGACCGAGGGCGACGTGGTCGCCGAAGACGACGAAGACGACGAGGTCGATCCGTGACGATGCGGCCGGAACCCGCGAACCAGTCGATCCAGGAAGGGGAGAGGGGATGAAGGCTCTCGTCACCACCACCCTGTCCGTCATGGCCCTGTCCGCCGTGACATTCGCGACCGTTGCTGTCGGCACCCGCACCCGCACCCGCACCCGCGTCGTGGGGAAGCGGGGGAAGCATCCGGCGGTCGGCCGGGCACATCCTCCGGCGCCCGCTCCCTCGGCCGAGACGCTGGACCGGGCGATGCGGGATGTCGTCGCCTACGGCCTCCTGCCGGCGGGGGCGCTCGCCGGGCTCGCGGACTGGCTGGTCCACCGCAGGATGGACATCCAGCACACGGCCGGGGCCAAGGAATCGCTGATGCATATCGTGATGTCCGGACAGGCGGCGATTCCCGGCCTGGCGCTGCTTCTGCTGGAAACCAACCCGCGCAGCCTGGCGCTGATGGCCGCCGGCCTGCTGTCGCACGAGGCGACCATGATGGCGGATCTGCGCTATGCCATCGCACGCCGGCCGGTTCCGCCGGTCGAGCAGAAGCTGCACGGCATCCAGAACATGTTCCCCGCCGTTCCGCTCGCCATGGCCGCCGCCAGCTACCTCGCGCAGCGCCGGGAGGGGAAGGAGCCGGAGCCGGCGCTCCGCTTCCGCCGCGACATTCCGCCCGCCCATCTCGCCGTCATTGCCGCCGCCATGCTGGTGGACGGCGCCGCCTTCGCGGTCGAACTCGCCGAGGGATTGCGGGAGAATGGCGGACGGCTGGAGCCGGACCGGCGGGGGAAGCCGGCCAGGGCGGCTGCGCCTGCGGATTTGTGTGAAGCTGTTTGAATATGTCCGTCATGGTCCAACGCTTTTCCGATCCGTCATTCGCCGCGAATGCGGGAAACCGGTGTTTCCCCGGCGATACCAACGGGTAGGCCTGGGGCCCGGCCTCCACGGGGATGACGAGCGGAAAGGTGCAGGACCATCGGGGAAACGCGCAGAGCCCCGTAAGTTAAGCCTATGCGCGGAGGCCGGGATCCAGCCCTATCCTTGGGAACCTGCATGGCGCAGGGGACCAATGCTCCAGCTTTGGCGTTATGACGGTACGGCGTGGCGGACCATTCGGCCGGCGCTCGTCCTCACCCCGCCTTTCATCGCAGCCAGGGGCTCTGCCGCATCATGGATCATGCAACCGTCTGGGCGCCGCCGACCTCCGCGCCGCTTTCCCCGGCGCAGCCGCGCTCTCGGCACGGCGTCCGGCTGGTGCCGGCGACGGTCTGCACCGGATCGGACATCGACGACCGCGAGGAGCAGATCATCGACGAGGTGCCGGTCGGGCTGGTCTATGCCGGAACTCTCTTCGCCGTGATGCTGGCGACCCCGACTGACCTGGAGGATTTCGCCACCGGCTTCTCGCTCAGCGAGGGGATCGTCGGCAGCGCCGACGAACTGGCGATCACCGCCATCGACGAGTTGACGGACGGGGTGCGCCTGCGCATGCAACTCCCGGTGGAGAGGCTTGCGGCGCTGTTGCGGCGCAAGCGCAACCTGACGGGCGGCTCCGGCTGCGGCCGTTGCGGCACCGACAGCTTCGCGGAGACGCTGCGGCCTCTCGATCCCATCCGCTCCGCCGCCCGCATCGCGCCCGACGCCATCCGCCGAGCCGTGGCGGCCCTGCCGCCGGAGCAGACCCTGAACCGGCAGACCGGCGCCGTCCATGCCGCCGGCTTCGCCCTTCCCGATGGGCAATTGCTGCTCGTGCGCGAGGATGTCGGGCGGCATAATGCGCTCGACAAGCTGATCGGCGCGCTGGCCCGCGCCGGCATCGACCCGGCCTGCGGCTTCGTCGTGGTGTCGAGCCGCTGTTCCTTCGAGATGGTCCACAAGACCGCCGCCGTCGGCATTCCGCTGATCGCCGCCATTTCCGCACCGACGTCGCTCTGCGTCGGCTTTGCCGAGACGGTGGGGGTGGGCGTGGTCGCCTATGTGCGCGACGGCCGTTTCACCGTCTATGCCGTGCCCTCCCGCGTCGCCACGCTCGCCTGAGCGCCTTCGGAAACGGGCGATTGTTCGCAGCCGGGCGGCCGGGATCGCCGGGTTTTCCGGGAAGAAGCGGCGCGATCCGCTTCCCCTGATCGTCTCGCGAAATCAACCGTACCAAAGCCTCCCTCTCTTCAGAGACCTTGAATAAGATCTCAGAAGCCGGGAAAATACTCTTTTCCTTTCTTGAGGGTCAAAACCTCCTGGCGTGTTGTTTTGTATTTATTTGATTGGAAATCGTCGAAACGGTTCTTCGCGAAGCGGTATCTTCCCCCGGTATTGAAGAGAGGGCCGTATGAACCGCCTGCTCATTGCGGCATTCGCCGCAACTTGGATGACCGGAGGCATAGCCATGGCCCAACAAAGCCAGCCTTTGTCCGCACAGGCTTCGGACCCGGGCATAATGGGTTGGATGCAGGGCTTTCCGCCCTCGCCGGAATTGACCATCCGTCCCGGGGATGCGGACTTCTTCACCTTTCCAAAGCTTCGCTGGACGGTCTGCCACTTCAGCCAGTTGATGCCCGTCGTCAATGTCGACCGGGGCCCGGAAGCGACGAGTTCCCTGCCTGAGGCCCTGGATCCGTCCATCGGGAAGATATCCTTCACGCCATTGAACGGCGGCGCGGACATGACCTGGGACGAGGCCTTCGATGTGAATTACAGCGACGGGGTGATCGTTCTGCATCGTGGACGGGTTGTGTATGAACGTTATGGCGGCTGCCTGGACCGCGATAGGCTGCATGCCGTGATGTCCGTCACCAAGAGCATCACCGGGTTGATGGCCGAGGCCTTGATCGCCGAAGGCCGGCTGGACGAGAACGCGCCGGTCGCCGCGCTCATCCCCGAGTTGCGGAACAGCGTCTTCGGCGATGCCACCGTTCGGCAGGTGCTGGAGATGACCACGGCACTGCAGTACTCCGAGGACTATTCCGACCCCAATGCGGATGTATGGACCTATTCGGCTGCAGGAAATGCCTTTCCCAAGCCGCCCGGCTATAGCGGACCCCGAAGCTATTACGAGGCGCTGCAGGGCATCCGGAAAAGCGGCACCCACGGAGAGGCCTTCGGATACAAGACGCCCAATGCCGATGTGGCAGGATGGCTCATCACGAAGGTGACGGGCCAATCGCTCTCCGAATACTTCGCGCAATCGGTCTGGTCGCGGTTGGGCCAGCGGCGGGAGGCATATTACACGGTCGACGCAATCGGCACCGCCTATGCGGGAGGGGGCTTCAACGCGACGCTGCGGGATATGGCACGCTTTGGACAGATGATCCTGGACGGAGGGAAGGCCGGCGGCAAACAGATCGTTCCCGAGGCCGCGATCGCACGCCTGCGAGCGGGCGGCGATCGGGAGAAGTTCGCGAGGGCAGGGTTCGCCCTGGAGGGATGGAGCTACCAATGCTTCTGGTGGATTACGAATGATGCCCACGGAAGCTTTACAGCGCGCGGCGTTCACGGTCAGACGATCTGGATCGACCCGACAGCCGAGATGGTCATCGTCCGTTTTGCCTCAAACCCGATCGCCTCCAACCCAGCCAACGATCCGACCTCGTTGCCGGCGTATCGAGCCGTGGCCCAGTACCTGATGACGCAAAGGTAATTCGCGCATTAAGCGCATTTTCGGCTCCGCGGCGATCCGTCGCCTGCCACGGGGCACGGAGGAAACCAGATGTCTGACAAGGACGACCTGATCACTGCGGCGCTGCGCTATGCGGCGACCCTGCATGAAGGCACCTTCCGTCCCGACCGGGCGCGCACGCCCTTCGTCGCGCACCTGTCGGAGACCGCCGAACTGGTGGCCCAGGCCGGCGGCGCTCCGGCGGAAATCGCCGCCGCCTGGCTCCATGACGCGGTCGAGGATGGGCTGACCAACATCGCCGAACTGGAAAACCGCTTCGGTCCGGAGGTCGCCAATCTCGTGGCCGCCGTCAGCGACGCGCCCGAGGTTGTCGGCCAGGGGATTGCCGAGCGCAAGGCGATCCAGGCCGCCCGCCTCGCCGCCGCGCCCGATGGGGCCAAGCGGATCAAGATGGCCGAGCAGATCTCGATCCTCAAGGCGCTGGCGGTCGAACGCCCGCTGTCCTGGAGCCCCGATCGTGCCGCCGCCTATATCGAGGGCTCCCGCCTCGTCGCGGCGGCCTGCGCCGACGCCAGCCCGCTGCTGGCCGAACGCTATGCCGCCGCCATGGCGGATGCCTTGCGCTGACCGGGCACCGGGAGTCTGAGGGCCGGTCGTTCATGACAGGCCGTATTTCCTGATCTTGTCGTGCAGCGTGGTCTTGGCGATCTGCAATTCCTCCGCTGCACGGGCGAGGCTGTGGCCGGTGCGGCGCAGTGTGTCGGCGATCAGCGCGCGTTCGAAGGCCTCCACCGCTTCGGCCAGCGGCCGGGCGGTCGCCGGGTGGGCGGAGGCGAAAGGCGGGAAGCCCTGTTCGATGCCCAGAACGCAGCGGTCGGCGACATTGTGCAACTCGCGCACATTGCCCGGCCAGTCATAGGCCATCAGCCGGCGCATCCGCTCGGCATCCGGCGGCGGCACCGGGCGACCGTGGCGGGCGGCGGCCTGCAGGACGAACTGCTCGAACAGCAGCGGGATGTCCTCGCGCCGCTCGCGCAGGGGCGGCAGTGGCAGGTTGGCGACGTTCAGGCGGTAATAGAGGTCGGCGCGGAACTGCCCGCGGTCGGCCAGCTCGCGCAAATCCACCTTGGTCGCGGCGATCACCCGGCAGTCGACATGGATCGGCGTGTTGGAGCCCAGCCGTTCCAGCGTGCGTTCCTGCAGGACGCGCAGGAACTTGATCTGCACCGGCATCGGCATGCTCTCGATCTCGTCGAGGAACAGTGTGCCGCCATTGGCATGCTCCACCTTGCCGATCCGGCGCTTGCCGGCCCCGGTGAAGGCACCGGCCTCATGCCCGAAGATCTCGCTGTCGATCAGGCTTTCCGGCAGGCCGCCGCAATTGATGGCGACGAAATTGCCGGCACGGCGCGGGCTGGCATCGTGCAGGCAACGCGCCGCCAGTTCCTTGCCGGAGCCGGTTTCGCCATGGATCAGCACGTCGGCGGCGGAGTTGGCGAGGTCGCCGATCAGCCGGCGCACCCGCTCCATCTGCGGCGATCCGCCGACCAGCCGCGCTTCGATGCTGTCGCGATTCTGCAGCCGGGCGCGCAGTTCGCGGACTTCCAGCGTCAGCCGCCGCTTCTCCAGCGCCCGGCGCACGACCTCGACCAGATAGTCGGGGGAGAAGGGCTTCTCGATGAAGTCGTGGGCGCCCAGCTTCATCGCCTGCACCGCCATCGACACGTCGCCGTGGCCGGTCATCAGCACCACCGGCAGATCCGGATCGGCCGCAAGCAGCGCCGAAAGCAGCTCCATGCCATCCATGCCCGGCAGGCGGATGTCGGTGACGACCACGCCGGGAAAGCCGTCGGCCACCAGCCGCCGCGCCTTTTCCGCGCTGTCCACCGCCTCGGTCGGGATGTCCTCCAACTCCAGCGCCTGCTGGCAGCCGAGGCTGACGTTCGGGTCGTCCTCGACGATCAAAGCCTTCAAGGGCATGGCCTTCAAGGGCAGGGCGTTCGGGGGCAGGGCGTTCAGGGCTGGGGCGGCAGAGTCGGACATGCGAGGTCTCCGGCCTGGACGGCGGACGGGTCGGACGGCAGGTCGGCGGCGGGAAGGTCGATGGTGAAGACCGCTCCGCCATCCGCGCCGTTCGCCCCGGTCAGGGTGCCGCCGAAGTCACGCACGATCCCGGCGGAGATAGCAAGCCCCAAGCCGAGCCCGCCGCCGCCCTCCCTGCTCCCGTCCTTCGCCTCCTTGGTGGTGAAGAAGGGTTCGAACAGGCGGGGCAGGACGTCTTCGGACAGGCCGGGGCCGTTGTCCGCCACCTGGATGCGCGTCCGGCCGTCCTCCGTCCACGCGGTGACGGTCAGTTTGCCGTCCCTCCGCCCGGCCAGCGCGTCGAGGCCGTTGGCGGCCAGATTGACCACCACCTGCTCCAGCCGGTTGGGGTCGCACAGTGCCGCCACACCCTCCGGCACCTCAAGCTGAACGGCGACGCCGGATCGACGCAGCCGCGGTTCCAGCAGGAACAGCGCATTGTCGATGGGCCGCCGCACCGCCACCGGGCGGGGGACGCCCGAGGATTTGCGGGCGAAGGATTTGAGCTGGCCGGTCAGGGCGCCCATGGTGTCCACCAGCTGGGCGATGCGCTCCAGATTGCCCCGGGCCGCGTCCAGGTTGCCGCGCTGCAGGAACTTGACCGTATTGCCGGACAGGGTGCGCAGCGCCGCCAGCGGCTGGTTCAGCTCATGGGCCAGCCCGGCGGAAAGCTGGCCGATCACCGCCAGCTTGCCGGCATGGACAAGCTCGTCCTGGGCGGCGCGCAGATTCCGGGTGCGTTCCTCCACCTTGCGCTCCAGTTCGCGCAGATGGCCGCGGCGCTGCACCCGCATCAGCAGCAGGATGCCGAGGAAGGCGCTGCCGACCGCCGCCAGCGCCGCGCGGGTCCAGGCCATGCCGGTGATCTCCGAGGCCGGCGACAGCACGGTCATCGTCCACCCCGTGCCCTGCAGCGGCGCCGTCTGGGCCAGGAAGCTGCCGCTGACCGGGAAAACCGCCGTTTCCGCCTCCCCATCCGCCGGGCGGGCGAGTTGGACCAGCTCCGCATCCGGGGCGATGCGGTTCAGCGGCGTCAGGCCCAGCGGCGACAGCGGACGGGCGTTGTATTGCAGGGTCCGGTCGAAATGCCGGTGCGCCTGCTCGTCCATCGTCCGCAGGGTGGTGAATGTCCAGGACGGGACCGAGGCGAGGATGACCACGCCGTTCTCGTCGCTGACGATGACCGGCGCCTCCACCGTCGACCAGGATTGCTCCAACTGCTCCAGGCTGACCTTCACCACCGCCACGCCGACGATGGCGCCGTTCTCCGCCAGCGGAGAGGACAGGTAATAGCCGGCCTCCCCCCGCGTGGTGCCGACGCCGAAGAAGCGGCCCTGGCGGCCGGCCATGGCCTCGATGAAATAGGGGCGGTAGGACAGATCCTCGCCGATGAAGCTGTCGGGGCGGCTCCAGTTGCTGGCGGCCACCACCCGGCCCTGGCGGTTCAGCACATAGATCGACAGGGTGCCTGCCCGCTCGTTCAGCATCTCCAGATAGCGGTTTACTGGCTGGGCCAGCGGCGCCCGTCCGGTCACGAGGTCGAGAACGTCGCGCTCCAGCCCCAGCGTGGCCGGGAAATAGGCGTATTTGTCGATCTGGCGCTCTAGGCTCTCGGCAGAGAGGTCGAGCCGGTGGCGCCCGGTCTCCCGCAGGGCGGCAAGCCCCATCGCCTCACTGATGCGGAATCCCGCCAGCCCGGCGAGCAGGGCCAGCCCGGCAATGACCGGCAGGAGAAGACCGATGGTGCGGAGGCGGCGTGCGATCGGCATGAAAAAGGCGGGCAGGGGCGGGGGCCGCCGCATCATAGCAGAATCCCCCCGCCCATTGCCCGCCCGCCTTGGTGGACTGTCCGTGTGGATCGCCGCCCCGCTTACTCCGCCGGAGCCGGGGTCGGGGCCGCGCCCAGGGCCGGGGCCGGGGTCGGCAACGGCGGTATGCCGGCGTCCGCCGCCTCTTCCGCCTCGTCCTCCTCGCCGATGGCGCCCTCCCACTTGGCGACGGCGCTGGTGGCGATGGCGTTGCCCAGCACGTTGGTGGCGGTGCGGCCCATGTCGAGGAAGTGGTCGATGCCCATGATCAGCAGCACGCCGGCCTCCGGCAGGTTGAACATCGGCAGCACTGCGGCGACCACGACCAGCGAGGAGCGCGGCACGCCGGCGATGCCCTTGCTCGACACCATCAGCACCAGAAGCATGACGATCTGCTGTTCCAGCGACAGCGGGATGCCATAGGCCTGGGCGATGAACAGCGCCGCGAAGCTCGTGTAGATCATCGAGCCGTCGAGGTTGAAGGAATAGCCGAGCGGCAGGACGAATCCGGTCACCCGCTCCTTCACGCCGAACGTTTTCAGCCCTTCCATCACGCGCGGATAGGCGGATTCGCTCGACGCGGTGGAGAAGCCCAGCAGGATCGGCTGGCGCATCGTCTTCACCAGACGGAAGACGTCGCCCTTCAGCACGAGGAAGCCGGCGAAGATCAGCGTCGCCCACAGCACCGCCAGCGTCAGGTAGAAGCTGCCCATGAACTTGCCGTAGACCGCCAGAACGCCCAGGCCCTGCGTCGTCACCACATTGGCCACGGCGGCGAAGACGCCGATGGGGGCGAAGCGCATGACATAGTCGGTGACCTTGAGCATCACCGGCACGACCTCTTCGATCGAGCGGGCGAGCAGGCCGGCCTTGGTGTCGCGCAGCTGGCCGATGGCGAGGCCGACGAAGACCGCGAAGATCAGGATCTGCAGGATCTCGTTGTTCGCCATCGCCTCGAAGAAATTGCGCGGGAAGACGTGGGTCAGGAAATCCTTCAGGTTCAGGGCGGAGGTCTTCAGTCCGGCGCTGGCCGCGGCATCGGGCAGCGGCACGGCGACATCGGCGCCCGGCTGCAGCAGGTTGGCGAAGATCAGCCCGATGACCAGCGAGGCGAAGGAAGCCATCACGAACCAGCCGATCGCCTTGCCGCCGATGCGGCCGACGGTGCGGCTGTCGCTTATGCCGGCCAGGCCGGCGACCAGGGTGGCGAAGATGAGGGGCGCGATGATCATCTTGATCAGGCGCAGGAAGATGTCCGTCACCATCGCGAAATAGCTGGCGATTTCCTTGGCGGCGGCCGGGTCGAACATGCTGTTGCAGACATAGCCGGTGACGATGCCCAGCAGCATGGCGACGATGATCAGCGTCGTCTGTTTGTTCATGGTCCTACTACCTCACCTTTCCCGCCCGCCTCACGCGCCGGCCGGGTCAACGGTCGATTGTGGCCGGGGGGCCGGGTGACGGAGCAGTCAGCCGGCGATGACGGGAAAACTCTCGAAAGCGCGCATGGGGTGGACCCCGCAACAGGCATCGGCCGGAACTCGGCGGCCGCCCGGCAGGTCGTGTGCGGTGCGCGTCATGGCAGGCATCGGATTTTTCGCTCCCTTGGTTCGAATCCGCCCCGCCTGCGCAGGACGCGACCCGTAAGGAGCAACCGGCGTGCCAGGGCCCGCCCTCGCCGGTCAGTCAGCTAAGTTGTTGGAACTATGAGGTTCTGTCGGCTGTCTGAACCGCCGCCGTTCGGATTTCCGAACGCGCCGTGCTGTGGGCGTTCGGAAACCCGTACGGGGCGGGGAGGTATCAGAGCTCCAGGAAGGGGCGGAAACCGCCGTGGATCATGCGCTTGCCGTCGAAGGGCATTTCGCCCATATCCTTCGACAGGCGGGGATCGGCCATGACCTTCGCGTTGATCGTGTCGCGGTCTTCGCGCGACTTGTAGAGGATCCAGGAGAAGACGACGATCTCGTCCTCGGTCGCCTGCACCGCGCGCGGAAAGGAAGTCAGTTCGCCATAAGGCACATCGTCGCCGACGCACTCGACGAAGGCGAGCGCGCCATGTTCCATCCAGATCGCGCCGGCCTTGCGGGCCAGCTCCTTGTAGGCGTCGAGCTTCTGTTTCGGCACGGGCAGGACGAATCCATCGACATAGGACATGATCGTCTCCTCTTTTGCAGCGTGACCTTGGACAGGATGGGGCAGGGCGGGGCGAACCCGCATTCGGGCGTCGCGGGCAGGGCTCCGTTCAGCCTCTGCGATAGTGAAGGATGACTGCACCGGTATCGAGCGGCTGGACTCCGGCCATCGTCAGAGCGACGCGGGGAATCCCGTCCTCGAACAGCCGCTTGCCGGAGCCGAGAAGGCCCGGTGTCACCATCAGGCGGTATTCATCGACGAGATCGAGCGCCATTATGCTGTTGGCGATCCCGGCGCCGCCGAACAGATAGAGGTCGCCGGCCACGCTGTCCTTCAGCCTGCCGACGGCGCCCGCGATGTCGTCGGAAACCAGCGTCCCGTTCCAGCCGGGATCCCCCGACAGCGTGCGCGAAAAGACGGTCTTGGGGAGCCGGTTCATCGTCGCGGCATAGGCGATGCCGGCGGCGGGGCTGTTCGGGTCGGTGTCGGCCGCGCTCCAGAACTCCTTGTTGAAGAGGAAATTCCTGCGGCCGTAGAGCAGGTGCCCGGCATTCCGCAGCGCCTGGCCGGACCAGTGCCGTTCCAGATCGTCGCTCCATACCGGAGGGACGAACTCGCCGTTGGCGCCCTCGATATAGCCGTCGACGCTGACGAACATCGACAGGACCAGCTTTGCCATTGCGTGCCTCCCCATTGGTTCGGTTTGCTCCACCGGCAATCCAGTTGCGTTTTGCAATCAGTTGCCATTAGGCCAGACCGTCCCTATTTTGCAAGCGGTTTTCGGAGGAGTTCCCGATGGGAGACAGGCACCGTTCCGGCTGTCCGATCAATCTGACGCTGGAGGTGCTGGGCGACCGCTGGAGCCTGATCGTCATCCGCGACATCATGTTCGGGAATCGCCGGCATTTTCGGGAGTTGCTGAGCCGGTCCCATGAGCAGATCGCGTCCAACATCCTGGCCGATCGGCTGAAGCGCCTGATGGAAGCCGGGTTGCTGACGAAGCGGGACGACCCGTCCCATCAGCAGAAGGCGATCTACAGCCTGACGGAAGCGGCGATTCAACTCGTGCCGCTGCTCGTGCATATGGGGGCCTGGGGCCGCCGGCATCGGCCGGTGACGCCGGAACTCGCCATCCGCGCCCAACTGCTGGAAGAGGGCGGGCCGCCGATGTGGGAAGCCTTGATGGATGAACTGCGCAGCCTGCATCTGGGGTCGCCGGTCAAAGGACCCTCGGTCCTCGCCGGCCTGCAGGCTGCGTATGAGAAAGTCGCCGCGGAACAGGGAATCCAGTGATACCGCCGAGCGTGGGTTCCGACTTACGCTCGGCGGTGAGGGACGCGACTGCGGCCCCGCAGGCCGGTGCCCGCGAAGGCAAGCGGCCGGACAGCCGCGCCAGCCTACCCGCCCAAACGCGATTTCCAGTCCTCGACCCTGCCGCTCTCCACCCGCCGCCGGGCGAGATCGCGCCAGCCGGGGGCGAGCGGCTCCAACTCCGCGATGCCCGCCAAGGTCCGGGTGTCGCCGGTGTCGTGATAGAAGGCGCGCAGGATGCGGGCCAGCGGCCAGTCGGGCAGGGGGCGCTCTACCAGCACGACACTGTCGCCGGCCGCGGCTAGGCCCGGTTCCAGAACCCGATAATACCAGCCGGTCCGTCCGGTGGCCTGCACCCGGCGCGCCATGTCCGCCACGCCGAAGCGGTGGTTCAGCTTCCAGCAGGGCTGGCGGCCCTGGCTGACCTGCAGCGTCGCCGTCCCGATGCGGAACACGTCGCCGACGCAGACCTCATCCTCTGTCAGCCCCAGCGTCGACAGATTCTCGCCGAAGGCCCCCACGGTGTCCAGCAAGGGAGCGGGGGCGGGCAGGTCGGCCCGCCATGCCGCGTAATGGTCGAACGGGTAATGGTGAACCGCCTTGTCCGGGCCGCCGTGATTGCGGAGATCGGCCTGCTCGTCGCCGGCAAGGCCAGTCGGCCCGATGGCAAGGGCGGCGTCGACCGGCTGTTTGCCGATGGCGCTGAGCGCTCCCGGCTTGCCGAACGGGACTGCCTTGCCGATCAGCACGGCCTTCAGCGTAGTGGATGCGGTCACGGCATTGATCGTCACGGGCGTCTCCGGTTTCATCGCCATTCCGGCGCTTTTGCAGTCACTTCCTTATCAGCTTTGGAATTCGCGCGTGAAGCCAGCCGCAAGGCGTCGGCGGTCATGGCTCGTCTGCATCGACAAGAGGGAGCGAGGCCGGATAGAACCTACCCCGCCTACACATAAAAACGCATAACCAAGCTTATGGAAATTATGTGTGCCGGGGCGGGGATCAGGGTAAATCCTGATCGGAGAATCACGGGATGCCCGCGCAGGGAGCCCGCACTTGCGGCGTATAAACCCGTGACGGCAACCGGGTGCGGGCGGAAGACGGCGTGGAGCCTACCGAAGAGACGGGCACGGACGAAGCCCTGATGGCGAACGCCGCAGTCGGCGACCGGAAAGCGTTTGGAACACTCACGCGCCGGCATCTGCGCCGCAGCATCGCCTTGGCCCAACGGGTGGTCGGGAACGCAGCCGACGCCGAGGAGGTCGCGCAGGACGCCTTCCTGCAGATCTGGGCCAACGCCGACCGCTGGCGCGGCGACGGAACCCGTTTCACGACCTGGCTTTACAGGATCGTGGTGAACCGGGCCATCGACTATAAGCGGCGGCGCAGCTTCGCTCCGCTGGACGATGCCGGCGAGATCGCCGATCCGGCCTGGAGTGCCGAAACGGTGATCGACGGCATCTTCCGGGGGTAAGGCCGGGGCGGCATGTCCGTTCCGGCCCTTTTCTTGCCCGCGGGTCCGTCCCGGCATCCCGTCAGACAAAAAAGAAAGGGCGGCCCCGCGATATCACCGCCGGGCCGCCCGTAGTTTGGTTCGGGAGGAAACGCAACCAAGTTGCAAGCAAAGGTATAGGTCAGGCATGGTTAACGGCAGGTGAAGGGACGTTGAAAAACGCCGGCTACCACCTTTTTGCGAAAGCTGCGGCAAAACACCTCCGCTTCAGCTTCCGCGGTTCCGGCTCTCTGCCGAAAGGGTGGGGTGGCGCCGCCCTGCCCCGTCGCGCTATGACAGACGCCCTTTCTTGTCGTCACCAGTCCGCAGGATCCCTGCCTCATGCTGTCCATCAGCCAGCGCATCGCCGACGAACTGTCGGTCCGCGAGTCCCAGGTCGCTTCCGCCATCGCCATGCTCGACGAGGGGTCGACCGTCCCCTTCATCGCGCGCTACCGCAAGGAGGCGACCGGCGGCCTGGACGACACCCAGCTCCGCAGCCTTGAGGAGCGGCTGGGCTATCTGCGGGAGCTGGAGGACCGCCGCGCCAGCATCCTGTCGACCATCCAGGAACAGGGCAAGCTGACGCCCGAGCTGGAACTCCAGATCAAGCAGGCGGACACCAAGACCCGGCTGGAGGATCTCTACCTCCCCTACAAGCAGAAGCGCCGCACCAAGGCCCAGATCGCCCGCGAGGCCGGGCTGGAGCCGCTGGCCGACGCGCTGCTGACCGACCCGAAGAAGCAGCCGGAGTCCGAGGCCGCCGCCTTCGTCAATGCCGACAAGGGTGTTGCCGACGTAAAGGCCGCGCTGGACGGCGCCCGCCATATTCTGGTGGAACGCTTCGGCGAGGATGCCGAGCTGGTCGGCCGCCTGCGCACCGCCATGGCGGAGAAGGGCGTCGTCACCTCCAAGGTGATCGAGGAGAAGAAGGCCGAGGGCGCCAAGTTCTCCGATTATTTCGACTTCTCGGAGAACTGGTCGAAGCTGCCGTCGCACCGGGCGCTGGCGCTGTTCCGCGGCCGTGCCCAGGGCGTGCTCGACATCCGCCTGGCTCTGCCGGTCGAAGAGGGCCAGCCGCACCCGGCGGAGGGCACCATCGCCGCCCATACCGGCATCCGTGACCAGGGCCGCCCGGCCGACAAATGGCTGTCCGACGTGGTGCGCTGGACTTGGAAGCTGAAGATTGGTCCGCATATCGAGACCGACCTGATGGGCACCTTGCGCGAGCGGGCGGAGGATGAGGCGATCCGCGTCTTCGCCCGCAACCTGCACGACCTGCTGCTGGCCGCCCCGGCCGGCCAGCGCGCCACCATCGGGCTCGATCCCGGCATCCGCACCGGCGTGAAGGTCGCCGTCGTCGATTCCACCGGCAAACTGGTGGAGACGACGACGATCTACCCGCACCCGCCGCGCAACGACTGGGACGGCTCCATCGCCGTTCTGGCCGCGCTGGCGGCCCGTCACAAGGTGGAGCTGATCTCCATCGGCAACGGCACCGCCTCGCGCGAGACCGACAAGCTGGCCGCCGACCTGATGAAGCGCCATCCCGAGCTGTCCCTGACCAAGCTGGTGGTCAGCGAGGCCGGCGCGTCGGTCTATTCGGCGTCGGAAACCGCGGCGCACGAATTCCCCAACCTGGACGTCAGCCTGCGCGGCGCCGTTTCCATCGCACGGCGCCTGCAGGATCCGCTGGCCGAGCTGGTGAAGATCGAGCCGAAGTCGATCGGCGTCGGCCAGTACCAGCATGACGTCGCCGGCGGCAAGCTGGCCCGCTCGCTGGACGCGGTGGTCGAGGATTGCGTAAACGCGGTCGGCGTCGATCTCAACACCGCGTCGATCCCGCTGCTGACCCGCGTGTCGGGCCTGAACGAGACCATCGCCCGCAACATCGTCGAGCATCGCGACCGCAACGGCGCCTTCCGCTCGCGCAAGCAGCTGCTCGACGTTGCGCGGCTGGGGCCGAAGACCTTCGAGCAGGCCGCCGGCTTCCTGCGCATCCGCGACGGCGAGAATCCGCTCGACGGCTCGGCGGTCCACCCGGAGGCCTATCCGGTGGTGCAGCGCATCGTGAAGACCACCGGCCGGGATCTCGGCAGCGTCATCGGCGACGCCCGTTTCCTGCGCGGCCTGAATGCGGAGGAGTTCACCGACGAGCGGTTCGGCGTCCCCACCGTCGAGGACATCATCAAGGAGCTGGAGAAGCCCGGCCGCGACCCGCGTCCGGAGTTCAAGACCGCCACCTTCAAGGAGGGCGTGGAGGAGTTGAAGCATCTCCAGCCCGGCATGATGCTGGAGGGCGTCGTCACCAACGTCACCGCCTTCGGCGCCTTCGTCGACATCGGCGTCCACCAGGACGGGTTGGTTCACATCTCCCAGCTTGCCAACAGCTTCGTGAAGGATCCCCACACGGTGGTGAAGGCCGGCGACGTCGTGAAGGTGAAGGTGCTGGAGGTCGACATTCCCCGCAAGCGCATCGCCCTGACCATGCGCATGGGCGAGGAGGCGCCGCGTCCGGCGCGACGGGAGGAGCAGCGTGGGCCGTCACGTCCGCAGCAGCAGGATCGCCGTGCGGCGGCGCCCGCGGCCAAGGCCGCGCCGAAGCCGGCAAAGGCGCCGGAGCCGGTCAACAGCGCCTTCGCCGAGGCGTTCGCCAGGGCGCAGTCGGGCAAGAAGAAGTAAGCGTGACGGGGACTTGGCCCCCACCTATCCTCCCGCCGCTGGGCGGGGGGAGGGTTAGGGAGGGGGCAAACGCGGCATCCACTCCCAAAAAAAGTCCCCTCGTCCGCGGGGGGGACGAGGGGACGAAGGCCGATGGCTTGGCCGTTACGGGGATGTCATTCGGCGGCCATCAGCACCGGAGCCTCGTCCCGCACCCCGTTCTCCGCCACATAGCGGTCCAGCGCGTCGAGGCATTCGTTGAGGGTTCCGGAACCGACCGCGCGGCAGTCCTCGAAGGCGTGCGGTTCGGGGCGGAACCAATAGGTGATGTAGCATTCCTCGCGCCCGTCCAGGCTGAGGGTGAGGGCGAAGCGGCCCTCGCGCCCCATACGGGCTTGAGCGGCGCGCAGACGCGCCTGGACCTCTTCTATCGTCATGATCTGATATCCTTCCCGTGATGCCGCCTGCGGTCAGGCGGCGTGGGCGAGCTTCCCGTCTTCCGAATCCGAGTCTTCCAACCGTCGAGCCCAGTCGATGTCACGCGCCAGCGAGTCGACGAGGACATGGGCCGCCTCCGCCGTTTCCGCCGGGGTATCGGACCGCAGCAGTCCCGACAGGCGCATCGCCAGAGTCTCGGCCTCCGCCTCCACCCAGCGGGCGTAGTGGCGGCGGCGCTGCCCAGGGTTCCAGTACCAGCGCGGCAGTTGGGCGTTGGCGCGTTCGAACTCGCCTTCCCAGGCGCTCATGCGGAAAAGACCGCTGGGCGACCGGTCGCCGGTGTCATGAGTCGTCTGGTTCATGGCGTTCCGTCAGGCGGCTTCCCGCCCGTCCTCTTCCTCACGCTTCAGAATCTCGGCCTTCTTCTGGGCGAACAGGCCGGTGATGCGATGCTGCGCGGCGCGGTCGACGCTGCCGATCTCGCGCAGGCGGCTGCCGACGCCGGAGCGCCAGACCTCTTCCAGGTCGTCCAGATCCAGGCAGGCCCCCAGGCGGCGCTTCACTTCCGCCTCGAAGGCTTCGACGGCGGCGGGCTGCAGATCCGGGTTGGACTTGGCGGCATAGAAGGCCTCCGACTCCTCCCGGTACTTGCTGTCGTCGAACTGACCCATATAGACGTCGGCGGCCAGACCCAGCTGCAGCAGGCATTTGCCGACCGCGTCGGTCATCGACATCTTGAAGCACTCGTCGTCCGGCATCTCCATGCCGTTGCGGCGGCGGACCATTTCGGTCCCGCCCCACTGCGGGCCGGTGAAGCACTTCTCCTTGGTTTCCGGGTCGATGTACCAGACGCGGGCGCAGATGAAGATCATCCGCTCCGCGATGGTCCAATCGACCTGCTCATAGCCCCAGCCCTTGCCGATCGGGCCGAACACCTCCGTCATCATCTGGAAGCGCCAGGTCGGGTCGATCTGAGTTCCGCGGAAGCCGCCGGAGCGGGTGAAGGGCTTGGTCGCCTTCGGGTCGGTGCGCTTCAGCCGGTTCCACAGGAACATGGTGTCGATGCGCTGCGGCTCCGCCGCCCGGCCGCCGCCGGCGGACCCCTTGGACCCCTGGGAGCCGCGGCTGCCGCCGGATTTCGGTTCGACCGGGGTGGTTTCCGTCACGTTGGACTCGGGTGCGCCGGATTCTGCCGTGCTGGATTCGCTCATGCTGGATTCGGCGGCTTCGGTTTCGGCGACGACGTGGTCGGTCTTGCTCATGCGTCCCATGATTTGGGTCCTTCTTGTCCAAACGTTTCGGCTCTCCCCTCACCCCAGCCGGCGGTCAGCACTGCTTCCAGGCTGAATTCCGCCGCGTTCGGGTCAGCGGAGGGGCTCCAGGATTGCGCGTCGGCCAGGGCGCGGCGCGGCGGTGCGCCATAGCGCAGGCTGAGCCGGCCCTCGCGGTCGCGCGCGAGATAGAGGGCGCCGGATCGGCCATCCGCCCGGCCATCCTCGCTGTCGGCCGCCCGGTCGACCGTGACGAAGGCGATGCGGGCGTCTTCGGGCATCAGCGCCTTCAGGGCGGCTTCGTCCTCCTTCACCTCCAGCGCCACCGCCCGGTTGGCGACCAGCCGGTCGGCCAGTGCCCGGAAACGGTTGTGCCGGCCCATGTCGAAGACGCGACCGTTCTCATAGGACGGGCCGTCCACCGGCAGCGGGTCCGAAGGCTCGACGTCGTTGACGACATGCCACCAGAAGGCTTCCAGCGTCTCCACCAGCCGTTCGATGTCGTCCGGCCGGCGTTCCACCGTCACCAGGCTGTGGCCGGTCGGGCGCAGGATCGACAGCAGCGCGCGGTCCAGCCCCACCACCTCCAGCTGATGCTGGATCTGCCAGTGGTAGCGGCGGGCGAGGTCGGCATCGCTCTGGAAGCCGCTGTTGAACTTCGCCTCCACGATGGTGTCGAGCGGACCACCGGATTCGCTGCCGGTCAGGAAGTCGGGGTGCGCCACCATCCAATCATGTTCGGCATGGCGGTAGGTGTCGGGTGCGGCCACGCAGGGAATCCCGGTGGCATGGGTGACGAAGCGCGGATGTAGATGTTCGGTGGCGATGCCGATCTGAACGGCGGCGACGAGGTCGAGGTCATCGGGTTCGACCCGGCCGGTCTTCTCGCGCCACAGCGCCAGCCAGTCGCCGGCCATCACGCGCGTGGCGTCCGACGAGCCGATCCGCCCTGCCCGCAATTCCCGCTGTGCCTGAGTGATCGCCATGCTGCCCCGACATCTCCGGTTCCGGCCCCGAAAGGCCGCCCTTCCGGCTTCTGAAGCGTGACCGCCGCTGCGATATTGCAGCTTGGCTTCCGGTACGCCTGGCCGGACCCTGAATATGGGATGCGAACACGCAGCTTTCAAGAACAAAACGTGAACCTTTGGCTTGGCCGTAGACCAGCGCAAAGTCCTGGAAACGCGCTATATTTGGTGTCTTCCGGCGAGAGTCGTCACAAGTCAAAACGGATGGAGTAGAGGCGTCCGTTTTTGCGAGTCCTGGATGCCTGGAACGCCTGCCGCGACTCGTGCCGCAGCAGGTTTTTACATGCGAAGCGCCCGCACGACGTGAACGGCGACTCCGGCGACATGGGCGCGGTCGATTGCCGTCGGGCGGCAATCGGGATCGGTCGAAACCGGCATCAGGTGCGGCGGGAAGAAGCGGTATCCGCAGATGGTGCCCTCCCCCACCGTCACCACCACGTCGCCGGTCTGCGGCGTCAGCACGTCCAGCGGTTCCAGCACCACGCAGTCGCGCGGCAGCACGCCGGCGGCATCCAGGCTCTTGGACAGGATACGCAGCGCGAAGGCGCGGCGGGAGGTCCGGCCGTCCATGGCGACCGACGAGGCACCCTGCTTCAGCGCGCCTTCCAGGAACGCCTCCCCCGCCCGCCTGCCGAGGTCGAGGAAGATGTGGGCCTGCTCCAGGGTCAGCACCGGCACGCGGGAGACCGGGGCATAGGCATGGTCGTCGAGGAAGCGCGGCTCCGATCCGGCGACGCGGGCGAGCCGGACCAGCGTGTCGGCGCTGGGTACGCTGCCCATGACGGGATCGCGCAGGAACCGGGTCAGGTTGGTGGCGGTGACGCCGGCCAGCCTTGCCCAGCCGCCGGCACTCCAGCCCTTCGCCTCCATCACGCCGGTCATCCAGCGCAGGATGGCGCGCCGCGTGTCGTCCATCGTTCTCCCCCTAACCTGCCCTCTCGCCCCCCGGCGACCTATCTTGTCCTACACGGTACGGACGGGGTGGGGGAAGGCGCGATGGGCTAGGCCCCCATGCGAATTCGCAGTGCCGCCTTGGACTCCGCCGTAAAGGCCCCATCTGTGCGGCATCGAAACCGTCAGGGGAAACGCGATCATGATCGTCACCAGCACCGATTCCGTGGAAGGCCGTCAGGTCGCCCAGTATCTGGGCATCGTCGCCGGCGAGGCGATCATGGGCGTGAACGTGTTCCGCGACCTGTTCTCCTCCGTGCGCGACATCGTCGGCGGCCGGGCCGGCGGCTATCAGGCGGCCCTGCGCGAGGCGCGCGAGGCGGCCTTCGCCGACATGCAGGAGGCGGCGCGGTCGGTCGGCGCCGACGCCATCGTCGGGGTGGACGTCGATTACGAGGTTCTGGGCAAGGAGAACGGCATGCTGATGGTGTCGGTCAACGGCACCGCCGTCCGCCTGCGCTGACGGCGCACTAACCTTAAGCGTCAGCGAAGCCGTCTGGACAGACGCATGCCCATGGGTAGACTGCCCGTCCAGCAAATAATATGGAGGGGGTTGCCCATGCCTCGGGTTGTCCGCGGGTCCACCTGGTCCGCACGTCTCGGCGGGCTTGCCATCGCCGCATGCCTGTTCGGCGCGTTGCCGGCGCTGGCGATGGATGGCATCGTCGAAAAGAAGGTCTTCGAGATGCCGTCCTACACCACCGTCGGCGGCGGGACGATCAAGAACGTCCGCATCGGCTGGGAAAGCTACGGCAAGCTGAACGAGGCGAAGGACAACGCCATCCTCATCACCCATTTCTTCAGCGGCAACAGCCACGCCGCCGGGAAATACAAGCCGGAGGATGCGGCGCCCGGCTATTGGGACAGCATCATCGGTCCGGGCAAGCCTCTGGACACCGACAAATACTTCATCATCAGCTCCGACACGCTGGTGAACCTGTCGCCCAAGGATCCCACCGTCGTCACCACCGGCCCGGCCAGCATCAACCCGGACACCGGCAAGCCCTATGGCATGAGCTTCCCCATCGTCACCATCAAGGATTTCGTCAATGTCCAGAAGGCGCTGATCGACAGCCTGGGCATCAAGTCCCTGCAGGCGGTGATGGGCGGCTCGATGGGTTCGCTCCAGGCCTTCGAATGGGCGGCGGACCACCCGGACATGGTCAAGCGCGTCATCGCGGTCATCGGCGGGCCGGAGGCCGACCCGTTCCTGATCGGCTGGCTGAACCTGTGGGCGGCGCCGATCAAGCTCGACCCCAACTGGAACAACGGCGACTATTACGGCAAGGCCGAGCCGAAGGCCGGACTGACCGAGGCGCTGAAGCTGGTCACCCTGCACGCCCGCCACTGGAAATGGGCCGACGCCGCCTTCGGCCGCAAATGGGCGGAAGAGGGCAAGGATCCGAAGGCCGCGATGGGCAACCAGTACGCCATCGAAGCCTGGCTGGACAAGGCCGCGTCCAGCCGCGCCGCGGTCAGCGACGCCAACCACTTCCTCTATCTGGTGAAGGCCAACCAGACCTTCGTCACCGGCAACGGCCCGTCGCTCGAGGATGGCTTGGCCAAGATCAAGGCGCCGGTGCTGCTGATCCCGTCCGCCGACGATCTCGTCTTCCCGCCCGACCGCACCATGCGCCCGCTGAAGGAGCGTCTGGAAAAGCAGGGCAACACGGTGGAGTACAGCGAGGCGATCACCTCCACCCTGGGGCATCTGGACGGTGTGGCGAACATCGCCAAGGCGGGGGATACGATCTCGCAGTTTCTGGCGAAGTGAGTGGTGTCAGGGGGGCAATGGAAACCCGGCCCCCCTACTCCCCGCTGACCGGTGCCCCGCGGAAGTTCAGCAGGCTCGGCGCCTTGTCGATGATCTCCTCCAGAATCAGC
Organism: Azospirillum ramasamyi; assembly: GCF_003233655.1. Lineage (NCBI taxonomy): Bacteria > Pseudomonadati > Pseudomonadota > Alphaproteobacteria > Rhodospirillales > Azospirillaceae > Azospirillum > Azospirillum ramasamyi. Next base: position 142,847 of record NZ_CP029830.1, read on the forward strand.
GAGGCCGTCTCCAGCTCCCGCTCAAGCTCCGGGCCGAGCTTGCCGGCATAGTTGGGGCGCCGCAGTTTTTCCGCCGCGTCGTGCAGGCTGCGCAACTCCGCGACGAAGATCTCGCGGGCGCCCATCGGCAGGATCGGATTGGCCGACAGCACGAAGAAGAATCGCATGCTGGCGCGCACCAGCAGGGCCAGCATGACGGTGTCCAGCTTCTCGAACTGGTCGCGCAAATCGTCGGACCGCGCATCGACCAGATTGCGCATGCGCTGCTCGATCAGAATCACCAGGGCCTGGAATTCGCCGACCTTGTCGCGGAAGTCACGATAGGCGCCGAAGCTGTGCTTGCTCGCCTCATGCTCCGCCAACTGGGCCAGTTTTGAGGCTTCGCGGCACTGGCGCTCCAGGGCGCCCAGCAGTTCCTTGACCTCGGCTCGGGTGTATTGGCGCTTGCTCATGGGGCTCGGCGGGGGCTCGGCGGAATTCGGACGGGCGGTACAACGATCCGTCATGCTATAGCACAACCCATGCGCGGCAACCTATGCCGCTCGCGCGTCCGCGCCGATAATCCGCGCCGATCAATGGTCCGACTTCACCGGCCCGCCCGGCCGCCGCACCAGCGGCATGAACAGCAGCGCGCCGAAGAACACCGCCGACATCATCAGCATGGCGTCGTTGAAGGTCAGGATCAGCGCCTCGCGCTGGACCAGCCCGACCAGCCGGGCCATCGCCGCGGCGGTCGGATCGGCGACCAGCCCGTCGAAGCGCTGGCTGAGAGTGTCGACCATCTGCTGCACCTCCGGCCGGGCGAGGTTCACGTTGTCGCCAAGGCGGTTCAGGTGCAGGGCGTTGCGGTCGGTCATCACCGTGTTGATCGCCGCCAGCCCGATGGCGCCGCCCAGGTTGCGCATCAGGTTGTACAGACCCGACGCGTTCTTCAGCTTGTCCGGCGGCAGGGTGCCCAGAGCCACGCTGTTGATCGGGATGAAGCACAGCATCAGCGACATGCCGCGCACCGCCTGCGGCAGGAACAGTTCCCAGAACCCGGTCTCGGCGGTGAAGTGGCTGTTCATCCAGACGCCGCTGCCGAACAGGATCAGCCCCAGCGCCAGCATCGCGCGCAGGTCCATCCGCTTCGACAGGGCGCCGGCGATGGGGGCGGACAGGAACTGGAAGGCGCCGGTCACGAACATGATGGTGCCGATCTGCAGGCTGTTCAGGCCGCGCACGCGGGCCAGGAACAGCGGCTGTAGATAGACCGACCCGTAAAGCCCGATGCCGAGGATGAAGCTGTAGAGCGACCCGATGGCGAAGTTGCGGTCGGCGAAGGCCCTAAGCTCCACGATGGGATTTCGGTAGGACAGCACCCGCCAGAAGAATCCGATGCCGCCGACCGCCGCCACCACGGCAAGCGCCAGGATCGCCTCGTCGTCGAACCAGTCGTTGCGCGGCCCCTCCTCCACCACATATTCCAGGCAGCCCAGGAATACGGCCATCAGCAGCAGGCCGATGAAGTCGAAGCCCTTGCGCAGTGCGGGGTTCGGCCGATCCACGTCCACCAGCAGCCAGACCAGCGAGGTCACGACGATGCCGGGGATCACATTGGCCAGGAACAGCCAGTGCCAGGACATGTGCTGGGTCAGATAGCCGCCCAGCGTCGGGCCGATGGTGGGCGCCATGGTGGCGACAAGGCCCATCATCACCGACACGCCGGCCCGCTTTTCCGGCGGGAAGATCGTGAAGCTGGTGGCGAAGACCGTCGGGATCATCGCGCCGCCGATGAAGCCCTGGAGCGCGCGCCAGACGATCATCGTTTCGATGCTGCCGGCGAAGGCGCAGGCGACGCTGGTCAGGGTGAAACCGGCGGCGGCCACGGTGAACAGCACGCGGGTGGACATGATGCGCGACAGGATGCCCGACAGCGGGATCATCACGACCTCCGCGATCAGGTAGGAGGTCTGCACCCACGAGATCTCGTCGGCGCTGGCCGCCAGCCCCGCCTGGATTTCCGACAGAGAGCTTGAGACGATCTGGATGTCCAGGATCGCCATGAACATGCCGACGACCATCGCGAAGAAACCGACGATGTCGCGCGTGGTGAGCGGGCGCATGCCCTGGGCCGGAATCGCCATGGAACCGCTGCCTTCGGTCGCGGCCGACGGAATCCCGCCCCGGGATGGCTCCGGCCAATGGTCGCCTGGGTGTTGGTGGCGGGGACGGCCCCGCCAATAATACTGGGCTGCCGCTACTTGGCCGCCACCGCCTGCTTGTCGCCGAGCACGCCGAACACGCTGCCGGTCGCTACATGCGGCAGGGCGTCGGCGCCACGGGTGTCGACCTCCGCCACCACCGACAGGCCGGGGCGCAGCAGGCCGGCCAGCGCGTTGTCGCGCGGCAGGGCGATGCGCACGGGCACGCGCTGGACGATCTTGGTGAAGTTGCCGGTCGCGTTCTCCGGCGGCAGCAGCGAGAACTTGGAACCCGACGCGGGTGCGAAGCTCTCCACCGTGCCTACCAGATTGCGGTCGGGGAAGGCATCGACCGAGATGCTGACATGCTGGCCGGGGCGCATGCGTGACAGCTGGGTCTCCTTGAAATTGGCAACCACATAGACGTCGGGCAGCGGAACCAGCGACAGCAGCTGCACGCCCGGCCGGGCATACTGGCCGACCTGGACGCCGCGGTTGCCGACCACGCCGTCGACCGGCGCCCGCACCACGGTGTTCTCCAGGTCGATGCGCGCGGTCCGCAGCGTCGCCTCGGTCTGGGCCAGACGGGCTTCCGTTTCCGTCCGCGTGGCGCGCAGGACGTTGACCTGCTCATTCTCCGCGGCGAGCGCCGCCCGCGATTTGGCGACCTGGGCCACCGCCTTGCGCAGGTCGGCGTCGGCGGTTTCCAGCTTCTGCCGGCTTGTCCAGCTGTCGTTCGCGAGCGAGCGGCTGCGCTCGAACTCCTGCTGGGCGCGGCGCTGTTCGGCCTCGGCGCTCGCCAGCGTGGCGGCGGCCTGGTCGATCACCGTGCGCTGCAGCTCCAGCTTGGAGTCCAGCGTGCCGAGCGCCGCCTTCTGCGCGGTCACCGCTGCATCCGCCTCAGCCACCTTGGCGCGGAAGTCCTGGTCGTCCAGCACCGCAAGCACGTCGCCGGCCCGCACCAGCTGGTTTTCGGCCGCCTTCACGTCCCGGACATAGGCGGAGACCTTCGGGCTGACCACGGTGATGTCGCTCTGCACATAGGCGTTGTCGGTCGATTCCATGAACCGGCCTTCCCGCCACCATTGTTCGCCGACGACGGCGCCGCCGGCCAGCACGGCCAGCGCGACGCCCGACAGCACGATCTTCCGAACGCCTTTCGCCATTGTCTCTATCCCTAATCCACCGCGGTCCCGCCCCTCTTTCCCGAACACGCTCTTGCCGGCGCCGTTGCGGGAAAGAAACTGAACCGTTCAGTTTAGTCTTGTCGGAAAATGGCTGAGGGCCTATCTGTTGTCAAGGCCGTACTGAACGGTTCAGTTTTTGAAAACAGGATGTGTGGGGGCTTGTCGGGCGATGCGGAACGCGGTAGGGGCCAAGAACATGGACTCAGGCGAGGCGCGTATGACCACCTTGGTTGCCCCCACTCCCGAAGCAGGTTCCAAGCCGGCCCAGATCATGGAGGCCGCGGGTGCTCTGTTCCTGGAGCATGGCTACAGCGCCGTCAGCATGGATACCGTCGCCAAGAAGGCGAACGTGTCCAAGGCCACGCTCTACGCGCATTTCGGCAGCAAGGAAGAGCTGTTCCGGGCGATGGTCGCCTGTGAATGCGCCAATTCGGTCATGGCCGGTATCTGGGAAGAGGCGATGCGCCTGCCGGTCACCGAAGGGCTGCGGCTGATCGGACGGACCTTCGTCCGCTTCATCGCCTCGCCCAAGGCGCTGGGGGTCTACCGCATGGTGCTGGGCGAGGTGTTGCGCCAGCCCCAGCTTGCGCAGGCCTTCTACGAAAGCGGTCCGGCCGAGACCTTCGAGCGCGCCCGCCAGTTCATGGCGCATGCCGCCGGCAAGGGCGAGCTGGCGATCACCGACTTCGACCTCGCCACCCACCAGTTCTTCGGCCTGCTGAAGGCCAACATGCACATGAAGCTGCTGCTGTGCCTCAGCGAGCGGCCGAGCGACGAGGAACTGGAACGCTTCGTCGATGCCGCGGTCGAGCTGTTCGTGAAAGGCTACGCGCCGGAACAGGCATGACCACCTGCCGTCTATGTCGGCAGCAATCGATCGACAATTGTGAGAACTCCCTATCCAGAGTTCGCTCGGCGCGCCTTGTCAGCGGTATAGGCTTCGGTTAGCGTGCCGAAGGAGTACTGGCATAATCAGGCGTGGCGGGCCGGCGGATGAATTTCGATACGACCTTCATCGCGCAGGTCATCGTGGTGATCGGCTTTGCGGTGGGGCTGTCCATCGTCGTGGCGTCCGGCTGCTATCCACGCCATATCCGCGCTTCATTGCGTGCCTACGCCTACGGAAAATTCCTGCTGGGCTTCGCCTTTCTCATCGCCGGCCTTCGCGGCGGCGGGATGCCGGAGCTGTTCATCCCGCTTGCCAACGGGATCGGGCTTGCCGGGCTGGCGTTGAACCACACCTGCGTCCGCCATCTGCAGAACCGGCCGGTCTGGCGCTTCGGGCCGGCGGCGGTCGGCGGCGGCGTGGCGCTCTGCTGCCTGATTCTGCTGTTGTCCGGCGGCGGCCTGTCCGCGGTCCGCACCCTTGTCAGCTTCGTGGCCGCCGCCATACTGCTGGTCATCGCCTTCGAGGTGCTGGTCCGCTACGAGCACCGCGGCGTTCCGCACCATATCACCGGCCTGCTGTCCACCACCCTCGCCGTCGTCTTTCTCGTCCGCATGGGCGCCGGCCTCATCTATGAGGCCCCGCTCGGCCAACTCGTCGACGACACCGTGGAGCGGGCTACCTTCCTGCTGTCCCTGCTCGGCACGGTGATCGGCGCCATCAACTACATCCTGATGGCCAGCGACGAGTTCAACCGAGAACTGACCATGCTGGCCAACACCGACGGACTGACCGGCGCCCTCAACCGCCGCCGCCTGTTCGAACTGGGCGAGGTCGAATTCCGCCGCGCCCGCCGGCATGGGCGGGAGCTGACGGTGCTGATCCTGGACATCGACCGCTTCAAGGCGATCAACGACCGGGCCGGCCATCCCTTCGGCGACCGGGTGATCCAGGCGGTGGCCGACACCTGCGCCGGCCAGATCCGGCGGGAGGATATGATCGGCCGCATGGGCGGCGAGGAGTTCGCCATCCTGCTGCCCGAAACCGGGGGCGAAACCGGACGGCTGCTGGCCGAGCGGCTGCGCGGCACCATCGAACGCCAGTTGACGCCGCTGGCGGCGGAGGGCGGGGTGGCGGTGACCTGCAGCATCGGCGGCGTCAGCATGACGCGGGACCACAGCCAGTTCTCCGACCTGATCGCCCAGTCCGACAGCGCGCTCTACGATGCCAAGAACGGCGGCCGCAACCAGGTGCGCTTCTTCCCGGCGGCGGCATTGCAGGCCGCGGCGGCCACCGCCTGAACCGGCGCCACCGACCGGGGATGCCCGGTTGGAAAAATAGGCCGGCGCACCGGCCGGCTTTACCCGCGACGCGGCTTGCCGCATTATCCGGCCCGGTTACCTCCGGCCGTGCCGCCGGGGCTCATCCGGCACTGTCCCAATTTCCGGCAACATCGGCGTACGGTCGTGGTTCTTTCCCATCTCGGCTCCGGCGGTCTGGAGCCGCAGCGGTCGGAGCTGACACTCGGCTCCAAGTTCAGGCTCATCAACTGGGGGCTGGTCCTGCTGATCTGCACGATCACCGGGATCGGCATCGTGCTGCTCTATTCCGCCGCCGGCGGCCACTGGAGGCCCTGGGCGCAGCCGCAGCTGGTCCGTGCCGTCCCGGGCCTCGTCCTGATGCTGGGCATAGCGCTGGTGGACATCCGCCACCTGATGAAGTCGGCCTACATCATCTTCTTCATCGTGCTGTGCCTGCTGATCGCGGTGGAGCTGATGGGCCGCATCGGCATGGGCGCGCAGCGCTGGATCGACCTTGGATTCTTCCAGCTTCAGCCGTCGGAGCTGATGAAGCCGGCGCTGGCGCTGGCGCTCGCCCGCTATTTCCACGGGGTGACGCTGGACCAGATCGGCCGTCCGCTTTTGCTGATCCCGCCCCTGCTGCTGGTCTTCACGCCGGTCGCGCTCGTGCTGATGCAGCCGAACCTCGGCACCTCGCTGTTGCTGATCCTGGGCAGCGGCGCGGTGTTCTTCGCGGCCGGCGTGCGGCTGTGGAAGTTCCTGGTGGTGATCGGCGGCGGCCTCGCAGCCATTCCCGTCGGCTGGGAGTTCCTGCACGACTACCAGAAGCAGCGGGTCTACACCTTCCTGGACCCGGAAACCGATCCGCTCGGCGCCGGCTACAACATCCTGCAGTCGAAGATCGCGCTGGGCTCCGGCGGAATGTTCGGCAAGGGCTTCATGTCCGGCTCGCAGAGCCAGCTGATGTTCCTGCCGGAAAAGCACACCGACTTCATCTTCGTCGTGCTGGCCGAGGAATTCGGCATGGTCGGGGGGCTGACCCTGCTGGCGCTCTATCTGCTGCTGTTCATCTATGGCTGGGTCATCGCCCTGAACAGCCGCAGCCAGTTCGGCCGGCTGGTGGCGGTCGGCATGACCGCGCAGTTCTTCCTCTACGTCTTCGTCAATGTGGCGATGGTGATGGGGCTGATCCCGGTGGTGGGCATTCCGCTGCCGCTGGTGTCCTACGGCGGCTCGGCGATGATGACGCTGATGGTGGGTGTCGGCCTGCTGTTGAGCATGTCGGTACACCGCGACGTGCGTATCCCGAAGAGCGGCGTCACCAACGATTGAGGGCGGAGGTTGCCGGCGGAGGTAAGTCCGCCGGCGGCGGCCACCCCCCGCCCGCGCCGTTGCCGCCCCGCCCTACCCTCGCGATATGGTGGTGTGGGCCGACCGAAATTGCACGCCGGCCCGTTCGCAGCGGGAGGATCAGCCATGCGCAACGACGCCAATCGACGGGGCAGGCGGACAGCAGCCGTCTTCGCCACCTTCATCGCCGGCGGGCTTTCCGCCATGCTGGCCGGTGCCGGAGGACCGGCGATGGCCGACGGCCTGTTCAGCCATCTCGGCGGCAGCTTCAGCGAGAAGTCGGGAAAGTTCGACGTCTCGCGCTGGCAGCGCTCCGACGGCTGGAAGTCGGGCGGACACATGAACTGCAGCTGGAACCGCGCCAACGTCACCTTCGAACCCGGCCATCTGGCCCTGTCGGTCACCGACCGGCTCAGCGGCCGCGACCGCTATTCCTGCGGCGAGTATTCCACCCACCGCTTCTACGGCTACGGCAGCTATTCGGTGTCGTTGAAGGCGGTGAAGGCCGATGGGGTGATGACCTCGGTGTCCCACTACACCGGCCCGCCCTTCGGCGATCCCTGGGACGAGATCACCTTCGGCATCGCCGGCAAGGACACCAGCAAGCTGGAGATCAGCTGGGTCGCCAACGGCGTCGGGCACCGCGACACGGTGGTCGATCTCGGCTTCGACGCTTCCCAGGGCTTCCACAGCTACGGCTTCGACTGGAAGCCGGACGGCATCGTCTGGACGGTCGACGGCAAGCCGGTGCATCGCGTCACGGCCAAGGACGGAGAGCTGCCGCGCATGCCGGGCCGGCTGATGCTGCGCTTCTGGAGCGCGTCGGGCGATACCGAATGGCTGCGCCGCTTCACCTATCCCGGCCAGCCGCTGACCGCGCAGGTCGCCTCCGTCAGCTTCCGCGAAGATCCCTCGAACCTCAGCAACTGAGGCGGCGGTATCAGTCCAAGGCCTCGGCGCCCAGGTAGGATTCGACCACGCGGGGGTCGGCCACGACCTCCGCCGGGGCGCCGTCGGCGATCTTCTCGCCATGGTCCAGCACGACGACGCGGTCGGACAGCGCCATCACCGCGCGCATCACATGCTCGATCATCAGGATGGTCAGGCCTTCGCGGCGGTTCAGCTCGCGCAGAACCCCGACCATGCGGTCGACCTCCGTCGGGCGCAGGCCGGCCAGCACCTCGTCCAGCAGAAGCAGCGTCGGCCGGGTGGCCAGCGCGCGGGCGACCTCCAGCCGCTTGCGGTCGGGCAGCGTCAGGCTGCGCGCCGGCCGGTTGGCCTGATCGGCCAGTTCCAGCCGCTCCAGCACGGCGCGGGCCTGGAGGCGGGCGGTTTCCACCGACGTCTCGCGGGCCAGCGCGCCGACGATGACATTCTCCTCCACCGTCAGCTGGCCGAAGGGCTTGACGATCTGGAAGGTGCGGCCGATGCCGGCGGCGCAGACCTGGTTGGGCTTCAGCCCGGTCAGGGAACGGCCCTTCAGCGTGACGCGCCCCTCGTCGGGCGGAAAGACACCGGCGATCAGGTTGAAGGTGGTGGTCTTGCCGGCGCCGTTCGGGCCGATCAGGGCGAGGATGCGCCCCTCCGGCACGGTGAAGCTGACATCGGCGACCGCCTTCAGCCCGCGGAAGCGCTTGGACAGGCCCTCGACCTCGAGCAGTGCGGACATCTCAGGCGCCCTCCCCCGGCTGGCGGACCAGACGCAGGCGGCGGGCCAGCCAGGGCCACACGCCCTCCGGCCGGAACACCACGATCACCACCAGCGCCACGCCGTAGAACAGTTGCTTCAGCCCCGGCAGGTCCAGCCCTCCGGCCTCGATCAGGAAGGTCAGCAGTTCGCCCAGCGGCGTCAGGATGAAGGCCCCCAGGATAGGACCGATCAGCGTGCCGATGCCGCCGACGATGGCCGGCAGGATGATCTCGATGGAGCGGCCCATGGAGAAGACCTGCTCCGGGAACAGGTTGTTGAAGTAGAAGGCCTGGAACACGCCGCCCAGCGCGGTCAGGGCGGCCGACACCGCCACTGCGGTCATGCGGGCGCGGAACAGGTCGACGCCCGACGCCTCCGCCGCGTCCGGCTCCTCGCGCACCGCCAGCCACTGGTAGCCGAGCCGGCTGTGCAGCAGCACCCGCGACAGGACCAGCGCGCCCAGCACCAGCGCCAGCGCCACATAGTAGAACAGCAGGGGCGAGCCGCGCAGGTTCAGCGGATCGCTGACCCCCGCCTCCACCGGCAGGAAGAAGCCGCCGGAGCCGCCGACCCAGGTGATGTGGTCGAAGCCGATTCGCGCCACCTCGGCGAAGGCGATGGTCAGCAGGGCGAAATGCACGCCCTTCACCCCGAAGCGGAAGCCGAGGAAGCCGATGGCGCAGCCGGCCGCCACCGCGACCAGCATCGCCAGGATCATGCCGGCCCACGGGCCGATGCCGAAATGGACGAACAGCGCCGCGCTGACATAGGCGCCCAGCCCGACATACAGCGCATGGCCCAGCGACAGCAGGCCGGAAAAGCCCATCATCACGTTCCAGGCCTGCCCGACATAGGCGAACCACAGCACCGTGGTCAGCACCGACACCAGATAGCGGTCGGCGAAGAGCGGCGCCACCGCCAGCCCCAGCGCCGTCAGGGCGAGCAGGACCATGCCGCGGCCCGTCACTCCCGAAAAAGCCGCTCCCGACAGGCCGATCATGACCGTTTCCCCAACAGCCCTTGCGGGCGCAGCAGCAGAACCACGATCAGAACCCCGTAACTGAACAGCGATTTCAGGGAGGGCGTCAGCAGGAAGCCGGCCAGCGCCTCCGACATGCCGATCAGCACGCCGCCCAGCAGCGCGCCGGGCAGGCTGCCCAGACCGCCGACGATGACGATGATGAAGCTGAGCAGCGTGTACTCCGGCGCCAGCTGCGGCCGGGCGTCGACCAGCAGCGTCATCAGGGCGCCGGCCACCCCGACCACCGCGGCGCCGATGCCGAAGGTCAGGGCATAGAGCCCGTCGATGTTCAGCCCGACCACGCGGGCGCCCAGCGGGTTGTCGGCGCAGGCGCGGATCGCCTTGCCGGTGCGGCTGAAGCGGAAGAAGGCGAACAGCGCCGCCGCAACGACGATCGCCGCCGCCCCGGCGCGCAGCCGCACGGAATCGAGCAGCATCGGCCCGATCTCCACCGTGTCGAAGCTGTAGGGCACCTGCACGTTGCGGGCATCCGGGCCGAACAGCATCAGCATGGCGTTGACCAGGATGGTGGCGATGCCCAGCAGCAGGATGAACTGCATGTGCTCCGGCCGCTCGACGAACTTGTTCACCAGCCCGCGCTGCAGAACCCAGCCGCAGGCGAACAGCAGCGCCGCCATGACCGGAGCGGACAGCAGCGGGTCGAGCCCCCACCAGCCGCCAAGCAGCACGGCGCCGTACATGCCCGCCACCATCATCTCGCCATGGGCGAAGTTGACGACGCGCACCACGCCGAAGATGACCGATAGCCCCAGCGCCGCCAGCCCATAGACCAGGCCGGTCAGCAGCCCTGAGGCCGCGATGTTGAGATAATAGTCGATCGGCATGTGTGGCGGATTATCCGAACGGTGAGGTTCTGCGGGTTAGCAGCCCAAGGGGGATGCAGGCAAGTCAGAATGACAATGCCGCCGCGCGATTCCACCGTTCCGACAGGTAACTCTATGGCCGGGCCGCCATACGGGAACCGCCGCGCAGCGTTGCGATCCGCTCCGCCACGTCGTCGACCCGGCGGCCGAGTGCGGTGGTCAGGCAGGATCGCGCCGATGCCGCGACATGCGGGTCGCCTTCCGTTCCGCTGCGGATCCAGCAAAGCGCGGCGATCCTTTCGTGGAAGCGGCGTTCCTCCCGGATCAGGTCGTAGGCCGCGGCGGCGCGTTCTGCCGGATCGGCGATGCCGGCCAGGAAACGCTCCTGCGCCCCGCGGGCACGGCCATCCAGCAGGGCCAGCGCCGGCACGTCGCAGATCATCCGCCTGAGCGGCGCCGTGACCGTCGGGCAGCGCGAATCGGCCACCGGCTGGGGTGGCGGCTCCGGGGGCGGGCCTTGGGATGGTCTTGGGGACGGTCCCGGGGCCGGCTGCGGTGAGGACACCCCTGCGGCCGTGGCGACGGCCGGGGACGGCAACGGTTTCGGCGGCTGCCGTGTGGCCAATGGCGCGGCCCTGTCCGCGACGGGAAGCGTCCTCGCCGGCGCAGTCGCTGGTGAAGTCGCCATTGGCATCTGCGGGCTGCCCGACAGCGAATCGCGCACCACCCGCACCGGGGTTCCCACCTCGGTTGCGGCGAAGACGGTTTCGATGTCGGCAGGCAGCATGCGGAAACAGCCGCCGCTGGCCTGCCGCCCCACCGACTCCGGATCGTTGGTGCCGTGGATGGCGATGGCCGGCCAGCCGAGGTCGAGCGCGAATTTGCCCAGCGGGTTGTCCGGTCCCGGCGGCACCGACCGCGGCAGGGACGGCTTCTCGCGCCGCTGGTTGGCGGTCGGCCTCCAGGTCGGGTCGCGGCGCTTGCGCAGGATGGCGCTGTCGCCGAGGGGGATCGGAACGCCGGGGCGGCCGATGGCGACCGGAAAGCTGCGGATCGTGCCGTCAGCCCCGCTCAGGTACAGCCGGCGGTCGGCAAGGCTGATGGCGATCGACGGCCCATTGCCTGCGATCTCACTCACCGCCGGGGTGACGCTCTGCGCCGTCACTGGGTTAATCGGCGCGCCGATGGCGATGCAAAGGGCGGCGATGCCCCGCAGGATGCACCGTGCCAGGATGGGGCCGAGGGCTGTTGTCGGACGGGGGGTGGCGCGTTGGCCGCAGCCTCCCCGAATGGTCGTAGATCCACGCATGCGGAAAGTTGATCGCGTGTCTCCTAAAACAGGGTAAACAGCAGGGGACGACGGCTTCCGGGGGATGGGGGCCGCCCCGACAGCAAGGACGTGCATTATGGACCAGATCGAGCAGACGTTGGCCGTCGCGACGGAGCATCACCGCGCCGGCCGCACCGCGGAGGCCGAGCGCCTGTATCGCGACGTGCTGGACGCGTCGCCCGGCCATCCGGACGCCCTGCATCTGCTGGGGGTCATCGCCCTGCAATCCGGCCGGCCGGAGGAGGCGGTGGACCGAATCGCCCAGGCCGTGGCCGGCGACGACGGCTCCCCCCTGTTCCATGCCAATCTGGGCCACGCCCTGCATGGCTGCGGACGCCAGCGCGAGGCGGCGCTGAGCTTCGCCCGCGCGCTCAGCCTGCTGACCAACGAAGGCGAGGGCTGGAGCAATGTCGGTGCGCTGGCCAACCTGATCCGCCGCTATGACGACGACATCCGGGCGGCGGCGGCGGCGGAGGTCGATGCGCGCTACACCATGGGCGACGTGATGCGGCGCCAGTCCCTGCTGTTCCTGCTGACCGGCGACATCGCCCATTACCGCACCCTGGTCGGCGCGGCGCTGGACGATCCCCTGCGCTTCTCCGTGCCGTCGCTGCATTACGCCTATTGGGGCATCGCCATGCGGCTGTTCCAGGGCGACGCCCGCAAGGGCGACGTCGGCGCCTTCACCAATGGCGAGTTCCGCCGCTTCTACCGCCTGCTGGTGGAGGAGACGGCGCGGCGCTATGGGCTGGAGCCCAGGCTGCGCAGGGCCGCCCCGCGCGCCGAGGTGAAGCGCGTGGTGCTGATCACCAACCAGATGCTGGGCGCGGGGCACCAGCCCACCGCCGACGCCTTCGACTACGCCCGCCGGCTGCAGGACGACCAGGGCTGCGAGGTGCTGATCGTGAACCCCAACGCCATGGCGGTGTCGGGCGAGAACGGCTTCGTCCCGGAATACAGCTACAACGTCACCGAGGAATATGACGGGGAGCAGACCATCACCGCCCAGGGCGCGGCGGTGCGCATGCTGTCCTTCCCCCAGCCCCGATTCGACGAGGACAAGCTGACCGCCATCGTCGACGCGGTGGAGCGATTCGATCCCGACGTGATCGTCGCCTTCGGCGGCTCCAACACGGTGGCCGACCTGTTCGCACGCACCCGTCCGGTGGTGCTCCTGCCCACCTCCAGCGGCCTGCCCGCCTCGCTCGCCACGATTCTGCTGGGCTATGCGCCGGAGGACAGCGCCGCCGGCTGGCCCGACGAGGCGCGGGCGCGTTTCCGTCCCTTCTCCTTCGGCTGGACCCTGCCGGAGGGCGGGCCCGCCCGCAGCCGCGCCGATTTCGGGCTGCCCGACGGCGGTCCGCTCTATGTCGTCGTCGGCAACCGGCTGGACCAGGAGGTCGGGGCCGATTTCCTGGAGACGGTCGACCGCCTGCTCGACCGGGTGCCCGGCGCGCGGGTCGCCTTCGCCGGCGCGGTGGATACCCTGCCCGGCCGCATCGCCGCCACCCGCAACGCCGCGCGGATGAAGTCCCTGGGACATGTGGACGGCATCCGCGGACTGTATGGGCTGGCGACCGCCTATCTGAACCCGCCGCGCCAGGGCGGTGGCGGCAGCGCGGCGTTCGCCCTGGCCGAAGGGCTGCCGGTGGTGACCTATGACCGGGGCGACGTGGCCGGCGTCGCCGGGCCGGGCATGACGGTGCCGGACGAGGCGGCCTTCCTCGACCGCGCCGCGGCTCTCGGCCAGGATGCCGCCGCACGGATTGCGGCAGCGGAGGCGGCGCGCGCGCGCTTCAGCGGGACGGCCGATCGCGCCCGCTCGGTGGAGGCGCTTCTGGGCTATGCCCGCGAGGCGCAGGGGCTGTTCTGACGGGATTGCATCCCCAGGCTCGGGTCAGGGTGGGGGCCATGGCGCCCCCCTCCTTTGCTACAGCCCGAGATAGGCTTGCTTCACCGCCGGATCGGCCAGCAGCGCCTCGCCGCTTCCCGACAGCACCACCCGGCCGTTCTCCAGAACATAGGCTTGCCCGGCGATCCGCAGGGATGCCGCGACATTCTGCTCGACCAGGATGATCGTCATCCCGTCGGCCGCCAACGCGCGGATGATGCGGAACAACTCCTGCACCAGGGCCGGCGCCAGGCCGAGCGACGGCTCGTCGAACATGATCAGGTCGGGCTTGCCCATCAGGCAGCGGCCGATCGCCAGCATCTGCTGCTCGCCGCCGGACAGGGTGCCGGCGGCCTGGTCCAGCCGCTCGCGCAGGCGGGGGAACAGGTCCAGCACCCGGTCGTAGCTCTGGCGGGCGGTGGCGCGCGCCCGCGGGATCACGGCGCCCATCTCCAGATTCTCCCGCACGCTGAGGCTGGGGAAGATCTGCCGGCCTTCGGCGACCTGCCCGATGCCGAGGTCGCAGACGACATGGCTGGGCAGTCCGGCGATCTCGCGGTCCTTGAAGCGGATGCTGCCGCGCGCCGGCTTCAGGATGCCGGCGATGGCACGGATCAGCGAGGTCTTGCCCGCCCCGTTGGCGCCGACGATGGCGGTGGTCGCCCCCGCCGCCACCTGAAGCGAGACGCCGTCGAGCGCCTGGGCGTCACCATAGTACAGATCGAGGTCGGAAACGGTCAGCATGGCAACGGATCCGGTCGCAGCGGGGGCCAAAGGCGGGGGCGCCCTCTATAGCGCGATCATTTCAGGAAGAACACCGCGCTCATCACCAGCCCGACGGCGATGATGCCCGTGCGCAGCACCGGCTTGGGAATTTTCCGCCCCACCCGCGCGCCGACATAGCCGCCGGCGACGGCCGCGACCGTCATCAGCAAGGCTTCCCGCCATTCCACCGCTCCGCCGGCCGCATAGGCCACGACGGCGATGGCGGTCAGGACTGCCGAGAACAGGTTCTTCAGCCCGTTCATGGCGTTGAGGTCGGTCATCCCGAACAGGCTCAACTGCGCCAGCAGCAGGATGCCGAGCCCGCCGTTGAAATAGCCGCCATAGACCGACACCACGAACAGCGTGCCCAGCATCGCCCCGTTGCCGTGAAGGCCGAGGCTGCGCAGCCGCTGGGCCAGCATGTTGCCGAAGGCGAACAGCCCGGTCGCCAGCAGCAGCAGCCACGGAACGATGTCGCGGAACACCGAATCCGGGGTCACCAGCAGCAGGCCGGCGCCGGCCAGCCCGCCGGCGAGGCTGACCACGGACAGCAGCGGCAGGCTGAGGCTGCCGATCGGCGTCAGATCCTGCCGGTAGCCGTAGACCCCGCTGGCATAGCCGGGCAGCAGGGCGACCGTGCCGGTCGCGTTGGCGGCGACTGGCGGCACCCCGGCGTATATCAGGGCCGGCAGGGTCAGGAAGCTGCCCCCGCCGGCAACGGAATTCATCGCTCCGGCCAGAAAGGCCGCAGCCAATAATATGATTTCGATCATGATGTTAGGAGCGGTTCCTCAACTCCCGGCGTATAATCTTGCCGGTGGTGGTCATCGGCAGGCTTTCGAGAAATTCGATCGCCCGGGGATATTCGTGGGCGGCAAGCCGCGTCTTCACATGCTCCTGAATCGAGGCGACGAGCGCGTCGTCCGGCGTCACCCCGTCCTGCAGCACGATGAAGGCCTTGACGATCTCCGTGCGCAGCGGGTCGGGAACGCCGACCACCGCCGCCATGCGGACGGCGGAGTGGCCGATCAGGCAATCCTCGATCTCGCCGGGACCGATGCGGTAGCCGGCGGAGGTGATGACGTCGTCGTCGCGCCCTACGAAGCGGATGTAGCCGTCATCATCCATCTCCCCCTGGTCGCCGGTGACCAGCCAGCCGCCCCCATCCCCGACGAATTTCGCCGCCGTGGCCTCCGGGTTGTTCCAGTAGCCGAGGAACATCACCGGGTCCGGGCGGCGCACCGCGATCAGCCCGATCCGTCCCGGCGGCAGACGGTTGCCCTCGCCGTCGATCACCGCCACGTCATGGCCGGGAACCGGGCGTCCCATGATGCCCGGCTTCGGTTCCATCAGCGTGGCGGCCGAGGAGACGATCATGTTGCATTCGGTCTGGCCGTAGAACTCGTTGATGGTGACGCCGAAGGTCTCGCGCCCCCAGTCGAGCAGCCCGGCGCCCAGCGTCTCGCCGCCGCTGGCGACGGAGCGCATGGCGATGGCATGGCGCGCCCGCGGTTCCTTCACCGACCGCATCATCTTCAGCGCCGTCGGCGGCAGGAAGGCGTTGCGCACCTGGAATTCGGCCAGCAGGGCGAAGGCGGACTCCGCGTCGAACTTCTCGAACCGGTGGGAAACCACCGTCACCCCGTGGTGCCAGGCCGGCAGCAGCACGTCGAGCAGACCGCCGATCCACGCCCAGTCCGCCGGCGTCCAGATGCGGTCGCCCGGCTGCGGGAACAGGTCGTGCGACATTTCCACGCCGGGCAGATGGCCCAGCAGCACCCGGTGCGCATGCAGCGCGCCCTTCGGCTGGCCGGTGGTGCCGGAGGTGTAGATGATCAGCGCCGGGTCGTCGGGACCGGTGTCGGCGGGGATGAAGTCATCCGACGCCGCGTCGCACAGCGCGTGCCAGTCGAGGCAGCCGGGGCCCGGCCCGTCGATGCGGAAGACCGCGCGCAATTCGGGCAGGCGGTCGCGGATTTCAGCGATCTTCGCCGCCCCGGCGGCGTCGGTCACCACGGCGCGGGCGCCGCAATTGGCCAGCCGGTACTCCAGCGCCTCCACCCCGAACAGGGCGAACAGCGGCACGGCGATGCCGCCCAGCTTGTAGACGGCGACATGGCTGACCGCGGTTTCGGGCGCCTGGGGCAGCAGGATGCCGACCCGGTCGCCGTGGACGATGCCCTGGGCGGCGAGTGCATTGGCGAACCGGTTGGACAGGGCGCGGATGTCGGAGAAGCGGTATTCCTCGACCCCGCCGTCGCGCCGCTTGTGGATCAGGGCGATGCGGTCCGGCTCGGACTCGGCCCAGCGGTCGCAGACATCGACGCCGATGTTGTAGCGATCGGGAACGCGCCAGGCGAAGGCGCGGGACACCTCTTCATAGCTGTCCGCGTTGGGCAGCATGTTCCTTCCCTCCCAATGATTTGTCGTCGGTTCCTTGGCGGAGCCGTTGACCCGATCATAGGAGCAAGCGAGGCACCGCGTCACGCACTGGGAATAAGTCGCGGGTCTGCCATGTTGATGGGGGCGGAAACGAACGGCTTCGCGCCGATACCAACAGGATCCAAGAGGACGAGAGCCACCATGAAAGCCAGCCCCTTCATCGCCGCGGCGCTGTCCGCCAGCCTGCTCGCGGCCCCGCTCGCCGGCTGCGCCCAGCCCGGCTACGGCGACTCCTACGGCGGTGTCAGCGCCAACAAGCAGACGGCCGGCACCGTGCTGGGCGGCGTGGTCGGCGGTCTGGCCGGTTCGCGATTCGGCGGCGGCTCGGGCAAGCTGGTGGCGGTCGGCGTCGGCACGCTGCTGGGTGCGGCGCTGGGCAGCGCCGCGGGCGCCTCGCTCGACCGTGCGGACCAGACCTACGCCCAGCAGGCGGCGATCAACGCCTACAGCGCCCCCACCGGCAGCACCGTGCGCTGGAACAATCCGGGCAGCGGCAATTACGGCAGCTTCACGCCGGTCCGCGACGGCACCGGGCCGCAGGGCCAGCTCTGCCGCGAATACCAGACCACCATCGTCGTCCAGGGCCGCACCCAGCAGGGCTTCGGCACGGCCTGCCAGCAGCCCGACGGCAGCTGGCGCGTGATCAGCTGACGGAAGAGGACAAGGCTCAGGCCAGCGCCGTCCGTCGCCGGGCGGCGCTGCCGGCCATGGAAGAGAGCGAGGGCGCCCGTCCGGTCAGGGCATGGGCGATGCGCACCGCCCCTTCCCCATCCAGCGGCAGCGCGGCGGCGGCATCCTGCATCCGCTGCCGGCGCGGGCGGTCGGCCCAGAGAGCGAGCGCCCGTTCGGCAATGGTCCTTCCCGCGCCGGCCGGATCGCCGCCACGGGCGTCCACCGCCTCGCTCCAGCCAAGTTCGGCGGCACCGCCGCTCGCCATCGCCTGATTGTCGGCGGTGACCACCAGCAGGGTCGGCACCGCCAATGCGGCCAGTTCCCCCATGGTGCCGCCGCCGGCCGAAACCGCGAGCCCGCTGTCGGCCATCAGCGCGCCCATGCGCGGGCAATCGATCTCCACCGCAACCATGGGGCCGAGACCGTCGGCAAGTGCCGCCAACTCCGCCGCGCGCGGGTTGCTGCCGCCGACGACCGCGACGATCCGGCAGCCGTCCGGCCGGGCCGCGGCGAGCGTCTCCATCACCGGACCGGTCAGCCCCAGCGGGTCGGACCCGCCGAAGGTCACCAGCAGGACGGGCCGTTCGGCGATGCTCCGCCGCGGCTGTCCGGCCGCCAGGCGGACCTCCCGCCGCAGCGGGGCGTAGCCGGGGCCAAGGAGCAGAAGGGCTCCCGGCGCCATCCTGTCATAGGGCAGCGCCGCCGCCTGCGGCGCGGCGTTGACGACGAGGTCGGCATGCAACGGGGGGCCGTCGCCAAGATCGTCCCAGGCCAGCACCCGCGCGCCCGCCGCCTGCAATCCGGCGCGATAGGCCTCGCCGAAGCGGTAACCGTCCAGCATCACGGCGCTGCCATGCTCCCGCCGCAGCAGCGAACGGGTGGCGGCCAGATCCGCCGCCTCTCCCACCGGGCCGGCGATGGAGACATGGCGGAAGCCGTCCGCCGACAGGCGGCGGTCGATGGCGGGGGTGGATTCCACGGCGGCGAACAGCGTCTCGTGCCCCTGGTCGCGCAGGGCCTCGGCAACGGCGAGGCAACGCATGACATGGCCGGTGCCGATGGCGGGCGAAGCGTCGGCACGGATGAGGATGACGGCCATGGCGCTGGTCCGGAAGAGGCGGCGCGGCGGGGCCGCCGCGGCGCGCGGGATCGAGTCGGCCTGCATCTTGTCCCGGCACTCGGCTCCTGTCCAGCGACAGGCGGCGGCGTGCGCGGAGGCAAATAGCGGCCGTCAGGGTTCCCGGCCGGCGATCACGCTGGCGGCGGTGGCGAGGCTTTCCGGCGTGCCGATGTCGAGGAAGCGGGCCTTGGCGACATGGGCGTTCAGCGTGCCCGGCGGCAGTTTTTCCAGCACGTCGCGTTCCAGCGAGACCGCCCCCGCCGCGATGAAGCGGTCGAGGAAGGCGGCGGAGAACAGGTAGACGCCGGCATTGATGGTGCCGGCCCCGGCGGCCTTCGCCGGGAAGCTGCGGACGCGGCTGTCCGGCCCGATCTCCACCCGCGCGAAGCGGGAGGCATCCTCGACCGTCACGCACAGGACCGACGCCTCCGCCCCCGACAGGCGGTGCGACGCGACGAAGGCGCGCAGATCGGCATCCAGGAAGGTATCGCCGTTCACCACCAGGATGGTGCTGCTGCGCAGTTCCTTTCGCACATAGCCCAGCGCGCCGGCGGTGCCCAGCGGGCGCGGCTCGATCTGGCAGACCACGTCGATGGTGCCGGCCGAATCGCCGCGGGCAAGCCAGGCGGTCACCCGGTCGGCCAGATGGCCCAGGCACAGCACGACGCGGCGCGATCCGTATGTAGACAAATAGTCGAGCAGATGGCCGAGGAAGGCGCGGCCCGCGATCGGAGCCAGGACCTTCGGCGTGTCGCCCAGAACGCTCCGGATACGCGTGCCCAGCCCGCCGGCGAGCACCGCAACGTCAATGTTGGCAAGAGCGTCCTCAGACCGCACCGACCGTCCTTTCCCTCAATCACCGCTGATGCCATCCGGCCGACGATGCAGCTTACGACGGCGCGGGCGTCGGGTCACCCACCCTGCGCGGGTCCCCGGCGGGCATAGTCGATAATGGGCGCGAACGGGAATCGCAATGCGGAATCGCGCTGACGCTTCCGCTCGGATGGTCAGGTCACGGTGCGAGGGGCATCAGCCGGACGGCCAAGGCGCCGTGCCACCGCCGCCATGCCGTCCAGGTCGTTGCGTTCGTCGAGGTCGGGCCAGGGGCGAGCCGAAGCGTTGCAGGGCTCGGCCAATCGGTCCTGCCGATGCAAGGAGACTGCCTGATCCGACAAGGCTTTGCCGGAAGATATTCAGCCATCTCCTGAAGGCAGGACCGCTTCGGAAGAAAGCCTCGTCAGGCGTCGGGCCATGTCGTCCATCGTCGCCGACAGCGGTTCGCCGGGCGGCGGCTGGAACAGGCGCATCGATGGATACCAGGGACGCACCCCTGCCCCCAGCTGCGTCCAGTCGCGGTGGCCGAAGCGCCAGACCGGGGCGCCGAGCGCGCCGGCAAGCTCGCCCACCGACATCGCCGGCGAGATGACGAGGTCCAGTCCGGCGATCAGTGCGGCCACGCCGTCGAAATCGTCCTTGCGGTCCAAATCGTCCCAGCGGTGCAGGCGGATGCCGAAGCGCCGCTCGGCTTGCCGGACCTCGTCCTCGACATCGCCATACTGCAGCACCACCCACTGAATTCCGGGCAGCGCGAACAACGGCGCCCAGGCGTCGAGCGGCAGATAGGCGGTGCTGCGTTCGGCCGTCATCATTTGGCTGCGCCAGCCGATGCCCACCCGCAGGCCGGGGCCGAGCATTTCCAGCCGGCGGCGCCATCGCTCGACCAGGGCGGTGTCGGGGACCAGCCAGGAAGGGCGTGGCGGGAAATCGGCCAGCCGGCGGCGCAGAACCCGCGGCAGGGAGCCCATCGGCACATGGCGGTCGTAATCCGGGATCGCCATCGTCTCCCGCCCCTGCCCGTCCAGGGACTCCGCCCTGACCCGGAGGGTCGGAAAGGAGCGGGCGAACAGCGGCACCAGCCGGCGATCGACCTCCAGGATGGTGGAGACGGCGCGCCCGGCCAACTCGGCGCAAAGGCCGGAGAACAGGATGGTGTCGCCCACCCCCTGCTCGCCCCAGACCATCAGGCGCCGGCCGGTCAGATCCTCGCCGCGCCATGGCTGGGCACGAGGCTGGCGCCCCCGCCCGACCTGCCCCGACCCGAACCGCCAGGCATAACCGGGCCAGCCAAGCTCCAGATCACCGGCCTCCAGCCGCAGCAGGCCCTTGTTGAAGTGGGAAAGCGACAGATCCGGGCGCAGGCACAAGGCGCGGTCATAGCAGCGTTCCGCCCCGCCGGCGTCGCCGAGACGCTGGCGCGCCAGCCCCAGATTGCTCCAGGCCTCGCCATAGGCGGGGTCCAGCGCCAAAGCGCTTCGATAGCAGGCCGCCGCCCCGCCATGGTCATGCCGGCCCTGGCGCAGATGGCCCAGGTTGTTGCGGGCCGGCGCCTCCAGCGGTGCGAGGCTGATGGCGCGGCGCTGTGACCGTTCGGCCTCGGCGAAGCGTTCGGCGTTGCGCAGGGCGTTGCCGAGGTTGGTGTGGGTCTCGGCCAGGGCGGGATCGAGCGCCATAGCCTTGTGCCACGCCTGCCATGCCGCCGCGCTGCGGCCGGCGGCATGGCAGGCATTGCCCAGGTTGTTCCACGCTCCGGCGAAATCGGGACGGTGGCCGATCGCCTGCCGGTGCAGCGCCTCGGCCTCGGCATAACGGCCCTGTGCGTTGCGGATGCTGCCGAGATTGTCCAGAGCCTCCGCATGGCCGGGCTCGATGGCGGTCGCCGCATCGAAGCAGGCGGCGGCATCGTCCAGCTGACCAAGCGCTTTAAGGCAAAGGCCCAGTCCATTGAGACAAAACGAGTTCTTTGGGTCGAGGCGCAGCGTGTCGGCGTAGCGTTCGGCGGCCTCCTCCGTCCGTCCCGCCGCGTGGAGCGCCGCAGCCAATGCCGACAACGTAGCGGGATCGGAGCTGCTGCCGCCCAGCGTCGCGGCCATGCGTAACGCGTCGGCCGCATCGTTCGTCCGTCCGAGATGACGCAGGCTGACCGCAAGGTTGGTCCAGGGGCGCGGATCGCCGGGCAGCAGTTCCGCCGCCCTCCTGTGCGCCGCAAGCGCCTCTTCCGCCCGGCCAATCCCTTGCAGGGCTGCGCCAAGGTTCAGATGGGCGTCGGCCAAGCCGGGCGACAGGCGGGCGGCCTCCGCATAGTGGAAAGCCGCCTCCGCCAAGCGGCCCTGTGCCGCCAGCACCAGCCCCAAATTGAAATGAGCGCCCACATGGCCGGGGGCGTGGGACAGGGACTGCCGCTGTGCCGCCTCCGCCTCGATCAGCCTTCCCAGTTTTTGCAGCACGATGCCGCGGTTGGCGTGATAGTCGGCGACATCCGGCGCAAGCGCGACGGCTTTATCAATTAAACCAATCGCTTGTTCGTCTTTATTGATCTGGTGATAGAGGACGCCCAGCAGGTGCAGGGCGTCCGCATGGCGCGGTTCCGCATCGAGAACCTGCCGATACAGCGGTTCGGCATCCGCCAGGGAGCCCGCCTGATGGAGCCGAAGCGCTTCGGCGAACCGGTCGAGGGTGTTCACAGACCACCTGCGAAATGTCCGGCAAGCATATGTGCTGCTTGTGGAATTGCGCCGCCGAGGCCGCTCCGGGGGTGGATGCGGCGTATGGTCGGGAATTCACCGTCGTCAACCTTCCCAAGGTCCAGGAGCGTAAGGCCCAGAGCTGCGCGGGCCTCCGGCAGGGCCGGGTTGGCGGCCAATGGATGGCGAAACAGCGGTTCGGCTTCCGGCAGGCGGACTGCCCGATGCAGCGGCACGGCTTGGCCGACCGCCGCCGCGGCGGTGGCGACAGCGGAGTTGCCGGATTTGCGCTGGTTGATCATGCCCCGTGCCGGTCTTGTTGGCTACGGGTAAGGGATAGCACGAATTTGGTGCGGTGGAAGGGGTAGAGGACTGTGGCGCCCACCCCGACGCTCCCCAGATCTCGGCCGACCGAAAGTCAGCCCGATTGCAAGGGAGGGTCGGGATGGTCTTACCGGAAACGCTGCTTTACAGAGCCGTCTTACGCTTCCACGCCGACCGGCGGGGTCGGGGCGGCGTTGACCGGGTCGGCGAGCTGGGCGTCAACCACCGCGACGGCGGTCATGTTGACCAGACCTCGGGTGGTGACCGACGGGGTGACGATGTGGACCGGCCGCTGCACGCCCAGCAGGATCGGGCCGACATTCTGCGCCTCGCCCAGGATCTTCATCATGTTGAAGGCGATGTTGGCGGCATCCAGCGTCGGCATCACCAGGAGGTTCGCCTCGCCCTTCAAGCGGCTGTCGGGCAGCAGCTCCTTGCGGATGGCGGGAGCGAGGGCGGCGTCGGCATGCATCTCGCCGTCGATCTCGACATCCGGCATCTGTTCGGACGCCAGTTCTACCGCGGCGCGCATCTTGCGGGCCGACGGGGTGTCGGCGCTGCCGAAGTTGGAGTGGGACAGCAGGGCCACCTTCGGCTCGATGCCGAAGCGCTTCACCTCGTCCGCGGCAAGCTGGGCGATCTCGGCCACCTGTTCGGCGGTCGGGTCAGGGTTGACATAGGTGTCGGTGATGAAGTGGACGCCCTTCTGCGAGATCAGCGCGTTCATCGTCGCGGCGACCTTCACCCCGGCGCGCAGGCCGATAAGGCCGAAGATATGCGCCCAATGCTCGTTGAAGCGGCCGGTGGTGCCGCAGACCAGCGCGTCGGCCTCGCCGCGGCGGACCATCAGGGCGCCGAAGACGGTCGGCTGGGTCCGCACCACGTTGGAGGCATGGCTGGGCGACACGCCGCGGCGGCCCATCAGCTTGCGGTAATGTTCGGTGAAGTTGTGATAGCGCGGATCGCGGATGATCTCGATGACCTCCACGTCCTGGCCGACCTTCAGGCGCAGCCCCATCTCGGCGATGATGCGCTCGATCACCTCGCGGCGGCCGATCAGCACCGGATGGGCGATGCCGTCGTCCACCACCACCTGGGCGCAGCGAATGACTCGCGGATCCTCTCCCTCGGCATAGACGACGCGCTTGGGCGCGGTCTTCGCCTTGGTGATGACCGGCTTCATGAACAGGCCGGAGCGGATGACATACTGGTTCAGCTGATCGCGATAGGCGCGGAAATCGGCGATCGGTCGGGTGGCGACGCCGGATTCCATCGCCGCCTTGGCGACGGCCGACGACACTTCGACGATCAGGCGCGGATCGAAGGGCTTGGGCAGGATGTAGTCCGGACCGAAGCGCAGCGATTCACCGACATAGGCCGCCGCCACCACGTCCGACGGTTCGGCGCGGGCGAGGTTGGCCATGGCGTGGGTCGCCGCGATCTTCATCTCCTCGTTCACCGTGGTGGCGCCGACGTCCAGCGCACCGCGGAAGATGAAGGGGAAGCAGAGGACGTTGTTGACCTGGTTGGGGAAGTCCGACCGGCCGGTGGCGATGATGGCATCGGGGCGGGCTTCGCGGGCCAGATCCGGCATGATCTCCGGCTCCGGGTTGGCGAGCGCCAGGATCAGCGGCTTCTCCGCCATGCGGGCCAGCAGTTCCGGCTTCAGCACCTTGGCGCCCGACAAGCCGAGGAAGATGTCGGCGCCGTCGATGACGTCGGAGAGCGTGCGCGCCTCGGTGTCGTGCGCGTAGGACTCCTTGTACTCGTTCATCTCCTCGTTGCGGCCCTTGTGGACCACGCCGATGCGGTCGACCAGCCAGACGTTCTCGCGGCGGACGCCCAGCGACAGCATCAGGTCGAGGCAGGCGATGCCGGCGGCCCCGCCGCCGGTCGAGACCACCTTGACCTTGGAGATGTCCTTGCCGACCAGCGCCAGCCCGTTCAGAACGGCGGCGCCCACCACGATGGCGGTGCCGTGCTGGTCGTCGTGGAACACCGGGATCTTCATGCGCTCGCGGCAGCGGCGCTCGATCTCGAAGCAGGCGGGGGCGGCGATGTCTTCCAGGTTGATGGCGCCGAAGGTCGGCTCCAGCCGGACGATGGTGTCGACCAGCGCGTCCACATCCAGCTCGTTCAGCTCGATGTCGAAGCAGTCGATGCCCGCGAACTTCTTGAAGAGGACGGCCTTGCCTTCCATCACCGGCTTGGCGGCGTGGGGACCGATGTTGCCCAGGCCCAGCACGGCGGTGCCGTTGGTGACCACCGCGACCAGATTGGCGCGCGAGGTCAGCTCCGCCGCCCTCGACGGATCCTCGGCGATGGCGGTGCAGGCATGGGCTACGCCCGGCGAATACGCCAGCGCCAGATCGCGCTGGTTGGCCATGGGCTTGGTCGCGACGATCGCCAGCTTACCGGGCCGCGGGTTGCGGTGATACTCAAGCGCCATCGCCTCAAAATCGCCGGACATCGGGTCACTTCCTCCGGTTAACAGGATTTCAGTTAATTCTTTGTGTTCACTTCACCTGATCGGCGTTTATAGCCCATCCGGGCTGATGCGCCAACCATCCCGGGCAAACGGACAGGGGACGATTCGAACCTAATCGAACCGTCCCTTTACCTTACAGGATCCGCGGACGGGCCGGATGGATCATCTTTGGAATTTCCGGTTCCGGCACCGCATGTGTGACGCGCGGCTTTTGCGTATCGTCACAGCCGGGCCAGCGCCGGCTCCTTGAAGTGCTCCTGGTACTCGGCGACCGCCTTGCTCTCGTCGAACTCGCCTTCCATCTTGGCGACGACGACGGTGGCGACGCCGTTGCCGACCAGATTGGTCAGGGCGCGGGCTTCGGACATGAAGCGGTCGACGCCCAGCAGCAGGGCCAGACCTTCGATCGGCAGGACGCCGGTTGCCGACAGGGTGGCGGCCAGCGTCACGAAGCCGCCACCGGTCACCGCCGCCGCGCCCTTGGAGGTCAGCATCAGGATGACCAGGATGTAGAGCTGCTGCCAGATCGTCAGGTCGACGTTGAAGGCCTGGGCGATGAAGATCGCGGCCATCGACAGGTAGATCGAGGTGCCGTCCAGGTTGAAGGAGTAGCCGGTGGGGATGACGAGGCCGACGACATGCTTGGAGCAGCCGAACTTCTGCATCTTCTCCATCATGCGCGGCAGCACGGACTCCGAGGAGGAGGTGCCGAGCACGATCAGCAGTTCCTGGCGGATGTAGCGGATGAAGTTCCAGATGCTGAAGCCATAGGCCCTGGCGATGCCGCCCAGCACGACGAAGACGAAGATCGCCATCGTGATGTAGACAGCCGCCATCAGCTGGCCCAGCGCGGTCAGCGACGAGATGCCGTACTTGCCGATGGTGAAGGACATGGCGCCGAAGGCACCGACCGGGGCGACGCGCATCAGGATGCCGATCACGCCGAACAGGGCATGGCTGATCTTGTCGAAGATGTCCTCGACCACCTTGCCCTTCTGGCCCATGGCGGACAGCGCGACGCCGAACACGACGGCGAAGAACAGGATCTGCAGCATGTCGCCCTGGACGAAGGCGCCGACCACATTGTCGGGCACGATGCCGACGATGAAGTCCATGAAGCCGTGTTCCTTGGCGGTGGTGGCGTATTTCTGCACCGAATCGGCCTGAAGCTGGCCGGGGACGATGTTCATGCCGGCGCCGGGACGCACGAGGTTGACGACCAGCAGGCCGATGCCGAGCGCGATGGTGGTCACGACCTCGAAATACAGCAGCGCCTTGCCGCCGACCTTGCCGACCTTCTTCAGGTTGCCGATCGAGGAGATGCCGGTCACGACCGTCAGGAAGACGATCGGACCGATCACCATCTTGACCATCTTGATGAACAGGTCGCCCAGCGGCTTCATCTGCACCGCGATGGACGGAAAGAAATGGCCCAACAGGATGCCGACGGTGATGGCGGTCAGAACCTGGAAGGTCAGGTTGGTATAGATGGGCTTCTTCGCCCCATCCCGGCGCGCGTCGATGGCGTCTGCGCTCATGTTGCTCTCCTCGAGGCGTTCTTGGGTGGCGTTCCTCGGAACGGCGTTCCTGGCGGGGCACCCGTTCTTTCGTCCGGCTTTGGTGCCGGCTGGGCGGGCGAGCCCCCAACTGATTGCCAGTGAAAGCAAGCGCTGGGCCAATTGCTGAATCCAGCAACATCAAGCATTTGACGAAGGAGGGCGGGCGAGAATCCGCACGACAGGGGGCTTTCCGATGTGCGAAAATCCGCACAGTTCACAGCGCTGCGGCATCTTTGTTGCGGCGCAACATGATGAAAGACGCCGTTGCTTAGCCATTCCGACGACCCGGCGACAGAATCGGCCTCCACCCCCCCGGCGGCGCCGCCTTCCCGCGCGTCGCAGATGGCGGCGCGGGCGCTGGAACGGCCGCGCCGGCTGCTGATGGCGGCACTTCTGCTGGGCGTGCCGGTGGCGGCGGCCCTGGCAGCCGGCTGGGCGTCGTCACTGGCGCATGAGGATCTGCGGGACAATGCGCGGGCGCAGTTGGCGCTCTACAACGCCAATCTCCGGGCGGAGCTGGAGCGGCATGCCGCCGTTCCCCTGGCGCTGGCCCAGGATGCCGAGGTCCGCGCCCTGCTGGCCTATCCGTCGCCGGCGGCGATGGACCGGCTGAACCGCAAGCTGGAGGACATCGCGCGGGCGCTTGACGCCCTGGCGCTCTACGTCATGGACGCCAAGGGCACGACGGTGGCGGCCAGCAACTGGAACGATGCCGCCAGCTTCGTGGGAGAGAACTTCTCCTACCGGCCCTATTTCCGCATGGCGATCGACCAGGGCGAAGGCCACCACTTCGCGCGCGGCACCACCTCGCTGGTGCCGGGCTACTACACCGCCAACCGGGTGGTGGCGGAAAACCGCACAGTGGGCGCGGTGGTCCTGAAGCTGGGTTTCGACCGGCTGGAACGGGCCTGGGCGCCCGGACATGAAAAGCTGCTGGTGACCGACCGCGACGGGGTGGTGTTCATCACCAACATGCCGTCCTGGCGCTATCACGCCCTGCCCCGCCGGCTGCCGATCAGCCTGCCGATCGTCCCGCAAGGGTCCAGCGAGGGGCTGGACGTGCTGCCCTGGGCGTTCGGCGGCGCGTCCGACCGCATCGCCCTGGAGGAGGATGGCCGGCTCCGCCGCTATCAGCTGTCGTCGGTGGCCATGCCCGGCGGCGATTGGACCCTGCACAGCCTGACCAGCCTGGATCCGGTGACCGCACGCGCCTGGGTCGCCGGGCTGCTTGCCGCGGCGGCGGTGGCGATGGCCGCGCTCACCGGCTATGCCGTGGCGCTGCGCCGGGTCGCCCTGGTCGAGCGCATCGCCCTGCAGGAGGAATCGCGGGCGGAGCTGGAACGTCGGGTCGCCGCCGCCACCGCCGATCTGCGCGCGGCGGAGAACGAGTTGACCCAGGCGGTGAAGCTGGCGGCGTTGGGCCAGATGTCGGCGGGCATCGCCCATGAGATCAACCAGCCGCTGGCCGCCATGCGCAGCTTCGCCGACAACGCGGTGGTGCTGCTGGAACGGGGGCGGACGGACGCGGTGCGCGCCAATCTGGCGGAGATCGCGGAACTGACCGACCGCATGGCTGCGATCACCCGCCAGCTGAAGGGCTTCGCCCGCCGCGCCTCCGGCACGCTGGGGCCGGTGTCGGTCCACGCCGCGGTGATCCAGGCCCTGGCGCTGCTGGAGTCCAAGCTGCGGCGGGACGACATCACGGTCGAGGTCGATCTGCCCGACCGGCCGGTTCTGGTGATGGGCGAGGATGTGCGGCTGCAGCAGGTGCTGGTCAACCTGATCGGCAACGCGGCGGACGCCATGCGCGGCTGTCCCGTGCGCCGCCTGCGCATCGGGCTGGTCACGGCGGACGGGGAAGCGCTGCTGAGCGCCGCCGACACCGGCACCGGCATCGCCGAGGCCGACCTGCCGCGCCTGTTCGCCCCCTTCTTCACCACCAAGGAGGCCGGCGACGGGCTGGGGCTGGGCTTGTCGATCAGCCGCGGCATCGTCGAGGATTTCGGCGGCAGCCTGACCGCCGCCAACCGCACCGGAAAGCCCGGCCACGGCGCCGTCTTCACCCTGCGCCTCAAGACCACGGAGCAGCCTGCATGACCCGGACCCTGGAGAGAGTCGCCCCGGAAAGCGCCGGCAGCGTCCTGTTCGTGGACGACGAGCGCGCGGTGAGGATGGCCGGGCAGCAGGCGCTGGAACTGGCGGGGTTCGAGGTGACCGCCTGCGACGGGGCGGAGCGCGCGCTCCGCCATCTCGGCCGTGACTGGCCGGGCTGCCTCGTCACCGACGTACGGATGCCGCAGATGGATGGGCTGGCCTTGCTGGCGCGGGTGCAGGAGATCGATCCCGACCTGCCGGTCATCCTGATCACCGGGCATGGCGACGTGCCGATGGCGGTCGAGGCGATGCGCAACGGCGCCTATGATTTCCTGGAGAAGCCCTTTCCGTCCGACCGGCTGACCGAGATCGCCCGCCGCGCGGTGGAGAAGCGCCGGCTGGTGCTGGAGAACCGCCGGCTGCGGGCGCAGATCGCCGGCGGCGCCGATCCCGCCGGGACCATCGTCGGCCGCACCCCCGGCATCGAGCGGCTGCGCGCCACCATCGCCGCGGTCGCCGATACCGATGCCGACGTGCTGGTGTTCGGCGAGACCGGCACCGGCAAGGAGATGGTGGCCCGCGCGCTTCACGAGGCGAGCGGACGGCGCAAAAGCCCCTTCGTCGCGCTGAATTGCGGCGCCATGCCGGAAACGATCTTCGAGAGCGAGTTGTTCGGCCATGAGGCCGGCGCCTTCACCGGCGCCGCCAAGCGGCGCGTCGGCAGGATCGAGCATGCCAGCGGCGGCACCCTGTTCCTGGACGAGATCGAGAGCATGCCGCTGTCGCTGCAGGTCAAGCTGCTGCGGGTGATCCAGGAACGGGTGGTCGAGCCGTTGGGCTCCAACGAGCAGGTGCCGGTCGACCTGCGGGTGGTCGCCGCCACCAAGGCGGATCTGCGGCAGGCGGCGGATGCCGGGACGTTCCGTGCCGATCTATACTATCGGCTGAACGTGGTGGTGCTGACCATCCCGCCGCTGCGTGAACGGCGCGACGACATCCCGCTGCTGTTCCAGCATTTCGTCGCCCAGGCCGCCACACGGTACAACCGCGAACCGCGCGTGCCGGCCCGCGAGCAGATGCAGCGTCTGATGAGCCAGGACTGGCCGGGCAACGTCCGCGAACTGCGCAACGCCGCCGACCGCTTCGTACTGGGGCTGGAGGACGCGGCGCCGGCCACGGTGGCCGCGCCGTCCGCCCTGTCGCTGGCGGAACAGGTGGATCTGTTCGAAAAGGGCCTGATCCAGTCCGAACTCGCCCGTCACCGCGGCAGCGTGAAGGCCGCCATCGAGGCGCTGAACATCCCGCGCAAGACCTTCTACGACAAGTTGAAGCGCTATGGACTGAGCCGCGACGATTTCTATACTGAAAGTGGTAAGCCTCCCCATGCTCTAAAGAGGTAATAGAATAGATTTGCTATCGGAATGATGCTGCGCCAACTTGCCTGCATTCGATCAACATTCCCGCGGCAATGACTATGGCGCAAGACGGCCCGATCCCCAGACGGCTCGATTTCTTCAACTGCATGACGGTCGAGCATTTTTCTGCCGCCAACGCGGTCGGGATGATTGCGGCACCAGCCTGCCGCTGCGGCTCGCCGCGCTAAAGAGTCAGGCTTCCTGGCGGGTCTGGCCGGATGCCCATTTCGCGTCACGCCCTGTGTCGCTCCGGACCTAGGGTCCGGACTCATAACCAGTATGCGACGGTCGCCACGATGTGGACGGCGGCCATGAAGTTGGTTGCGGAGCGGTCATACCGGGTGGCGATGCGCCGGAAGTCCTTGAGGCGTCCGAACATGCGCTCGATGACGTTGCGGTTCCGGTAGAGGTAGGGAGAGAAGCAGTTTTTCAGCGCTTGTTGGCGCGTGGCGGGATGTTGGGCGCGGCTCCCGCCTCTTCGATCTTCCGGCGAACAGCGGCACTGTCGTAGCCCTTGTCGCCGTGCAGGAGATCGGTAGCAGGCATCCGGTCGAGCAGACGGTCGGCGGCGGTGCAGTCGGCAACCTGACCGCCGGTCAACAGGAAGGCGAGCGGCCGACCGCGTGGATCGCTCAGGGCGTGGATTTTGGTGGTTCGTCCGCCACGGGACCGTCCGATGGCCTGAGCGCGCTCCCCCCTTTGCCGCCGCTCGCCGAACGATGGGCGCGGACCGCCGTGGAGTCGATCATCACCTGCGCCGGTGGGCCACCTGCCGCTGCCAACGCATGGAAGATGTCTTCCCACACGCCCTTGGCCGCCCAGCGGACGAAGCGGTTGTAGAGCGTCTTGCGGGGGCCGTAGACCGGTGGAGCATCCGCCCAGCGCCCACCCGACTTCAGCACATGGACGATTCCGCTGATCACACGACGATCATCCACGCGCGGCTTGCCGCGGGTGTTGCGCGGAAGGTGCGGCTCAAGCCGTCCGA
This sequence comes from Azospirillum ramasamyi, assembly GCF_003233655.1. Taxonomy (NCBI): domain Bacteria; kingdom Pseudomonadati; phylum Pseudomonadota; class Alphaproteobacteria; order Rhodospirillales; family Azospirillaceae; genus Azospirillum; species Azospirillum ramasamyi. Next base: position 173,898 of record NZ_CP029830.1, read on the forward strand.
ACTGCTCCACCGTCAACCAGAACTGACCGTCGCTCATCGCATAGCCCCTTTCCACGGCGTTGAATCACAACGGCTCACTGCCGGAAAGGCTCTTTATGGGTCCAGACCCTAAGCTTATGGGTCCAGACCCTAAGCGCTTCTGCTTTTGGAATCCCTGGAATCACAAGCGCGCAGTGAACAGGGAGTTTGGGTGAAAAATGGTTTTCAGCTCCATCTTATTCATCTTCTATTTTCTGCCTGTATTCTTTTTTGTTATTATTCACTGCCGTTCAAGCACGCGACCCTCCTTCTCTTCAGTCTGGTTTTCTATGCATATGGCGAGGTGATCTTCACCTACGTCATGCTGCTGTCGATCCTCCTCAACTACGCCTTCGGGCTATGGATCGCCGGGCAGGACGGACGGGGCCGCAAACTCGCCCTGGGCACCGGTGTGGCCGTCAATCTCGGCATCCTGGGTTATTTCAAATATCTGGGCTTCTTTTACGAAATGGTCGCCGCCGTGGCGCCCGGCCTGATCTCCGGCCCGCCACAGGTCCATCTGCCGCTCGGCATCTCGTTCTTCACCTTCCACGCGCTGTCCTACCTGATCGATGTCTACCGCCGGCAGGTTCCGGTGGAGCGCAGCCTGATCTACGTCGCCGTCTACATCACCATGTTCCCTCAGCTCGTGGCCGGGCCGATCATCCGTTTCCACGACATCCGCGACGAGATCCACAACCGCAGGGTCAATGCCGGGCTATTCGCCGAGGGCATTCAGATTTTCGTGATCGGCCTTGCGCAGAAGGTGCTGATCGCCAACACGGTGGCGGTGGCGGCGGACCAGATCTTCGCGCTCGACCCGACCGGGCTGAGCCTGCCGGTCGCCTGGCTGGGCATCGTCTGCTACACCTTACAAATCTTCTTCGACTTCTGCGGCTATTCCACCATGGCCATCGGCCTGGCGCTGATGATCGGCTTCCACTTCCCGCAGAACTTCAACTATCCCTACATCTCACAGTCGATCACCGAGTTCTGGCGCCGCTGGCACATCTCGCTTTCGATGTGGTTCCGTGACTATCTCTACATCCCGCTGGGCGGCAACCGCGCCGGCGCGTTGACCACCTACCGGAACCTGCTCGTCGTCTTCCTCCTGTGCGGCCTCTGGCATGACGCCGCCTGGACCTTCGTGGTCTGGGGGCTGTGGCACGGCGCCTTCCTGGTGTTCGACGTCCACTCGTCGGGCGTGCTGGTGACCGAGGGGGCCGATGCCGGAATCGATGAGGTCGTCCTGATGCAGGACAGCATCAGCGGCTATTTCAACTACACCATGCCGGCCAATGTCGAACGCTTGCGGGTGGTCGTCGACGCCATCGGCAGCGTGCCGACGCTGACCATCACCGGCAGTGCCGGAGACGATTGGATCGGTGCCGGCAGGACCAACACCCCCATCCATATTCTGGGCGGCGACGGCAACGACACGCTGAACGGCGGCTATGGCAGAGGCGGGGGCGCGATCGTGGAGGGGGGCGCCGGCAACGACTATCTGCTGGCCGCCGCCACCACCAGCGCCCGGGTCTGGTTCTCGCTTCAGTCGGGCGACGACACGCTGATCGGCGGCGACGGCGACGACACCATCCTCGTCGATCTCGGCTCCGCGCCGAACCTGCTCTGGCAGGATCCGAATGCCTGGACCGCGACCCCCGGTCCCGACGATGTCTATTCCTCCATCTCGTGGAACGGCGCCGGGGTCACGACGGTCACGGATTTCCAGCCGGGCATCGATGTGTTGAGCTTCCGCCACACCTCGCTCAGCCTCTCCGACGTGATGGCCCGCTTCAACGACCGCGCCGATGGACAGGGGGTGCAGGCCAGCTTCACCACCACCGAGCTGGGGCTGCAACTGCCCGCCCACGTCAACAACACCTTCACGCTCTCGCTCGACGGCCTTAGCCGGTCCCAGGTTTCGGCGAGCTGGTTCGCGGTTTCCTCAACCTGAACGCGCGACCCGGCCGCTCTGCACCTCTCCCATCGGGGCAATTGACGAGGCTCGCGCTTGCCGGCTCCGGACCCGCTTCCCATGTGCCGTATCCACCCGCGCGGCAGCGGCAGCGGGTGGCGCGGCGGGACGGACCTTTCCTCCGTTCCGGCTGTTGTACCGAAAGAACTTGCAGCATCGACGTCGAAGGGGACGGCCTGAGAATGTCACCGAGGATTAGCACCATGACCCCCCGTCTCCTTGCGGAGCTTCTGGAACCGATCCTGGCCGCAGCGGAAGACGACGAAGAGGCCCTGTCCGAAGCCGTGAACCTGACCGCCGAGGCGATGGCGGCGCTGGGCGCCACCGTGCTCGATCCGGACGGGAAGCCGGCCCGCGGGGTGTCCGATGAACGGGCCGTCGTCGCCGCGCTCAACACCCACGCGCATAACCTGATGCGCGACGGGCGGCTCGACGACGTCGTCGAGGCTTTGCAAGTGGCCGAGCGGATCGGCCGTCTCGCCCATCTGCCGCACCACCCGCGGACTGTCTGATAACTCTTTCGGGAGAAGGCGCGGTCGTTCGTGGAAGCGGCTTCGCGGGTGCGGGAACTCCTTCCCTCCGTGCTGTTTGAGCGACGTGCCACCCAGCGCTCAACAGGGGAGGAGCCCTCGTGCCCACCGCGCCGCAGCAACATGTCCACTCGAATGTCCTGGCGAGCCCTCTGGAAGGCGAGATCCTGGCGCGCCTCCAGGACTCCCTGCTGCCGGATCATCTGCTGACCCGCCGCTGGTATGCGGCCAAGGACGCCGGCCGGCCGGTGGTGCGCATCGTCGATGCCCTGCCGCTGCCCCTGGCCGGAGGATCGCAGGCGCAGCTCTGCCTGCTGCGCGTCGAGCCGCCGGGGCGGGAGCCCCAACTCTATCAGCTTCCCCTAACCCTCGACCGCGGCACGGGCGAGGATCCGTCGTTGATCGGGGGAACCGAGGAACTGTTGCTCGCAGGCCGCCTGCGCGACGGCTATGCCGATGACGGCGTGGTCAGGGCGCTGCTGGGCGCCATCCTGAACCGCGACCTGGAGGCGGGGGAAACATCCCTGTCCCCCGGCCTCACCGCCGGCCATACGCGCGCCTGCAAAGCGCTGGGCGACAGGCTGCACGCGGACGCCGCGCTGCACCGGATGACGGCGGAGCAGTCCAACACCTCCATCCGCATCGGCGACGCGGCCATCCTGAAGGGCCTGCGCAAGCTGGAACCCGGCATCCATCCCGAACTGGAGGTCAGCCGCTTCCTCACCGAGGTGGCGCAGTTCCCCAACTCCCCGGCCCTGCTGGGCTGGGTCGAACGGGCCAACAGCTCCGGCTCCACCACCCTGTGCGTGATGCAGGAGCTGGTGCCGGAGGCCAAGGATGCCTGGGGCCATGTCACCGGCTATCTGAACGACCGCGTCGCCCGTTTCGAGGACGGCGATGCCGCGCGGGCCGCCGATGCCGACAGCGTCGCCTTCCTGCGCCTTCTCGGCCAGCGGACGGCGGAGATGCACCGCGCGCTCGCCACCCCCGGCGGCGGCGACGCCTTCACGCCCGAGCCGGCGACGGCGGAGCGGCTGAAGGAATGGGCGGGCGGCGTGCGCGCTCTGGCGAAGCAGGTGCTGGAACGGCTGCGCGCCGCAGCGCCGACGCTGGATCCCGCCATCGCGCCCCAGGCTGCGGCGCTGGCCGCCAGCGAGGCGGCGATGATGGCCCAGATCGACGCGCTGATCCCCGCGGCCGCCGATCTCAGCGCCATGCGCCTGCACGGCGACTATCACCTGGGGCAGGTGCTGGTGTCGCGCGGCGACGTGCAGATCGTCGATTTCGAAGGCGAGCCGATGCGTCCGCTGGCCGAACGGCGGGCCAAGCACTGCATCCTGCGCGACGTCGCCGGGATGCTGCGCTCCATCGCCTATGCCGCCGCCATGGCCCGCGCCGCGATTCCGGCCGACATCGACGAGCCGTCACGCGATGCCCGCACCGCCTGGCTGTCCTGGTGGGAGGGGGCGGCGTCGGCCGCCTTCCTCGACGGCTACCGCGGCGCCATCGGCGATTGCCCCGGCTTCCCGCGCGACCCGCACGCGGCCCCGGCGCTGCTGAAGCTGTTCCTGCTGGAAAAGGCGCTGTACGAGGTCGGCTACGAGCTTGCCAACCGGCCGGGATGGGTGGCGATTCCGCTGGCCGGCGTCACCGCCATCATCCGCGCCGATGCCGGGCCGGAGATCGCCAGCCGCGACCGCGACCGCATCGCCCCGGTGGACGAGCGCCGCCGCTGCCATTCCATGCCCTTCGGGGCGGAGGTGCAGGCCGACGGCTCCGTCCGCTTCTCCCTCTGGGCGCCGTCGGCGGCGTCGGTGCTGCTGTCGCTCGACGATGGCGGCCAGCCGGTGGCGATGGAGGAACAGGGGAACGGCTGGTTCAGCCTGACCACCGCGCGGGCGCAGGCCGGCAGCCGCTACCGCTTCGTCCTGCCGGATGGGCTGGCGGTGCCGGATCCGGCCTCCCGCTTCCAGCCGGACGACGTGCATGGCCTGTCCGAGGTGATCGACCCCGGCGTCCATGCCTGGACCGATGCCGCCTGGACCGGCCGTCCCTGGCACGAGACGGTGCTGTACGAGCTGCATGTCGGCACCTTCACGCCCGAGGGCACCTTCCTGTCGGCCATCGACCGGCTGGACGATCTGGTCGAACTGGGCGTCACCGCGATCGAGCTGATGCCGGTGGCCGATTTCCCCGGTTCGCGAAACTGGGGCTATGACGGCGTGCTGCCTTTCGCGCCCGACAGCGCCTATGGCCGGCCGGAGGATCTGAAGACCCTGGTGCAGGAGGCGCATGCCCGCGGGCTGATGGTCTTCCTCGATGTCGTCTACAACCATTTCGGGCCGGAGGGGAACTATCTCCACGCCTTCGCCGGCAGCTTCTTCACCGACCGCCACAAGACGCCCTGGGGCGCCGCGATCAACGTCGACGGCGAGCGCAGCGGGCCGGTGCGCGACTTCTTCATCCACAACGCGCTGTATTGGCTGGAGGAATACCACCTCGACGGCCTGCGGCTGGACGCCGTCCACGCCATCATCGACGACAGCGACCGCCATGTGCTGGAGGAGCTGGCCGAGCGGGTGCACGCCCACTTCCAGAACCAGCGCCACGTCCATCTGGTGCTGGAGAACGACGCCAACCAGGCGCGCTTCCTGGCCCGCCACCGCGAGGGCGATCCGCGCTGGCACTCCGCCCAGTGGAACGACGACCTGCACCATTGCCTGCACAGCGCGGCGACCGGCGAGGGCGGCGGCTATTACACCGACTACGCCCGGGATCCGGCGAAGTGGGGCCGCGCCCTGGCGGAGGGCTTCGCCTTCCAGGGCGACCCGTCGGCCTACCGCGACGGCGAGCTGCGCGGGGAGCCGTCGGCGCATCTGCCCCCCACCGCCTTCGTCACCTTCATCCAGAACCACGACCAGATCGGCAACCGCGCCTTCGGCGAGCGCATCTCGCACATCGCCAGGCCCGAGGCCGTGCGCGCCGCGACCATCCTCTATCTGCTGGGCCCCGGCATCCCCATGCTGTTCATGGGCGAGGAATGGGCCTCGGCCAAGCCCTTTCCCTTCTTCTGCGACTTCGGCGAGGAACTGGCCGAGGCGGTGCGCAAGGGCCGGGCGGAGGAGTTCGCCAAATTCCCCGAATTCCAGGACCCGGACGCCCGCGCCCGCATCCCCGACCCCACCGCGCCGGAAACGGCGGAATCGGCCAAGCTGGATTGGGAGGCGCGCGGGAAGCCCGAACATGCGGAGTGGCTCGACTGGTACCGCCGCGCCCTGGCCCTGCGCCGGGCGGAGATCGTGCCGCGGCTGGACGGCGTTCCGGGCGGAGCGTCCAGCCATGGCGTCGTCGGCAGGACCGGCCTGACCGTCTGCTGGAAGCTGGGCGACGGCAGCCGCCTGCATGCCTTCGCCAATCTGGCCGATACGCCGGCATCCGGCTTCCCCGAGGCGTCCGGCCGCGTGCTGTGGACGGAGGGCGACGGGCTGACGGGCGACACGCTCGCCCCCTGGTCGGTGGTGCTGTGGCTGGAGGAAGCGTCGGCGCTCGACCGGCTGGCCGACCGCATGGGCATCGAGCGCTCCTTCGACAATGCCGCCGGGGAGACGGTGACGGCCAGCGAGGAGACCATCCGCGCCCTGCTATCGGCGATGGGCGTGGAGGCCGGTGACGAGGCCGCCGCGCTTGCCCTGCTCGACCGGCTGGACGAGGAGGAGTATGCCCGCCCCCTGCCCCCGGTGGTGGTCCGCCGGGCGGGAGAGGCGGTGACGGCGCCGGTCGTCCTCCCCCACGGCACCCGCACCCTGCGCTACACCCTGACGCTGGAAAGCGGGGAAACCCAGAGCGGAGTGGTCGGCTTCGGCAGCCTGCCGCGCTGCCGCTGCATCACCGTCGGCGACGTGACCTATGCCGAGCGGCGCCTGCCGCTGGGCAAGCTGGACAAGGCCGGCTACCACACGCTGCGGGTGGAGACGGAGCATGGCGAGGCGGAAACCCGGCTGATCCTGGCGCCGGCCCGCTGCCATCTGCCGACGCCGATGCTGGTGGGGGAGAAGCTGTGGGGGCTGTCGGCGCAGCTCTACACCCTGCGCAGCGACCATGACTGGGGCATCGGCGATTTCGGCGACCTGCGGACGCTGGCCGACATCGCCGCAGCAAGGGGAGCGGCGGTGGTCGGGCTGAACCCGCTGCATGCCCTGTTCCTCGACAACCCCGAACATGCCAGCCCCTATTCCCCGGCCAGCCGGCTGTACCTGAACCCGCTCTACATCGATATCACCGCGGTGCCGGAATTCCTCGACGATGCCGAACTGCGCCGGGAGGTTGCGTCGCCCGAGTTCCGGCAGGCGCTGGACGCGGCACGCGCCTCCGCGAATGTCGATTACACGGCGGTGTCCAAGCTGAAGCTGCCGATCCTGGAAAAGCTGTTCGCCAGCTTCCAGAACTCGGCCAAGCCGGAACGCCGCGCCGCCTTCGACGCTTTCTGGATGGAAGGCGGCATCGGGCTGGAGCGCTTCGCCACCTTCCAGGCCCTGCGGGAACGCTTCGCAGCGGAGGGCAAGGCGGACTGGCACCGGTGGCCGGCGGAGTTCCACGATGCGGCGGCACCGGCGGTGGCGCGGTTCGCCAGGGAGCATGCCGACCGCATCGCCTATTTCGCCTGGCTGCAATGGCTGGCGGACGACCAGCTGCGCGCGGCGGCGGAGCGGGCGGCGGCGTTGGGCATGACGATCGGCTTCTACCGCGACCTCGCGGTCGGGGCCGATGCCGCCGGGGCGGAAACCTGGATGACTCCGCAGGCGGTGGTCGACGCCGCCCATGTCGGCGCCCCGCCCGACATGTTCAATCCGGCCGGGCAGGATTGGGGCCTGCCGCCCTTCCATCCGCGGGCGTTGCGCGAGGCCGGCTATCAGCCCTTCATCGATCTGGTCCGCGCCAACATGCGCCATGCCGGCGCGCTGCGTATCGACCACGCCATGGCGCTTCAGCATGTCTACTGGATCCCCGACGGCCATCCGCCGGGCGAAGGCGCCTATGTCGCCTATCCGATGGAAGATCTGCTGGGCATCCTGGCGCTGGAGAGCCAGCGTCAGCGCTGCCTCGTCGTCGGCGAGGATCTGGGCACCGTGCCGGAGGGATTCCGCGAGCGGATGACCGAGGCCGGGGTGTTGAGCTACCGCGTCGTCTTCTTCGAGTGGACCGGGGACGGCGCCTTCAAGGGACCGGACGAGTATCCGGAACTGGCACTCGCCACCGTCGGGAGCCACGACCTCGCCACGCTGCGCGGCTGGTGGGAGGGCGACGACATCACGCTGAAGGCGGAGAAGGGACTCTATCCGGCCGCGGACGAGGAGGAAAAGCAGCGCGGCCGCCGGTCGGCCGACCGCAACGCCCTGCTCGACGCCCTGCGCGCCGCCGAGATCGCCCTGCCCGCCGGCTTTGGGGCGGACAGCCCCTATGACGACACGCTGGACCATGCGGTCCATGCCTTCCTTGCCCGCACCAACGCGGCGCTGGCGGTGGCGCAGCTGGACGACCTGACCCGTGAGCGCGATCAGGTCAACCTGCCGGGCACCACCGACCAGTATCCCAACTGGCGCCGCAAGCTGTCGATGACGCTGGAGGAGCTGGCCGACGCGCCGGAGCCGGCGGCGGTCGCCGCCATCCTGGCCGCGGCGCGCCCGCCCTCTCCGCCCGCCGGCAGATGACCCCGGCCGGCAGCCCTTCCCCACTCCGCCTTTCATCCTCCGCCCTTTCCCCCTCCCAGGAGCAAACATCCATGGCCCCCGCCGCCGGCAAGCCGATCCCTCGTGCGACGTACCGGGTCCAACTGAACGGCGAGTTCGGCTTCGACCGCACAGCCGCCATCGCCGACTACATCGCCCGGCTGGGCGTCAGCCATCTCTACGCCTCCCCCTACATGAAGGCGCGGCCGGGCAGCACCCACGGCTATGACATCGTCAACCACAACGAGCTGAACCCCGAGGTCGGCGACCAGAACAGCTTCCACGATCTGGTGGAGGCGCTGAAGCGCAACAACCTCGGCCAGATCCTGGACTTCGTGCCGAACCACATGGGGGTCGGCGGCGCCGACAACGAATGGTGGTTGAATGTGCTGGAGTGGGGACCGGACAGCCCGTATGCCGGGTATTTCGACATCGAATGGGAATCGGACTACCGCTATCTGCATGGCAAGCTGCTGGTGCCCTTCCTGGGCGACCAGTATGGCGCGGTGCTGATGTCGGGTGGGCTGGAGCTTCGCTTCGATCCGGAGACCGGCAGCTTCGCCGTCTGGGCCTATGGCACCCACAAGCTGCCGGTTCGGCCGCAGGATTACGGCACCATCCTGGGCAACGACCACCCGGATCTGGAACGCATCGGCGACGCGTTCGCCCATCTCGCCTACGCCCGGCCCCATCAGATCGCGCGGGCCGGCGTTCAGAAAGCAGAACTGGCGACCCTGGTGGCGACGCGGCCGGATGTGGCCGACGCGATCAACCAGCGGCTGTCCGTCTTCCGCGGGTACCAGGGAGAGATCGACAGCTGGAGCCACCTGCACGAGCTGATCGGCCGCCAGAACTGGCGCGTCGCCTATTTCAAGGTGGCGGCCGACGACATCAACTACCGCCGCTTCTTCAACATCAACGAGCTGGCCGGCCTGCGGATGGACGAGCCGGAGCTGTTCGACCTCGCCCACCGCATGGTGCTGAAGATGGTGGAGGACGGCACGCTGGACGGCATCCGCATCGACCACATCGACGGGCTGATCGACCCCAAGGGCTATTGCGAGCGGCTGGTCGCGGCATCCTCCAAACCTTTCTATCTGGTGGTGGAGAAGATCCTGGCCCGGCATGAGCGGCTGCGCGAGGATTGGCCGATCGACGGCACCACCGGCTATGAATATGCCAACCTGATGGGCGGCCTGTTCGTCGATCCCAAGGGGGAAGAGGCCTTCACCCGCCTCTATGCCGACTTCATCGGCCGCCGCGACGATTTCGAGGAGGTGGTGCGGCAGTGCAAGATCCGCATCATGGAAAGCGAGATGGCGAGCGAGCTGAACGTGCTGTCGCGCAAGGCGTCGCGCATCGCCCGCTCCAACCCCGCCACCGCCGATTTCACCGCCAATATCCTGCATCAGGCACTGAAGGAGACCATCGCCCGCTTCCCGGTCTACCGCACCTATGTCGACGGCGGGCCCCCGCGCGATCTGGACCGCCGCGACATCGACTGGGCGATCTCCCGGGCGCGGCGGGCGGAACAGGGGCCGGACGGCTCGGTCTATGATTTCCTGCAGCGGCTGCTGACCACCGACCTGGTGGCGGCGCCGAAGAGCGGCTACAGCCACCGGCAGGTCACGCGATTCGCCATGCGCTTCCAGCAGTACAGCGGGCCGGTGATGGCCAAGGGGCTGGAGGACACCGCCTTCTACCGCTACAACCGGCTGGTGGCGCTGAACGAGGTCGGCGGCCATCCCGACCATTTCGGCGTCAGCATCTCCGCCTTCCACCGCGCCAACCAGGACCGCGCCCGCAACTGGGCCGGCAACATGCTGGCCAGCACCACCCACGACACCAAGCGCGGCGAGGACACCCGCGCCCGTCTCTATGCCCTGTCGGAGATGCCAGAGGAGTGGGAGCGGCAGGTCCAGACCTGGAGCCGGCTGCTGCGCGCCCGCCGCGGCGACGTGGAGCGCACCGCCCCGCCCGACCGCAACGACGAGTATCTGTTCTACCAGCTGCTGCTCGGCGCCTGGCCGACGGAACTGACCGGCGCCACGGTCGAGCAGATCGACCAGCCGGCGATGACCGCCTTCGCGGAACGCATCGTCGGCGCCATGACCAAGTCGATGCGCGAGGCCAAGGTCCATTCGACCTGGGCGGCGCCCAACGAAGCCTATGAGGGGGCGGTCGTCAGCTTCATCCACGACGCCCTGGACGTCACCCGCCGCAACGCCTTCCTTGAGGCCTTCCTGCCCTTCCAGGCGGTGTTGGCGCGCATCGGCATGGTCAACGGGCTGTCCCAGACCCTGCTGAAGCTGACAAGCCCCGGCGTCCCCGACATCTATCAGGGCTGCGAGCTGTGGAACCTCAGCCTCGTCGATCCCGACAACCGGCTGCCGGTGGATTACGACGCCCGCCGCGCCCTGCTGGAGGAGGTGGAGGATCTGGTGGAGCGCGGCGCCGTCCCCACCCTTCTGGAGCGCTGGACCGACGGCGCGGTGAAGCTGGCGGTGACCCGGCAGGCCCTGGCGCTGCGGACGGAAAAGCCGGCGGTCTTCGGCACCGGCGAATACCTGCCGCTGGAGGCGGCCGGCAAGTGCGCCGACCATGTCGTCGCCTATGCCCGCCGCGCGGGCGACGACACGGTGGTGGTGGCGGTGCCTAGGCTGGTCGCGCAGTTGGGCGAGAATCCCGACTGGGGTGACACCGCCATCCCGCTGCCGCGCGGCACCCGCTGGCGCAACCGCCTGACCGGGGCGGAGGTGGAGGGCGGCGAAACGGTTTCCGCCGCGACGCTGTTCGCCGATTTGCCGGTGGCGTTGCTGTCACGCGAGGGGTGAATTCCCCCTCCCCCAGGGGAGAGGGAATTTGTCCGGCCATCGACATCCGGTGCAAAAGGAAAGGGCGCGCGAATGATCGCGCGCCCGTCCCATCTGTCCGATCCCTAGGGTCAGCGGACCGTGCCGCCGGTGCCCGGGGACGAAGAACCGCCCATGGAGCCGCCGCTGGCCCCGCCCATCGAACCGGAGCGCTGCTGCGTGCCGACCGGACCGTCGGAGCCGGTGCCCATCGAGCCGCTGTTGCCCAGGCTGTTGCCACCCATGCCGCCGGTCGAGCCGGAGGAACCGGAGCCGGTCATCGAACCGCTGCCTGTCGTCGAGCCGCTGGAGCCGCTGGAACCGGCGCTGTTGCTGTCCACGCCGCCCATGCCGCCGCAGCCGAGCTGGTTGTTGTCCGTGCAAGGCGGGTTGGTCTGGTTCGAGTTGGTGGTCGAGCCGGCGCTGTTGGCCGCCGGGCTGCCGGAGATCGAATTGCTGTCGGCGGCGAAGGCCGGGGCGGCCATCAGGGCCAGAGCGGTGGCGGCGCCGATCATCAGGCTCTTCATAACGATTCCTTTCGCTGTGCCGCCCATTGACGCCAGTCTGCCGGCGGTCGGGCGGCCTTGGTTTGGGGACATCGAATTTCGTATACGAGGGCTGACTCCGACCGGGTCATGGGCGATGAGCCGTAAGCCGCTGGCCGGGTCCGTCTCCGTATTCCATGCCACCAACAGCGACGGGCCGGAATGATCGCGCCGAATTCCACCCGGCTTCCCGATCGTCCGCCGATGCCTTGGCCGGAAAGCGCCGGGGCCAGAAGGCACCGGAAACGAAAAACGCCCGCCGAAGGGCGGGCGATTTCGCGGGACGGCGTTCGGGCTGGGGGTCAGGCCGAGCGCATCTTGGGAAGGCTGGCGGTAAAGGCGGCGGAACCTTGGAAGATCTCCAGCGCCTCCGGCTTGGAGGACGGGCGCAGCCCGCCCAGGATCTCCCCGGCGGCGCCGATGGCCTGGACCAGCGCGTCCGGCATCACCGGCTTGCGCAGCAGGCCCATGGCGAAGCTGCGGGCCTCCGCCGCATGGTGATCGAAACCGGTCATCAGAAGCGACGGAATGCCGTTCTCCTGCCACAACCGCCGGGCCAGGACGAGGCCGTTCTCTCCACCCGAGAGATTGACGTCGACCAGCGCCAGGTCGGGACATTCGCGGGCGCCGACCCGCGCGGCCTTGGCGGCATCGCGCAACGGTCCGACCACGGTATAGCCCGCATTCTCCAGAACGGCCTTCACGGCCGGACCGATCAGCGGATCGTCCTCGACGACAAGCAACTTCAAGACGGCGTGCTCCCTTGATTCAACCGAGCGGGCTTATAGCCCTCTCTTTCCGGAATTCGAAGCCTTGTTCGGCTTCGATCCACTGAACCGCCCATGTTTGTCGCAGTTCCGCCCCGTTCAAGAGGTCGAAGGAGTACCCCCTTCCGACCATGCGGCCTTACTGAACAACCGGCTTGGAAACATACACCATTGCCGCCAGTTTTACTCGAACGCGTGAGAGGAAAGAAAACATGGCCTTTGTTGAACTGACAGAGATATCGGGGGATACCGTTCTGGTGAACCCCATCGCCGTCGCCTATCTGCGGGCGACGGCCGATGGCGGGACGGAACTTCACTTCACCGGCCGGGCGGAGCCGCTGCATTTGCCGGGCGCGCCGTCCGACATCGCCCGCTCCCTGGAAAACGCCGCCCCCGCACCGCCGGAGCCTACCCTGTCGTTACTGGCCTGACGGCCTGTTCAGCCGCGGGGGTAATCGGGCGCCCGCTTTTCGAAGAAAGCGGCGATGCCCTCCGCCGCCTCCGCCCCGTGCAGGGCTTCGACGAAGAAGGCGGCCTCGTGGTCGAGCTGGTCGTCGGGCGCGCCGAAACCGCTCTCAATCAGGCGCTTGGCCCGGCCGATGGCGAGCGTCGGCCCGTCGGCCAGCCGCTCCGCCCAGGCCATCGCCTCGGCGAGAGCGGTGCCGGACGCCACCACCCGGTTGACGATGGCGAGCTGCGCCAGCCGCGCCGCGCCGATCCTGCCGCCCTCGAACATGATCTCGGCCACCAGCTGCGGCGTCGCGGCGCGGGCGAGGAAAGCGGAGGCGCCGCCGTCCGGGTTCAGCCCGACCTTCACATAAGCCAGTGTGAACACCGCATCCTCCGCCGCGACGATCAGGTCGCAGCCGAGCGCCACCGAGAATCCCGCACCGGCGGCAGAGCCCTCCACCGCGGCGATCACCGGCTTGGGGCAGGCGCGCATGGCGCGGGCCCAGCCATGGAAAAGCTCCAGGCTGCCGCGCGTCGCCTCCGGGCCGGCCTTGGCGCTGCCGAGCAGCTGGCCCAGATTGCCGCCGGAACAGAACGTGCCGCCGGCCCCGGTCAGCACGATGGCGCCCACCCCCGAATCCTCGGCCGCCCGGTTCAGCGCGTCGCGGGCGGCGGCCATCATCTCCGGCCCCAGCGCGTTCCTGGTGGCCGCGTCGTCCATGGTCAGCACCATCACGCGGCCCTGGCGCGCGACGGTCAGTTGTCCGCTCATAGCTCGGTTCCCTCCCGGTTTTCGCTGCCCGGCCGGTATTTGAACATGCCTTCCGACGTTGCGATCAGGGCACCGGTGTCTCCGTGGCGGATCTCCGCCGCCACCCCGACGATCTTGCGCCCGCCGCCGCGCAGCCGGCCGGTTGCGACCAGCGTACCGGTGCGCGCCTGTCCCAGGAAACTCGTCGAGAGCGACAGCGTCACCACCCGGCGCACCCGGCCGGGGAAGGGGCAATATGTCGCCGAGAATCCGGAAGCCGTGTCCAGAAGAGTCGCCAGAACCCCGCCATGCACCACCCCGGCCCGGTTCAGGTGGCGGTCGTCGATGGCCATCGTCAGCTCCGCCTCCCCTTCTTCCCAGCGACTCAGGGCGTAACCCAGCAGGCGCTGGAATCCCGATTCCGGCTCCCCATTCAGCAGATCGTCCATACCCTGTTCCATCACGCAGCTGTTTCGTGCGCGGAGTAAAGCGCGTGCGGGCGGTCCAGGTCCACCCGGTCGCCGCGTTCGGCCGGAAGGCCGGCCATTCCGGGATCGACGGACCGAAGGGCTGCTCCGCGTCGGCGCGGGCTTGCCAGCCGGGAGGAAGCGGTTAACCTTTCCCGAAAATCACAGGAGGGTTTGGGATGATCGACCTTTATTTCTGGCCGACGCCGAACGGCCACAAGATCACGATCTTTCTGGAGGAAGCCGGGCTGGATTACCGGTTCGAGCCGGTGAACATCTCCAAGGGCGACCAGTTCAAGCCGGAGTTCCTGGCCTTCTCGCCCAACAACCGCATGCCGGCGATCATCGACCGCGCCCCGGCCGATGGCGGCGAGCCGATCACCATCTTCGAATCCGGCGCCATCCTGGTCTATCTGGCCGAGAAGACCGGCAAGTTCCTGCCCGGCGACGTGCGTGGGCGGAAGACGGTGCTGGAATGGCTGTTCTGGCAGGTCGGCGGTCTCGGCCCGATGGCCGGGCAGAACCACCATTTCGTGCAGTACGCGCCGGAACGCATCCCCTACGCCATGGAGCGCTACGTCAAGGAGACGGGCCGCCTCTACGGCGTGATGGACAGGCGCCTTGCCGACAACGCGTTCCTGGGCGGATCGGAACTGTCGATCGCCGACATGGCCAGCTATCCCTGGATCGTTCCGCACCAGCGCCAGCAGCAGGATCTGGACAGCTTCCCCAACCTGAAGCGCTGGTTCGACGCGATCAAGGAGCGGCCCGCGGTGGTGCGCGCCTATGAAAAGGGCCAGGCCGTGAACCCCAGCGGCACGCCCACCGTGAATGACGAAAGCAAGAAGATCCTGTTCGGCCAATCCGCCGATACGATCAAGCGCTGACCCTATCCGCCGGCCCGGTCCTATCCACCGGGCCGGCGCGTTGGGATAAGGTTGTGATCTTTTGCGGCCTCCTTTCGCGCTTTGCAGGATTTTGGGTGTCTCCGGCGTAGACGGGACCATTTCTGCCGCAAGTGTGTTGTTTTTGGCAGGGAATGTTATCCGGAGACGCCGCGCCGATGAGCATTTGGCCCCGCACCGACTCCGACGGCTTCGCCATCGACCCGGCGACCGGCACGGCCATCCAATCCACCGCTTCACCCACGGCCGCAATCGACATCGCCCTGCATCCGCTGCCTCCCCTGCCCGTACTGGCGCAGATCTGGACGGATCTCGAGGCACGCGCCGACTCCTCCTTCTTCCTGTCCTGGACCTGGATCGGCCCATGGCTGTCGCAGATGCCGGCGGGCATCGAGCCGCGGCTGCTGGTTGCCCGGCGGGGGAGCGACGTGGTCGGGCTGGCGGTGCTCTGCCCGCGCCGCCGCCGGCGTCTCGGCCTGCTGCCCGGCCGCTGCTGGATGCTGCACGAGACGGGCGACCGCGGTTATGACCGGCTGTTCATGGAATACAACGGCATTCTCGCCGACCGCCGCCTCGGCGACGAGGTGACGGACACCGCCCTGCACTGGCTGGGCGCACGGCTTTCCGCCAATGACGAGCTGGTTCTCGGCGGGCTGACCCTGGCGGCGGAGCGCGCAGCGAGGCGCGTGGCGGCGCGAACCGGCCATTCGCTGCAGATCCGCACCGCCGATTCCGCGCAGTGGGTGGATCTGGCGCCGGTCAGAGCCAGGGGCGGCGATTTCCGCGCCGGTCTCGGCCGCAACACGCGCGCGGCGGTGAACCGCAGCGAACGGCTCTACCGCGCCCGCGGCCGGCTGGAGTACCGCGTCGCCGCGACGGTGGAGGAGGCGCTGGCCGATTTCGCCGGGCTGGAGGTGCTGCACCAGGCCGGCTGGCAGGCCCGCGGCCAGGCCGGAGCCTTCTCCAACCCGGCCTTCCGCCCCTTCCACGAACAGTTGATCGCGCGGGGCGTGCCGAGCGGGGCGGTGCGTCTGTGCCGGATCAGCGCCGGCGGTCAGCCCATCGGCTATCTCTACAACTTCGTCCACCGCAACCGGGTCATGAACTATCAGGGCGGCTTCGCCTTCGAGACGGACAACCGGCTGAAGCCGGGATTGCTCAGCCATGTGCTGGCGATCGAGGACGCGCTGGCCCGCGGCGAGGACTGCTACGACTTCATGTCGACCCCGGCCGGGCACAAGCCGCTGCTGTCCAATGCCGAACAGCCGATGAACTGGCTGACGCTCGGCCCCGACCGGGTCAGCCGGCGGGTGGAGGCCCATTGCCGTTCGGCGCGCGGGTTGATGGTCGATGCGGTCAAACGGTCGCTGCGCGGCTGGATCGCGCCGGCAAAAAGCATCTGAAGGGGAGGCGTGCGAATGAGCAAGAGGAAGACCGGAGCGCTGGCCTGCGTGCTGGGCGACATGGATCTGGTTCGCCCGCTGGGGCTGGCGGGTGTCCGCTGCGCCGTGGTGGGCGCGCCCGGCGGCGCCACCGCCCATTCCCGCTTCACCGAACGGACGATCCCTTGGGAGGGCGGCTGCGACGACGCGCTCGTGGACCGGCTGCTGCGTTTCGGGGCGGCCCAGCCCGACAAGCCGGTGCTCTATATGGAGGAGGATGCCCAGCTGCTGATGGCGTCGCGCCATCGCGACCGGTTGGCCGCCGTCTTCCGCTTCGCACTCGCCGACGGCGATCTGGTCGAGACGCTGGTCGACAAGGGCCGCTTCCAGGCGCTTGCGGAACGGCTGGACCTGCCGGTTCCGCGCACCCGGAGGCTGCGCCCGCTGCCGGGCAGCGAGGCCCCCGACCTTGATCTGCGCTATCCCGTCATCGTCAAGCCGTTGACCCGCCGTCCGCCCTGGGACGAGATCGAAGGGCTGGGCAAGGCGATCCGGCTGGAGGGGCCGGAGGAGTTGCGCGCGCTCTGGCCGCGGCTGATCCCGGTCGGCATCGACCTGCTGGCGCAGGAACTGATCCCCGGACCGGAGACGCGGATCGAAAGCCACCATGTCTACATCGATGCCGGCGGCAACGTGGCGGGCGAGTTCACCGGGCGCAAGATCAGGACCTACCCCGTCGATTACGGCCACAGCACCGCGCTGACCATCACCGACATCGACGGCGAGGGGGCCGATGTCGCCGCGCTGGGCCGGGAGATCGCGGCCCGCATCGGTCTTACGGGCGTCGCCAAGTTCGATTTCAAGCGCGATCCCGACGGCCGCCTGCACCTGCTGGAGATCAACCCGCGCTTCAACCTTTGGCACCATCTGGGCGCCGTCGCCGGGGTGAACCTGCCGGCCCTCGTCCATGCCGACCTGACCGGCCGCCCCCGCCCCGCCCCGGCCAAGGCGCGGCCCGGCGCCTGCTGGTGCCACATCAGCAAGGACCGGCTGGCGGCGCGCGACAGCGGCCTGTCCACGGCGCGCTGGCTCGCCTGGGTCGCGCGGTGCGAGGCGAAGGCGATCACCCCCGACGACCCGATGCCCTTCCTGCGCCCGAAGCTGGACCGGCTGCTCGCCCGCTTCTCCGGCGGCGCCCGCACGCCCCGCCTCGCCAAGCCGTGACCGCGAAGCCATGAAGATCGCCCTGATCTCCGACATCCACGCCAATCTGGAGGCCTTGCAGGCGACGCTCGACGCCATCAGGGCCGAAGGGGTGGAGCGCATCGTCTGCCTGGGCGACATCGTCGGCTACAACACCGATGCCGCCGCCTGCATCACCCTGCTGCGGCAGGCGGGCGCGGTCTGCATCGCCGGCAACCATGACCGGGCGGTGACCGGCGTCATCGGGACCGAGGGGTTCAGCGGTCCGGCGGCGCGCGCCGTCGAGTGGACCCGGCGGAGGCTGGACGAGGAGAGCCGCGCCTTCCTGTCCGGCCTGCCGCTGACCGCCGTGGTCGATGGCGCGCTGGTCGCCGTCCACGGCGCCCTGCACCCGGAGGTGGGGAAGGAACTGGTGCGGCTGGATGACGACGCCAAGCGCGCCCTGAGCCTCCAGGCTTTGGCGGAGCATCCCTCGGGGGTGCGGGTCTGCGCCTTCGGCCACACGCACCGCGCCGGTCTGTGGGAGTGGCGCGACGGCTCGGTGCGGTCGATCCCGCTGGACGGCGGCGCGATGCTGCGGCCCGATGCGGTCTATCTGCTGAACCCCGGAACGGTGGGGGAGCCGCGCGGAACGGACCAGCGCGCCTGTTTCGCCTGTTTCGACAGCGCTGCCGGGCGCGTCACCCTGCACCGCGCCGCCTACGCGCGCGGGGCGGCGCTCGCCAAGACGCGGCGGGCCGGGCTGGCGCCGCGTTTTGCCTCAGTGCCGGCCCCGTTGCGCATGAAGTTGATTGAAATCCTGCGTATTCTCGGCATGTACGAATGGATAAAGCGGGCACTGCCATCCCGCGTGCCATCAATATGACAGTCCCGTAACGCGGCTTTGCTTCTACAGCGGCACCGAAACGCGCATAATCCCGCTGGGGGGCCAATGGTGACGCCGGGCTATGGACAAAATCGGTATTGGAAGCGGCGCTGCCGGCGGGATCCGGTCCCGGCCCGGCAGGCCATTGTCATCCCTGATCGCCCCGCTCGCGCTGGGACTTTCCCTGTGCCTTGCGTTCGGCGCCTTCCCGTCGCACGCCCAGCAGGCTGATCCCGCGGCGGCACCGCCGGCCGGGCAAAGCGACACGGTCAAGCTGACCATCCTTTACGCCCAGGGCACCACCGAGCTGGAGGAAACCGGCGGACGCGGCGGCATGGCCCGTCTGGCCGGGGCGATCCGGCAGGAACGGAACGCCCAGCGGCATGTCCTGGCCCTGCATGGCGGCCAGACGCTGGCGCCGTCGGTTCTGGCGTTCTACGACCAGGGCGCGCACATCATCGACCTGCTGAACGGCATGACCATCGATGCGATGGCCGCGCTGAACCGCGAATTCCACCATGGCGACGACCAGTTGAGCGCCCGCGCCTTCGAGGCCGGCTTCCCGATCGTCACCACCAACACGGTCGACCGCTCGACCGGCCGCACGCCGGACGGGCTGGAAGAGGCGGTGGTGCTGACCGCCGGCCCCCTACGCATCGGTGTGCTGGCGGCGACGCCCGTGCTGACGGGGGAGACCACCCGGACCCAGCGCACGGAATTCCACGATCCCGTCGCCGCCCTGACCGCCAAGGCCGCGACGCTGCGGGAGGAGGGGGTGGATCTGGTGGTGGCGATGACCGGCTATGCCGGCGACACCCACCGCAGCATCCTGGACGCCCGCCCCGCCGACATCGTGCTGTACCAGGACCGCAGCCGCCCCTTCGCCGTCGACTATGACGGGCATTTCCTGTCCGCCGCCGTGGGTCCGCAGGCGGGTTGGGTGCTGGCGCTCGACCTGACGGTGGAGCGGACGGCGCGGGCCGATGGCAGGACGCAGGTGAGCTGGGCCCCCTCGCCCCGCCTGATCGACACCGCCGCCGTCGCGCCCGATGCCGCCACCGACATCCAGGCCAAGGCCTATGCGGCGCGGCTGGACACCATGCTGAGGATGGAGGTGGGACGTCTCACCGGTCCCATCGACACCCGCAAGGAATCGGTGCGCACCGGCGAGAACGCCTTCGCCAACGCCGTCGTCGACATGCTGCGGACGGCGCTGGAGGCCGATGTGGCGCTGATCAACGGCGGCGGCATCCGCGGCGACCGCCGTTATCCGGCCGGCGCCCTGCTGACCCGCCGCGACATCTATACCGAGCTTCCCTATCACGATGTCGGCGTGGTGCTGGACGTCACCGGGCAGCAGCTTTGGGATGCGGTGGAAAGCGGCGTGTCGGCGGTGGAGCAGTTGCAGGGCCGCTTTCCGCACCTGTCCAACGCCCGTGCCGAGATCGACCTGAGCCGCCCGCCCGGCCAGAGGCTGCGCAGCCTGTCGGTCGGCGGCAAGCCGGTCGGCCTTTCCACCCGCTACCGGCTGGGAACCAGCAGCTTCCTCGCGGCCGGCGGCGACGGCTACGGGATGCTGGCCGGGACTCCGCGGCTGGTGGAGGACCGCAACACGGACTTCGTCTCCACCCGGTTGATCGGCGAGATCGCCCGCGATGGGGAATTCGCTCCGCGGCTGGACGGCCGGATGACGGTGAGGCGGTGATGAACGGCATGGCTTCCACGATCGCCGACAACCCGCCGCGGACGGGCGCATTGATCCAACCGGGGAGCCAGGCGGGGAGCCAGGCGCAGGCGCGGCAGGCGCCGCAATTCCCGCCGCCGAACCGGCCGCGCCGCTTCGGCATCGCCCTGCGCATCACGCTGGGGCTGTCGGTGATGGCCCTGCTGGTGGTGCTGATCGGCGGCGTGTCGATATCGTCCTTCCGCCTGTTCCGGGCGGAGGTCACGGCGCTGTCGACCACCACCCTGCCGGAAGTCATCGCCAGCGCCGATCTGCACGGATCCCTGCAGAAGCTGGTGGCGAAGCTGCCGCGGCTCGCCGCCGCCAACACGACCCCGGAGCGCCGCTCCATCTATGACGGGTTGGTGACGGAGCTTGAATCGATGCAGTTCCTCGTCACCCGCATGCGCGGGCTGATGAAGGAGGGCGGCCATGAGGAGGGCGAGCGCAACGGCAATGTCCGCCTGCTGGAGCAGACCCGCTCCACCCTGCTGATCCTGGCTGCCACCGTCGCCGACCTGAATGCCGAGGTCACACGCCAGATCGAATACGGCGACCGTCAGGCCGAGGCGGCGCGGGAATTGAGCCGGCTCGCCGCCTCCATCGAAACCATGCCCGGCACCGGCGCCTGGGCGGTCCGCGTCGGCGCGCTGATGACACGGGCCGCGGGCGCCACGCAGCTGGACCATCTCAGCCGGCTGAAGGGCGAGGCGCGGGCGGCCGAACGCACGCTGGCGGATCTGGCGCGCCTGTCCGCCAACACGCCGGATCCGACCGGACAGATGATGTCCACCGTGCAGGAGGAGCTTTTCTCCCTCCTGGTCGCGCCGGGCGGGCTGTTCCACAGCGCCATCGACCGGCTGCAGGCACGCAACCGCGCCCAGGCGCTGACCGCGCAGGCCCGCGTGCTGGTGGAGACGGTCGAACGGTCCACCCGCACGCTCAACGATTCCATCCGGGCGCAGTCGGCACAACGCACCGATGCCCTGGTCGAACTGATCGCCGAGCGGTCGCGCACGGTAATGATGCTGGCCGGCGCGTCGATCATCCTGGCGGTCGGCGTCTACTTCATCTTCCGGCATTTCCTGTCTTCCCGCCTGGTGGCGATGAACCAGGCGGTGCTGGCCCGTCTGTCGGCAAGCCATGAGAGGCCCGGCCGACAGCGTAGCGACGGGACGGCGCCGCCCGTTCCGGGGGTGAAGGAGCCGGTTCCGGTGGATGGCGACGACGAGATCACCGATATCGGCGCTTCCATCCGCTATTTCATCGACGAGATCGACCGGCGCCAGCAGGCGCTGGCCGAGAACGAGCGGCGGTTCCGCGATCTGGTCGAGGGATCGATCCAGGGCATCATCATCCACCGCGACTTCCACCCGCTCTATGCCAACGACAGCTTCGCCGCCATGCTGGGGCTGACGGTGGCCGAGGTGATGGCCCTGCCGTCTTTGCTGGCACTGGTGCCCGCGGAGGAACGCAATGGATTGATCGACAACTACGACCGGCTGCTGGACGGCGGGTCCACGCCGCGCCGCCGCATCCGCGCCTGCCGTCCCGACGGCGGCAGTCTATGGGTGGAACTGACCGGCCGGCGCGTCGATTGGATGGATGGTCCGGCGATCCAGGCGGTGGTGGTCGACGTCACCCGCGAGGTGGAGGCGGAGAATGCGCTGCGCCAGTCGCGCGACGCCGCCGAACGCGCGCTCTGCGAGCTGAAGGCGACGCAGGCCAGCCTGATCCAGGCGGAAAAGATGGCCTCGCTGGGCCAGCTGGTCGCCGGCGTGGCGCATGAGGTCAACACCCCCATCGGCATCACCATCACCGGCGCCTCCCAGCTGCAGTCGCTGATCGGGGAGCTGTCGGACCGCCATGCCGCCAGCGCGCTGAGGAAATCCGATTTCGAGCGTTTCCTCAGCGACAGCATGGAAATGGCGAACCTGATCCTGTCCAACAGCACCCGCGCCGCCAATCTGGTGCAGAGCTTCAAGCTGGTCGCCGTCGACCAGTCCAGCGACGAACGCCGCGCCTTCCTGCTCCGCGACTATATCGACGAGCTTCTGCGCAGCCTGCATCCGACCTACAAGTCGCGGACGGCGCTGACCATTTCCGTCGACTGCCCGGTGGACCTGGAGCTGGACGGCTATCCGGGCGCGCTGTCGCAGATCCTGACCAACCTGATCATGAACGCGCTGATCCATGCGCTGCACCCGGAACAGCCCGGCAGCATCGCCATATCCGCCCTCCCTTGCGACGGAGACATGGTGGAACTGTCGGTGGCCGACGACGGCAACGGCATCGCGCCGGAGGTTCTGCCGAAGATCTTCGATCCCTTCTTCACCACCCGCCGCGGCAGCGGCGGCAGCGGGCTTGGGCTGCACATCGTCTACAATCTGGTGACCGGCCGCCTGCACGGCACCATCGGGGTGGAGAGCCGCCCCGGCCACGGCACCCGCTTCACCCTGCGCTTCCCCCGGATCACCGACGCCGCGTGACGGACGGGCAGTCGGGCACGGGCGGGCGCGGGGGGCGGCGGACGGATCAGCGCACCGGCCCCTCGAACCAGTGGCGGCCCTGGCGGTCCTCGACCTCCACCACCCAAACGTCGGGGTCGTAGCGGGTCTGGCGGGCGATGTAGGCGTCGGCATCGGCTTCCGGCACCGGATCCTGGCCGGTGCCGCGCGCCCAGAACAGGCGGTCGCCATCACCCTCGCGGGTCTGGACCAGCACCGTGAAGCTCCGGTCGAGCCGGTTCAGCTTCAGGATCACCGTTCCGCGGCTGGGGTCGCCCTTGCGGACCACGGTCATCGCCACGCCCTGGGCATCGGCGGCGCGGATATGGGCCGAAACCCAGAGATGTGTCGGAAGTCGGTCGTCCATTCCCGTGTGCGGCTCCTGTTTCGAGGCTGCGGCCCCGGCTTGACGGTGACGTCGCCCCTCGCCCTGCCCGGCGCGCCGGTGTAGAGAAGAAGCCATGACGACACTCGTGGACGCTCTCAACGCCGCCGTCAACCACCACATGGCCGGCCGCCTCGATGCGGCGGCCGACGGCTACGCCCGCATCCTCGTGGCTGAGCCGGCACAGCCCGACGCGCTGCACCTCTCCGGCGTGCTGTCGGCGCAGACCGGCAACCTCGCCGCCGCCATCCGATCCATCGGCCGGGCCATCCATGTCCGTCCGCCGGCAGCCTCTCCCTGGGGGCATCTGGGCGCCGCCCTGCGCGCAGCCGAGTTTCCGGAGCGGGCGGAGCGGATTCTGCGGCGCGCCCTGGCGCTCGATCCGGCCCATGGCGACGCGCTGGAGGCGCAGGGCGCATCGCTGCATGCGCTGGCGCATTACGCGGACTCCCGGCGCTGGCTGGACCGGGCGGCCCGCTTGCGGCCCGGCCATGCGGAAACGCTGCTCAACCTCGGCACCGTCCTGCGCGACCTGCGCCGCTTCGACGAGGCGGAAGCCTGTTTCGATGCCGCGCTGGGCCGCAACCCCGCCCGTTCCGAGGTCCATCTCGCCCGCGCTGTCGGGCGGCTGGTGCGCGGCGACCTGCGCGCCGGCTGGGAGGGGTTCGAGCACCGCTGGCACCGCTTCGCCGCCCCGCCCTGGGACGGCCGGCCGCCGGGCGCCGCCACCATACTGCTGCATATGGACCAGGGGTTCGGCGACGCCATGCAGTTCGTCCGCTATGCCCCGCTGGTGGCGCGGATCGCGGCGGATGGCGGCGGCCGGGTGGTGTTGGAGACGCACCTGCTGCTCTACCGCCTGTTCAACCGGGCCTTCGGTCAGTCGGTCCAGGTTCTGGTGCGCGGGGAGGAGCCGCCGCCGCACGACCTCCACTGCCCGCTGATGAGCCTGCCCCGCGCCTTCGGCACCGATCTGGCGAGCATTCCCGCCGCCATCCCCTATCTCTCTCCGGAACCCGCCGACGTCTCGCGCTGGCGCGACCGGCTGGCGGAGCAGGACGGGGACGGGGACAGGGCCGGCGCGGCGGAACTGCGCGTCGGTCTGGTCTGGGCCGGCAACCCGCTCCACCGCAACGACCGCAACCGCTCGATCCCGGTCGCGGCGTTGCGTCCGCTGCTGGCGGTGCCGGGGGTGCGCTTCGTCAGCCTGCAGACGGGCGACGCCCTCGCCGACCTGCCGCGGCTGCCCGGCGAGGGGGTGCGGGACGTGGTGGAGCGGGTGCGCGACTTCGCCGACACCGCCGCCATCCTCGCCAACATCGACCTGCTGATCACGGTCGACACCGCCATGGTCCACCTGGCCGGGGCGATGGGCGTGCCGTCCTGGCTCCTGCTTCCCCATGTGCCGGACTGGCGCTGGCTGCTCGACCGTGCCGACAGCCCCTGGTACCCGTCGCTCCGGCTGTTCCGCCAGCCGCGGCCCGGCGACTGGACCACGGTGATCGGCACCGCCGCCGCCGTGCTGAAGGCCCATGCCCTGCGCGCCGCCAGAACGGCGGGTCGATAACGGCGGGTCGATAACGGTGGGCCAATAGCGGCGAGGCGATGGAAGCGGGCGGGATCTTTCTGCCCGCCCGCCCCCGCCGGCACTAGGCGAAACTTTCCCACCTCCCGGCAAATTCGGGCGCCGCCGTGCCGCTCACGCAAAGAAGCGAGGAAATTCAACAGGTTGCCGGGAAGGCTGCAATTGGCACTCCGTTTGCTAGATAGGGCGCAGAAGACCTTTGCCCTATTCTATCGGAGACCCCGGCCATGAGCATCTTCGGTTCGATGACAACCGCCGTTCTCGGCCTGAATGCCCAGTCGAAGGCGCTCGGACATATCTCGGACAACATCGCGAACAGCTCGACCATCGGCTACAAGCGTGTCGATTCGGCGTTCGAGACGATGGTCCTGCAGTCCAGCCAGCGCCTGCACGAGCCGGGCGGGGTCACGGCGCAGCCGGTCTTCATGAACAACATCCAGGGCGCCCTGACCCAGGTGCAGAGCCCGACCAACATCGCCATCCAGGGCCAGGGCTTCTTCAGCGTCACCAAGGTGGCGACCCAGGGATCGAGCACGCTGGTGCAGACGCAGACGGGCACGGTGTCGTCGTCGGCCGCCTTCTACACCCGCGCCGGCGACTTCGAACTGGACAAGAGCCGCTATCTGGTCAACAGCGCCGGCTACGCCCTGAACGGCTGGCTGGTCGATCCGGTGACGGGCGTCCTGCACAAGGATCAGGTGGCGCCGATCCAGGTGAACTCGCTGATCGACAAGCCGGTGGCGACCAGCACCATCGATCTGTCCGCCAACCTGCCGGCGACGCCGAAGCCGGGCGAAAAGGTCCCCGACAGCAGCATCCAAATCTTCGACAGCCAGGGCAATCCGCGCACCGTCAACTTCCAGTGGCGGCAGCAGGCGGACAGCAGCTGGCGCATGGTCCTGGATGCGCCGGGTTCCAACATCAAGCCGGTCGACGGCACCTTCACCGGCAATCCTGCCACCGTATCCTTCGGCCAGAACATCCCCGGCCAGACGGCGGTCGCGCAGGTGAACGTCGTCACCATCTCCGGCAACAACACCAATGGGCAGGACAACCTGCGCATCGGCGACACCTATACGGTCAAGGTCGACGGCACCAGCTACAGCCTGAAGATCACGGCCGACAACATCGGGTCGATCCGCACCTATTCGGGCCTGGCCGGCGCGCTGGCCAACCAGATCAATTCCGCGTCCCCGGCGGCGGCGGTGCTCGCCACCTCGTCGGGCCAGACGATCCGCGTGACCGCCCGCGATGCCGGCACGCCGTTCAAGCTGAACACCGAGGTGCAGTCCGGCACCAACACCACCAACACCATCGTCGCCCAGACCTCGACGGCGGCGACGGCCAGTGCCGGCGAGATCGACAAGTTCCAGTTCCCGCAGACCCAGGTCGAGGTCGGCGACTCCTTC
This sequence comes from Azospirillum ramasamyi, assembly GCF_003233655.1. NCBI lineage: Bacteria > Pseudomonadati > Pseudomonadota > Alphaproteobacteria > Rhodospirillales > Azospirillaceae > Azospirillum > Azospirillum ramasamyi. Next base: position 199,946 of record NZ_CP029830.1, read on the forward strand.
ACCATCAACGTGAACGGCACGCAGATCAGCTACACGGTGACTGCCGCGACCTATCAGAGCTATTCGACGGTCAGCGATGTCGTGTCCCAGCTGGCCGGCAGGATCAACCAGCAGCTGGGTTCGACCGTGACCGCCTCGTCGGCCGGCAACATTCTGTCGATCCAGGCGAACGCGCCGAACACCAACGTCACCTCCAGCGCGACCGCCACCAACTCGGCTCCCGCGGTGAACACGTTGAGTTCCCTGCCTTCGGTCGCCAACGTGGCCGGCGTGCGCCAGAGCCGTACGGTGACGCTGACCGGCACGCCCGGCGACATCGGCACGCAATACACGCTGAGCATCAACGGCACGGCGGTGACCTACAGCACCACCGGCGAAGAAATGACGATGGAGGACATCACCGCGGCGCTGGCGAACAGGATCAACTCCAACACCTCGCTGCCGGTGACGGCCAGCGCGCAGGGCGGCGTCATCACCGTCACCGCCAAGACCGCGGCCAGCCCCACCAACCCGAACACGATGACCGGCGCCGGCACGGTGACGCTGAACGGCTCCTCCGTCGATATCGGCGACACCTACACCATCAGTTCCGGCGGCGTCGATTATCCGTTGACGATTACCAACGCCAATTACGGCATGTACGACACGCCGGCCAAGGTCATGCAGTACTTCGCGTCGGTCATCCCCGGCGCCAGCGCGACCGGCAACCAGCTGACCGCGCCCGGCGCGACCGGCACGGTCAGCGATGCCCCCGCCGCCCAGTTCATCCTGGACCAGAGCGCCGTCGCCGGCCAGACGCCGGCCCATATCGGCCTGACCTTCGGCAAGACGCCGGAGACGGTCGGCACGCTGACCAACATCTCCACCGCCCTGGTCGGCACCGGCACGTCGGTCAGTTCCGCCAACCAGTCCGCCGGTGCCGACGCCACCGTCACCTTCACGGTCGACTACGGCTTCGGCCCGCAGCAGGTCACGCTGAACCTCGGCAAATACCAGAAGCCCGGCGGCCTGACCCAGTATGCCGGCGAGGAGATCAACGTCACCCAGCTGGTCCAGAACGGCGCCCCGCGCGGACAGTTCAAGGACGTGGTCTTCGGCGACAACGGCACCGTGATGGTCAACTACGACAACGGGCGGTCGAAGATGGTCGCCAAGGTGCCGATCATCACCTTCAACAACCCGAACGCCCTGCAGCGCGAATCCGGCGGCGTCTTCGTCGAGAGCGAGGAGGCCGGCAAGCCGAACTTCAACGATCCGGAGACGAACGGCGCCGGTGCGGTGGTGGCGAACAGCGTGGAAAGCTCCAACGTCGACATCGCCGATGAGTTCACCAAGATGATCGTCACCCAGCGGAGCTATTCCGCCAACGCGAAGATCGTCACCACCTCCGACGAAATGCTGCAGGAAGTGCTGGGTCTGAAGCGCTAAGCCGCGGCCCTGACGTCCTGATTTCCCGAACGTGCATCCCATCGCCCGTTTCCCTGATCGCCAGAGGGGGGCGGCGGCCATCCCGGCACCGCCCCGATCCTCCCGATCCGCGAAAGGTCCCCTGCCATGTCTCTCTTCGCAGCCTTGAACAGCGCCACGGCCGGGCTGCGCACGGTCCAGTCCAGCGTCAAGCTGGTTTCGGACAACATCGCGCAGGCCAACGATCCGAACCGCACGCGCCACACCGCCCAGCAGTCGGTGGACGCCAGCGGCCAGGTCATCAGCACGACCTATCGCCGCGAGGTGGACAAGGCCCTGATGGCGCAGGTGATGGATCTCACCGCGCGCGACGGCGGGTCGCAGGCGACGGCGGCCTACATGCAGCAGTTGGGCGACCTGCTGCGGACGACGAACGGCACCCCCCTGCTGAACGACTATGCCGACAAGTTCCAGGCGGCGGTGAAGACGCTCGCCACCTCGCCGGAGGACGAGACCGCGCAATACCAGCTGATCCAGGCCGCCGACAATTTCTCGCGCGAGATCCGCCGCGTCTCCGAAGGCGTGGAGCAGCTCGACCGGGACATGAAGACGGACATCACCAAGTCGGTCGACACGGTCAACGACCTGCTGAAGCAGATCAACCAGATCAACAACGACACGGTGTCGCTGCTGGGCCGGGGATCGGCGGCCAACGCGGTCGCCGACAAGCGCGACGGTCTGATCCGCGAGCTGAGCACCTATATGCCCGTGCGCACCGTGGAGCGGCCGGACGGCCGTCTGGCGCTCTTCACCCCGTCGGGTCTGGCGCTGGTCGATGCCCAGCCGGCAAATCTTTCCTATGACGGCGGCAACATCAACCTACAGGTCGGCAATCAAGTCACCTCGATCAACAACCACCTGACCACCGGCAAGCTGGGCTCGCTGATCCAGATGCGCAAGGACGGCTCGACCTCCGAGCCGCCGACGCCGGCCAGCGGCGACCCGGCGGCGGAGATCATCCGCAAGTTGCGCTCCCAGCTGGACGAATTCGCCAGGGCCTTCACCGGTCCGACCCGCCCCGGGGAGCCGACCAGCTTCGCCGACGCCTACGACCTGTCCTCCCCGGCGGCCGACGGCGAGCAGATCAACCAGTTCTTCACCGGAAAGGACCGCTTCACCATCGCTGTGAACGCCAAACTCGTTGACAATACGGCGAAAATCAAGCGGGCGGCCATCGACGACATGGTCACGGCCATCAACGCCTCGGGCCGCAACTTCAATGCCGACGGCCTGCAGCTGAAGGACACCAGCTACAGCGCCATGGGCAGCGCCATCACCGGCACCTGGATGGCCGCGGCCAAGACCGCCAACACCGCCAGCGAGTCCAACAGGGCGTCGATGCAGCTTCTGACGGAGCGCTACCAGTCGCAGACCGGCGTCAACATCGACGAGGAAATCGCCCAGCTGCAGCAGCTCCAGACCTCCTACCAGGCGTCGGCACGGGTCATGCAAGTGGCCAATGCAATGTTTGACGCGCTGGAGGCGGTGATCCGATGAGCTCGATAACGGGAGTCAGCACGTACTCGAAATATCTGAGCCTTGTCCGGAACCTGTCCGGGGGCCAGAACGACATCAACCGCCTGTCGGAGCAGCTGACGACCGGCAAGAAGTCGGTCGATCTCAACGCCTATGGGCCGGAGGTGCAGAAGCTTCTGGATCTGCGGGCGGAGATGGCGAAGAAGGACAACTACATCCAGAGCATCAACACCGCGGCCCCGCGCATCCAGGCGACGGACAAGGTGCTGACCTCCCTGGAATCCATCGTGTCGAGCTGGACCTCCAGCACGACCTTCCCCTTCCAGCCCGGTTCCGCCAGCGTCACCTCGCCGATCAACACCAATCCCGAGGGGATGAAGGTGACGATCGATCCCGCCAAGTCGAATTTGACGGTGGGCGCCCAATACACCGTCACCGCCGTGCCGTCGCAGCAGGGGCCGAACGGCACCTTCGACGTGACGGTGACGGACGGGCTTGGAGGCAAGACCACCCGCGCCATCAACCTGGCCACCACCCCGCCCAACGACGGCAAGGGCTACAACTTCAACATTTCCGGCGGCCCCGGCGAGGGCGCCATGCTGAACCTCAGCTTCGACACGCTGAAGGCGGCATCCAGCAGCAGCTTCAACGTCTCCTTCCCGCAGGCCGATCAGGTGAAGGACCGCGCCGAGGGCGCCATGCGTGACATCCAGGCGCTGCTGAACCAGCGCTTCGGCGACCGCTACCTGTTCGCCGGCGCGCGCTTTGGCACGGAACCGGTCACCGACCTGCTGGCGACCAAGCAGACCAGCAAGATCACGCTGAACGGCGCCGTGGTGAACACCGACGATTACTTCGAGGTGACCATCAACGGCCAGACCTTCAGCCATCAGAATCTGGCGGCCGATCCGAAGTCGCTGACCTTCGTCGCGCAGGCCCTGACCGCCCAGATCAACGCCGCCAACCCGGCGCTGCCGATGACGGTTTCGACCTCCAACGGCATCATCACGCTGGTCGGCAACGATCCGGGGCAGAAGTTCGACCTTTCGGCGCGCGTGGTGAACTCCGCGACGGTGGAGAACAGCGTCGATACGCCGACCACCACCCAGGCGCCGACGGCCGCCCTGCCGCAGATCGACGGCTTCACCCTGAACGGCGCCGCGGTGGACATCGGCGACACCTTCGAGTTCACGGTTGCGGTCGGCGACCCGGACGATCCGTACAACCAGAACTACTACACCCGGAATCCGACCGCCCCACACGACCTGCCGCCCTACCAGACCTACACGGTGCGCTATACCGTCAGCGATACGGACTACGCCGCCGGAGTCAACAATGTCGGGCAGGTCGCCGACAAGCTGCGCGAGCAGTTCGCTACGCTGAACCCCGCACCGCCGGTGACCATCGACGCTGTGGGCAACGGTCCCGGCATCGCGCTGACCAGCACGGGCTTCGCCGATCCCACCAATCACCCCAACCGCACGTCGCTGTTCTCCACCTCCGCCAAGGTGACGAACGGGTCGCTGGAGAACACCATCACGGTCGGCACCCTGCCGCCGGAGCAGGACAGCCTGATCAACGTTCCCTACGCCGATCCGCCCGACCTGCCCTTCTACGACGCCGAATATCTCAGCAAGGGCAAGAACGCCGAGGCATACCGCAAGTCCCAGGTGACCATCGACGACAACCTGAACGTCACCTACGGCGTCAGCGCCGACGACAAGGCGTTCCAGACGCTGATCAAGGCGATGCAGCTGGTGCGCACGGCGGCGGCGAACCCCGGCAAATGGACCGAGTACAGCACCCAGGCGCGTGAGATGCTGACCCAGGCCACCGACCAGCTCCGGTCGATCCACGCCAAGGTCGCGTCCGACGGCGCCACGCTGGAGACCATCAAGGAATCGCACAGGGAGTCCGTCGCCACCCTGACCGAGCGGATCGCCAAGATCGAGGGGATCGACCAGAACGAGGTCGCGGCACGGCTGAGCAGCGCGATGAACGTGCAGCAGGCGACCTATGCCGTCGCCGGCCAGACGCAGAAGCTGTCGCTGCTGAACTATCTCGCCTGAACGGAAGAAGGGCGGCCGACCCGGCCGCCCTCCCGTTTCCTCGGACCTTTCGTACCTTCGGGCTTTACGCTCGCCCTCAGACGGCGGGTCCGGCCGTATCGGACCGTCACTTCGGACGGTTGGCCGACTGCATGATGTTGTCGTAGGGCAGCTCCGCCACGCGGAACCACAGCTGCACCTCGTCCAGGAACGGCTTCCAGCTGTCGTAGACCGCCTTGAACTCCGGATTGGTCTTGGCGATGTCGTCGTACAGCTCGTAGGCGATCTTGTGGGCGGCTTCCATCAGGTCGCGCGGATAGGGACGCAGCAGCGCGCCCCGGGCGACCAGGCGCTTCAGAGCCTTGGCGTTCTCCGCGTCGTAGCGGGCGGTCATCGCGCTGTTCGCCTCGGCGCAGGCGGCGGTCAGGATCGCCTGATAGGACTTGGGCAGCGCGTCCCATTCCTTCTGGTTGATGTAGAGCGAGACCTGCGGCCCGCCTTCCCACCAGCCCGGATAATAGTAGTACTTGGCGACCTGGACGAAGCCGAGCTTCTCGTCGTCGTAGGGACCGACGAACTCGACGGCGTCGATGGTGCCCTTTTCCAGCGCCGGGTAGATGTCGCTGCCGGCGATCTGGGTCGGGGCGGCGCCCAGCTTGGCCATGATCTGGCCGGTGATGCCGGCGATGCGGATCTTCAGGCCGTTGAAGTCTTCCAGCGACTTGATTTCCTTGCGGTACCAGCCGCCCATCTGGGCGCCGGTGTTGCCGGCCGGGAACTGCACGATGCCGTGCTTGGCGAAGAAGGCGCGCATCACCTCCTGGCCGCCGCCATACTGGTACCAGGCGTTCTGCTGGCGGGCGTTCGGACCGAAGGGAATCGCGGTGTCGAAGGCGAAGGTCGGATCCTTGCCGACATAGTAGTAGCCGCAGGTGTGACCGCACTGGACGGTGCCGTTCTGCACGGCGTCCAGAACCTGCAGGCCGGGAACGATATCACCGGCGGCATGCACGCGGATCTGGAACTTGCCGTCGGTCGCCTCGGACACGCGCTTCGCGATCATCTCGGAGGTGCCGAAGAGAATGTCGGTGCTCTTCGGGAAGCTCGACGCCAGACGCCACATGATGGTCGGCTGGGTCTGCGCGATGGCCGGGGCCGCGAGGGTCGAGGCGGCAACGGTCGAAACGGCGCCGACGCCAGCCTTGGTGAGAAACGCTCTTCTTTCCACTCCCGCTACTCCGCAATATTATTGCTTCCGCTGACGATTTCCATGACCCGCAGTGAATCAGGGAATTACAGCGACTTAGACGAGAGCGTAACAAACCATCCAAAGCGGAGTCCTGCATCGCATAAATGTGCATGCCTGCCTTTCGAGGGAGTCGGTAACACCATCGAAAGGCGTATGCGGCGGGATCAGGAGGACAGGCGGAGGCGCCCCAGGAAAACCGACAGCGGCGGCATCACCAGCGTCCGGCCGTCGGCCGTCTGCTCCGGCGGCAGGGCGCCCGGCGCGCGCGGCACCGGCAGGGCTTCCGGCTCGCCACGCCCACGCAGCGCGAATTCCGCCGGGCGGTCGGCCATGTTGAAGACGGCGAGCAGACGCTCCTCGCCGCAGGCGCGTTCGAAGGACAGCAGGTCGCCATGCTCCTCCACCGCCGCCACGGCGCCGGTGCGCAGCGCCTCCAGGCCACGGCGCAGGGAGAGCGCGGCCCGCCACACCGCCAGCCGGCTGCCCGCGGTCCGTTCCTGCCGGTCGACCGCCAGTTCCAGATGGGTGTCCGGCACCGGCAGCCAGGGCTCGCCGACGGTGAAGGCCGCGTTGGGCTCTTCGGCGCGCCAGGGCATCGGGGTGCGGCTGCCGTCGCGTCCCTGGAAATCGGGCCAGTAGGTGATGCCGAAGGGATCGCGCAGCTGATGCTGCTCCAGCACGGCGTTGGGCAGGCCGAGCTCCTCCCCCTGGTAGAGGCAGACGGTGCCGGGCAGCGAGGCCGCCAGCATGGCAAGCAGGGCGTTGAAGGACTGCGGGTCGGCGCCGTCCGGCAGCCAGCGGCTGGCGGCGCGCTCCACATCGTGGTTGGACAGGCTCCAGCAGATCGTGTCCGGCCGGGGCACAGAGGTCAGGGCCTGGGCGAAGCCCTTGGCGCTGAAGGGCTGCTTGGCCAGCGACAGGCTGTAGGCGGCGTGAAGCCCCCTCGGCGAGCAGTAGGCCGCGATGCGCTGGCCGGCGCCGGGCTGGCTCGACAGCTCGCCCAGCAGGACGCGTCCGGGATAGCGCTCCACCGTCTCGCGCAGGCGGGCGAGGATGCCGTCGATGGCGTGGTGCATCATGTCGTAGACATGCTGCTGCAGGGCGAAGGGCTTCAGCGGCGGTTGCGGCTCGTGCCAGAGGGCGGCGGGGTTGGAGCGCAGCTGCGGGTCGTGGGCGAAGAAATCGACGGCATCGATGCGGAAGCCGTCGACGCCGCGCTCCATCCAGAATTCCGCCGTCTCGCACAGCGCGTCCATCACCGCCGGATGGTGCAGGTTCAGCGCCGGCTGGCTGGACAGGAAATGGTGCAGGTAATATTGACGCCGCCGCGGCTCCCAGGCCCAGGCCGCGCCGCCGAACACCGACAGCCAGTTGTTTGGCGGCGTCCCGTCGGGCTTGGCGTCGGCCCAGACATACCAGTCGGCCAACTCCCCGTCGCGCGACCGCCGGCTGTCGACGAACCAGGGATGGGCGTCGGAGGTGTGGCCGCAGACCAGATCGACCAGCACCTTCAGCCCCAGCCCATGGGCGCGCCCGATCAGCCGGTCGAACACGGCGAGATTGCCCATGCGGGGATCGACCGCCCGATGGTCGGCGACGTCATAGCCGAAGTCCGTGCGCGGCGACGGGTAGAAGGGGCTGATCCACACCCCGTCCACCCCCAGCGACGCCACATGGTCCAGCCCCTCGATCACGCCGTCGAGGTCGCCCCAGCCGTCGCCGCCGCTGTCGCGGAAGCTGAGCGGATAGATCTGGTACAGCGCCGCCCCGTTCAGCCAGGAGATGTTCGGTCCGGATGACGGGGGCAGGATGATGGAGTTGGTCAAGGCAGCAGGCTCCGCGCCGGGGTTGGCGATCCCGGCGCAGCTCTGCCGGTTCAGCGCCCAAGCTTCCCCCGCCGTGGCTAACGAAAGGTTACCGGCGGATCGTATTCGCAGGCATTCCCCTTTCGTACAGATCGGCCGGACGGACAGGATCTTTCAGCCGGGTGGCTGGGGGCTTGGCCGCTCGGGCAGGTTGCGGCTATACCAGCGCTCACCAAGGGGGAGCGGGAATGCAGCGCGGCAAGGGGACGGCGGCGGCCACGACGGTGACGGCCGATTCTGAGCGGCGGCTCGGCCGCTACCGGCTGCGCGAGTTGCTCGGCCGGGACGGCGAGGCCCGGCTGCACCGCGCGCTGGATGAGAATGGGCAGGCGGTGGCGCTGTGGACCATCCCGCTGGCACGGCTGTGTGCCGATGCCGCCTCGCTGGAGCGGTTCCGCCGCACCGCCGCCGCCACGGCCCAACTGTCCCACCCGGCCATTCCCGCCGTGCTGGCCTCCGGCGAGCATGCCGGCACCGCCTTCGTCGCCATCGCGCCGGTGACCGGGCCGACGCTGGCCGACCGGCTCTCCGATGGCGCTTTGGGCCTGGACGACAGCGTCGCGACGCTTGACCGCGTGCTGGGCGCGCTGGACGCCGCGCACCGGGCCGGAATCGTTCATGGCGCGCTGGAAGCGGAGGCCATCCGCAACAGCGCGGCCGCCGCCATGGTCACCGGCTTTGGACGGGCGGCGCTCTCCGCGGCGCGCGCAAGCCGCAGCGACGATCTTGCCGCCGCCGGCCGGTTGGTCGAGCGGCTGCTGTCGAACCATGTCGACCACCCGGCGGTGTCGGCGCTGCTGGAGCGGCTGCGGGAGCGCGGCGCCTTCCCGGATGCCGCATCGCTTCGCCATGCGGTCGCCGGCCTGACCGGAACGCCCCTTCCCGCTTCTGCGACGGCACCGAAGCGCGGGCGCCGCTGGCCGGTGTGGCTTGGCGGTCTGACGCTGGCGGGGGGGCTGGCGACGGGCGTGGTCCTGATGAACCGGCCCGCGCCAAACTTGCCCCTGCCCCCCTCCTCGCCGCCTGCCGCCGCGATGAACGCACCCGGCGCGGCTGCCGTGCCGTCTTCCCCGGCCACGGCCCCAGCGCCGGATGCGCCGCGACGGCCGCCGGTGGAGGCGGTGGCTCAAGCGTTGCGGGCGGTTCCTTGCGCATTGGTGACGGTGGAGGAAACCGGCGGACGCCTGCTCGTCTCCGGCACCGCGGCGGGGGAAACGGCCGAGGCCGCGGTGCGCGAGGCGGTGGAAGCGGCGGCAGGCGGCTGGGAGCATGGCTTCGACCTCGCCACCGCCGATGCGCAGTTCTGCGCGCCGCTGGCCGGCGTCGCCGCCGCTTTGGACGCCAACCGGGGCGTGGCGGAACCGCTGACGGCCGGATTGGCAACACCGGAGGTGGCGACAGCGGAGGGAAGCGGACCGCAGCTGAGTTCGGGCGACCCGCTGATCATGGAGATCAAGGCCCCGGCGCGGCCGGTGCGGGTTCAAGTCGATTACTTCACCACCGACGGCACCGTCGTTCATCTGCTGCCCAACCCTTCGGACAGCGGAACGGCTCTGGCGGCGGGGGCATCGCGGCGGCTGGGCGACCGGGCGGATGGCGGACGCCACTGGACCATCGGCCCGCCCTATGGCAGCGAGCTGCTGCTGACCATCGCCACGACAGAGCCGCTGTTCCCCACCCCTCGGCCGGAGCAGGAACCGGCGGCCGACTATCTGGCCGCCCTGGTGGAGGCGCTGGCGGCCATGCCGGACGACGCGCCAACTGCGCTCGCCGCCGCCCGCTTCATCACCACCGGCCCCTGATCGCCCTCCTTGGCCGCACCCGTCAGGCGTTGGCGGTGAAGCGCCCGACCACCACCGTCACGTTGTCCTGGCCGCCGGCCGTGTTGGCGGCATCGACCAGCGCGGCGGCGGCGCTGGCCGGGTCGTGCTCCACCGTCAGGATGCGGGCGATGGCGCTGTCCGTGACCATGCCGTTCAACCCGTCGGAACAGATCATGACGACGTCGTCGGGCAACAGCGAATGGACGGCGACCTCCGGCTCCACATCCTCGCCGGTGCCGAGCGCCCGCACGATGATGTTCCGCTGCGGCGGCGTCCCGCGCCCGCCATTGTCGAGCCAGATCTGATACAGGCTGTGGTCGCGGGTCAGCGTGCGCAGGTCGCCGTCGCGCAGGCGATAGACCCGGCTGTCGCCGGCATGGAAGGTCACCATCCGGGCCGTGCCCGGAACCCGCCAGAGCCCGGCGACCGTCGTACCCATGCCCCGCCCCTGGGCGTAGCCGCGGGCGAGATTCAGGTCGTGGATCGCCCGGTTGGCCGTCTGCACGGCCGAACGCGCGACCGCCAGGGCGCGGCCAACCGCCGGCTCCGTCGCCGCCGGGTCGGTCTGGGTCCGGTCGATGTCGTCGCGGTCGACCACGGTGATCGGCTCCGACGACACGTAATCCTTCAGGAAGCCGGCAATCTCCTCCACCGCCTTGCGGCTGGCGATATCGCCGCCGGCATGGCCGCCCATCCCGTCGCAGACGATGGCGAATTCACCGGCCGCATCGACGTGGAAATCGTCCTCGTTGCGGGACCGGGTACGCCCGACATCGGTCAGCCCGGCGGCGGTCAGGACAAAGGCGGTGTTGGGCATGCAGGCGGCGGCTCCCGTCTCGCGAACGTCTGGATCCATGGAGGCTGGACCGAATTTCTTGGACCGGCTCCATCGGGACCGGAGCCTCGACCATTCGCCCGATAATGGCGCAAGCATTTGAAAAGATACAGCGGGGATTGCCGACAGCGGACGATTGCGCCGGGAGATAGTCCGCAGGCGGAACCCATGCCGCCGAACGGCCGATTTGTCCGCCTGTTCTTGTAAACCTGATGTGGTACTGTCGCCCCACACACACGTCGGATGGAGGATGGCCCGTCATGGTCGGCAGCATCGGCACCGCGCTCAGCGGCTTGACCGCCCAGACCCGTCGGCTCGACGCATCCGCCTCCAACGTCGCCAATGTCCGCTCCACCGGCGCCATCCCGGCGGAAGACGGCACGACGGGAGACAAGCGGGCGGCCTATCAGCCGCTGGCGGTGGCGCAGACCGATGCCAACCCCGGCACGCGGGCGACCTTCACGCCGATCACCCCGGCCTATCTGCAGGAATACGCACCGGACGACAGCGCCGCCAACGCCGACGGCATGGTCGCGGCGCCGAATGTCGATCCGGCGAGGGAGCGCATCAATCAGATCGCGGCCAGCCGGGCCTATGGCGCCAACATCGCCGTGGTTCGAACCCAGGACGAGATGCTGACGTCGCTGCTGAACTCGAAAGTCTGAGGACCGGAAGCCGCCTGTTCCGACCGCTTCGGTCAGGCGGTGATGTTCAGGCGGTGATGTTCAGGTTCTGGCCGCGCGTCGGCGTTACGTTGCCGCCGCCACTGCCGCCCTCCATCAGGGCCGTGACCGCCGCCTGCTGCTGCTCGGCAATCTGGTTCAGCGTCTTGACGCCGAAATCCATCTGCCCCTGCGCCTGCTTCAAGGAAATTGCCGCACCGGCGGTCGAGGAGGTGATGTCCATGCCCATGACGGAACCCTTGGGAGAGGAAGCTCTCAGATCACCACATTCACCCGCGCGGCGGACGTGCCGGCGGAAAGGGCGGTGGTCTTCGCCGACTGTGACACAGACGCCGCCGCGGCGGAAGCATCAACGCCGCCCGACGAACCGGCGCCACCGCTGAGCCATCTGCCGCCGCCGACCGGGTTGCCGGCGCCACCAGGGCCGGAAGCGGCACCGGCGGCCCGGCTGTTTTCCGGGCCAGCGCCCTGGGATCCGCCACCTTGAGCCCCGCCGACCGTCATCTTCAGCAGGGCGGCGCGCTGCGCGTTCTTTTCCTGCTGCTGGGCTTCCTTGTACTGCTTCAGGGCCGCTTCGGTCGGAATCTGCGAGACGGTCTTTCCATTCGCCGGATCGCGGTACAGCATCACCAGCCGCGAGGCATCGGTGTCATAGCTGTAGGCGATGCTCGGGAAACGATTGACGAGAGGTTCCGCCTGTTCCGCACCGGAGGTCGTGGCGACGGGGGCGGCCGGAATCCGGGCGCCGGCCCCACCCTCGGCGGCATCGCTGCCGCGGGGCGTCATGAAAGCGAACGGCCGTGAGACCGTCGATGTGGCGGACGCCACGTTCATGACCGGCTTACCCGAATCTGTGACAATCGGACATTAAATTACCGTGAACCCGGTCCGCCGTAAAGGCTTTCTTTACTCTTATTCGAGAGTGCGCAACCAACCCATTCGGAGAATGGGGAATACTCAATACAGGAGTATTCGCGCCGGATTCCGGCACTGCTGTTGCGGGGACTTGCGGCCATGCCGCCCGGCGTCCTAAGCGTTAGCCATGGCCACGATCCTCGAAGCCCTGACGCTCGCGCTCGACCTGCATCTCGCCGGCCGCTTCGGCGAAGCGCAGGAACTGTATACCCGCATCCTCGACGCCGAGCCGGAACAGCCCGACGCGCTGCATTACCTGGGCGTCCTGGCCGGGCAGATCGGCCGTGGCGACTTCGGCCTGACCCTGATCGACAAGGCCGTCGCCCTGCGGCCGGAGGCGGCCGACATTCGCGCCAACCGGGCGAACCTGCTGCGCGGCCTGAACCGGCTGGACGAGGCGGAGGCCGGCTATCGCTGCGCGCTGGCCCTGCGCCCCGACTTTGCGGAGGCATGGACCGACCGCGCCTTCGCCCGCCATGGCCGCGGCGATGCCGGTGCCGTCGATGGTGCGGCGGATCTGCTGGAACGCGCCCTGCGGATCGAACCGGCGCTGGAGCCGGCACGGGAGAAGCTGGTCGCCCTGCTGCACGCGCGCGGCCGGCTGCGGCTGGAAGCCGGGCAGGTGACGCCGGCCCTGACCGATCTGATCCGCGCCGCCGCCCTCGACCCGCAGGACGCCGACATCGCCTTCCTGCTGGGCAACGCGCTGTTCGCAACGGGGCTGCGGGCGGATTCGGTGATCGCCTTCCGCAACGCCCTGGCGCTGGTGCCCGATTTCCTGTCGGCGGCGCTGAATCTGGGCATCGCGCTGGCCGCGACCAACCGCGCCGACGCCGCCCTGGCGCCGTTGCGGCATGCCGTCCGCATCGATCCGGCCCATCCCGCCGCCCGCGATACGCTGGGCCTGGCGCTCCGGTCGCTCGGACACGCCGCGGAAGCCGACGCCCTCACCGCCCCCGCCATGGAGCCCGCAGCGGTGAGCAAGCCGCCCGCCAAGCGCCCCTCCCCCCGCCGGCCCCGGCGGGGGGAGGGGCGGGGCTGATGAGCGGGCCTAAACAGCGGATCTCACGGCCAGAACCACCAGCCCCATCACCGGCTCCCCGCTTTCGAAGCGCAGCCGCTCGCGGTCGCAACGCCGAACCTCCAGCCCCGCCCCTGCCAGGGCAGCGCGCACATAGGCTTCGGCATGGGCATAGCGTCCGTGGGTGGCGACGCGGTGCGGGCGACCATCCTCCGCCGCCAGTTCCTCCACCGTGAAGGCCAGCCGGCCGCCGTGGCGCAGCGCCGCGCGGGCCGCCGCGAAGGCCTCGTCCAACACGCCGAAATAACAGAACACGTCGGCCGCCATCACCAGGTCGAAGCCCCCCGGCGCGCCGGCGAGGAACGCGACCAGTTCCGCCGCGTGCAGTTCGTCGTAAAGGCCGCGGGCGCGGGCGCGTTCCAGCATGCCGTCCGACAGGTCGACGCCGACCAGCCGCCGGGCGCGCGGCCGCAGCGAGGCCGCGCACAATCCGGTGCCGCAGCCGGCATCCAGCACGTCCAGGCCGCCGTCCGCCCTCTCGCCCGCCAGCAGCCCGGCCAGCAGGGCTGGCGCACGGTAGTCCAACTCCGCCAGCTTGCGGTCGAATTCCTCCGCGAACAGGTCGAAGGTCTGGCGCACGTAGTCGTCGGGCGCGCGCGGGTCGGCCTCCTCGCCGGCGATGGCGGCGCCGATGTGGCGGGCCAGCGGGTTGCCGGGATGGTCGCGCCGCCAGCGCCGGGCAAGCTCCACCGCTTCCTCCGTACCGCCCAGTTCGTGCAGTAGGTAGAGCACGGCGGCGAAATTGTCGTGGGCGTCGGCCCAGTCCGGCCGCAGCGCCAGCGCCCGCCGGTAGCACGCCGCCGCCTCGCCGAAGCGGTCGAGGTCGCGCCACAGGTTGCCGCGGTTGTTCCACGCCTCCGCATGGTCCGGCCGCAGGGCCAGCGCACGGCAGAACGCGTCCTCCGCCTCCACCCGCCTTTCGGCCTGCCGCAGGACGGAGCCGAGATTGTAGTGGGCCATCCCCTCGTCCAGGCCATGCGCGACGGCGGCGCGATAGGCGGCGGCGGCCTCGTCCAGCCGGCCCAGCGCGCGCAGGGCGTTGCCATGGTTGTTGTGGGTGCCCGCCAGCGTCGGGTCGGCGGCGAGCGCGCGGGCGTAGAGCGGCTCCGCCCCCGCCGGATCGCCGGCAGCGGCCAGCGCGTCGGCCTGCCGGCTGAGCCGGACCGCCGGCGGCAGGGCGCCCGCCCGCAATCCACCGCGCGAGGACAAGCGTGACCCGGCCATTGCGTCTTCCTCCACCATCGAAAACACCGTCGATATCAATGGCATCTTTACCGTGATCCACCGATGATGGCACTCCCTTTGAGGGAACGGGCATCTGGGACGGGGCGGGACCGTGGCGAAGGACAGCAGCAGGCTTGCGCAGGCAGTCGCACACCATCAGGCCGGGCGCCTTGCCGAGGCGGAGCAGGGCTACCGCGCGGCGCTGTCGGCCGACCCGCAACATCCCGACGCGCTGCACCTGCTGGGCGTGCTGTCGCTGCAATCCGGCCGGGCGGATGAGGCGGTCGCTTTGATCGGCAAGGCGCTGGAGCGCTCGAAGGGCGTCGCCGATTATTGGGACAATCTGGGCAGCGCGCTGCGCGCAGCGGGGCGTGCCGCCGACGCCATCCAGGCCCACCGCAGCGCGGCGACGCTCGATCCCGGCGGAGCGCAGCGGCGGCACAATCTGGGCAACGCCTTGGCCGCTTCGGGGCGCCACGACGAGGCGGAGAGGGCCTACAGCCTCGCGCTGGCGCTGAAGCCGGACTATGCCAAGGCCTGGTACAATCTCGGCAACGGCCGCGCGGCCGTCCGCCGCCATGCCGACGCCGCCGTCGCGCTGGATCGCGCGGTCCGGCTTTCGCCCGGCATGGCGGAGGCGCACAACAATCTCGGCAACACCCTACAGGCGCTGGGGCGCTTCGATGAAGCTGCTGCCTGTTTCGAGGACGCGCTGGCGCGGCAACCCGACCTTGCCTCCGCCACCTACGGCCTGTCCCTGCTGGCTCTGCGGCATGGCGATCTGCCACGCGGCTGGACGGGCTACGAGCGGCGTTTCGCCGCCGGGGAGGCGACGCCGGACCGCCGGATCGCGGCGCCCCGCTGGAAGGGCGAGGTGTTGCGCGGCAAGCGCCTGATGATCTGGCGGGAACAGGGGGTGGGACACGAGATCCTGTTCGCGTCCTGCTATCCCGACGTCATCGCCTGGGCGGGCGGGCCGGTCGTCATCGAATGCGATCCGCGTCTGGTGCCGCTGTTCAGCCGCTCCTTTCCCAAGGCCACCGTCCGGGCCGAAAGCTGCACCGGTGACGCTTTCGGCGGCGGTCCGCGCGAGACCATCGATCCGCCGGATTACGACCTCCAGGCCCCGGCCGGCGACCTGCCGCACCGGCTGCGCGAGAGCCTGTCCGCCTTCGAGCCGCAAGGCGCCTGGCTGGTTCCCGACCCGGCGCTGGTGGAGCATTGGCGCGCGCGGCTGGCGGCGCTGGGACCGGGGCTGCGGGTCGGCATCGGCTGGCGCGGCCAGGAGATGACCGCCGACCGCAAGGCCTCCTACGTGATGCTGGAGCATTGGGGGCCGCTGTTCGCCCTGCCCGGCGTGGTGTTCGTCAACCTGCAGCATGGCGACTGCGACGCCGAGCTTGCGGCGGCCGAAGCGCGCTTCGGGGTGCGCATCCACCGTTGGGGCGATCTGGACCTGAAGGACGACTTCGACGGGGCGGCGGCGCTGACGGCGAACCTGGATCTGGTGATCTCGCCGGCCATGTCGGCGGGGGAATTGGCCGGGGCGCTGGGGGTGCCGGTCTGGCGCTTCGGCCACCGCGACTGGACGCAGCTCGGCACCGGGGTCCGTCCCTGGTTCCCGTCCATGCGCCTGTTCCAGCCCAACCCCGGCGAAGGGTTGGAGACGACGATGCAGGCCATCGCCGGGGCCCTTCGCGCCGCTTTGCCGGAAGGCGCCTTGCCGCAGCCCGCCGAGCCGCCGGCCCAGTCCCCCACCCCGCCGGCCGATTTCGACGCCTTGCTGAACCATGCCGTCGCCCTGCACCGCGCCGGCCATGCGGCGGAGGCGGAGGCCGGCTATCGCGCCGCCCTTGCCGCCGATCCCGCGCGGGCCAACTCCGGACATGCCGATGCGCTCCATCTTCTGGGGCTTCTTCTGCACCAATCGGGGAACAGCACCGACGCCCTGGATTTCATCGCCGAGGCATTGCGCCTCGATCCCGTCTTTCCCCATGCCTGGAACCATCTGGGCCTGATCCACGAGGCCGAAAAGCGGCATGCCGAAGCCTCCCGCGCCTTCGCCCGCGCGCTGGCGCTGCACCCCGCCTTCCCCGAAGCGCTGACCCATCTGGGGCTTGCCCATCAGACCGGCGGCCATCAGACCGGCGGGCAGGTGGCGGAGGCCATGCGGCTGCACCGCCGCTCCATCGCGGTTCAGCCCGAGAATCCGCCCGCCTTCGCCAATCTCGGCCATGCCTGCGAACTGGCGGGACGGAGCGGCGAGGCGACCGCCCATTACCGGCGCGCCCTGGCCCTCCAGCCGGACTCCGCCGACGCCCACAACAACCTTGCCACCATGGCGATGTACGCCGGCCGACAGGGGGAGACGAGGCGCCATCTGCAATACGCCTTGCGGATCGCCCCGAACTTCGCGCTCGCCGCCTGGAATCTCGGACTGATCGACCTGACCGACGGCAAGCTCGACCGCGGTTGGGAGGGCTATGCCCGCCGCTTCTCCGCCCGGCAATTGCAGCGCGCCCGCAGGATCGACCGTCCGCAGTGGAATGGGGAGAGCTTGCGCGGACGCCGGCTGCTGGTCTGGTCGGAACAGGGGGTGGGCGACGAAATCCTGTTCGCCTCCTGCTTCGACGCGCTGCGGGAACTTGACGGGCCGGTGACGGTCGAATGCGACCGGCGGCTGGTCAGCCTGTTCGCCCGCTCTTTCCCCGGCGTCTCGGTGCGGGCCGAAACCACCGACGCCGCCGGACGGGAGACGGTAAACCCGCCCGATTGCGACCTGCAGATGCCAGCCGGTAGCCTGCCCGCCCTGATCCGCGACCGGCTGGACCGCTTCCCGTCCCGCCCCGCATTTCTGCGCCCCGATCCGGAACTCCTCGCCCTGTGGCGAAACCGGGTCGCCGCCCTGCCCGGCCTGAGAGTCGGGCTGGCCTGGCGCAGCCAGATCGTCACCGCACAGCGCGCCGCCTCCTACACCGGACTTGCCGACTGGCTGCCTCTGCTCGACCTGCCCGGTGTCAGCGTCGTCACGCTGCAATATGGCGACTGCGCCGCCGAACTGGCGCGGGTGGAAACGGCGTCGCGCCGGCTGCATCGGTGGGACGACCTGAACCTGAAGGACGATTTCGAAGGGGTGTCCGCCCTCATCGCCAATCTGGATCTGGTGATCTCGCCGGCGACCGCGGTTGGCGAACTGGCCGGCGCGCTGGGCGTTCCCATTTGGCGGCTGGGCTCCCGCGACTGGACTCAACTGGGCGCCGGCGTACGGCCCTGGTACCCGTCGATGCGGCTGATCCAGCCCGGTCCGGGCGAAGGGATGGCCGACGCCACCGTGAAGGCGGTGCGCGCGCTGACCGCACTGGCGCCGGCCTGATGGGCGCCGTCGGCACGCTGCTGGCGCGGGCCTTCGACCACCACCAGACCGGCGGCTTCGATGAAGCCGAAGCGCTTTACCGCCATGTTCTGGAGAGCGATCCGGCCAGCTGGAAAGCCCTTCACCGCTACGGACTTCTGATTGCCCAGCTCGGCCGGCTGGAGGAAGCCGATGTGCTGCTCGCCCGCAGCGTGGTGCTGGAGCCTGCCGATGCGGAGGCCGCGGTCAACCATGCCAAGATCCTGCGTGCGCTGCGGCGGCCCGACAGGGCGGCTGGCCGTTTCCGCCAGGCCCTGCTCCTGTCCCCCGCCCTGCTTGCCGCGCAGGAGGGACTAGGCCATGCGGAGCGGGAGCGCGGGGACATCCCGGCGGCGGCAGGCGCCTATGGCCGGGCAGCCCTACTCGGTGCCGGGGCGGCCCTGCTGCATCAATGGGGGATCGCTCTCGACGGTTTGGGCCGCAGCGGAGACGCGGTGGCGGCGCTGCGCCGGTCGGCCCGCCTCGACCCGACCGTTCCATCGGTCGCCGCGCGACTGGCCGCGATCCTGTGCCGGCTGGGCCGCCAAGGCGAGGCCGCATGGTGGTATCGCCGCATGCTGATCCTCCAGCCCGATCATGCCGATGCCTGCGTCGCAATGAAAGTCATCGCCGGACGGGCCCTCAACCACGGCGATGGACCGACGCCGGCATAACCCTTCACGGCAAAGGGTGGGTTGGTCTCCGGTTGGTGTTGCCCAGAGTGATATCAAGATCCCACGACAGTGACATACCGTTATACAACCGGGCGGATGCGACACTTTTTTGCATGGTTTGAGCGCATAAAACGCAAGAATAGGGTTGTTCTGCGGTTCAGATGGGTGAACACTCTTGTTACCGGCCCGTCACATTGCGGCGGGACGCGGACTGATCCTATGGAGAGCGACTCATGCACACTGAAGCTCGCCTTTCGTCTCTGCAAGAAAAGCACATGCGCCTCGATCGCGCGATCCTCGACGAGGAAAAGCGGTCCTGGCCGGATGACAGCGCGGTGAAGCGCCTCAAGCTTGAAAAGCTGCACGTCAAGGAAGAGATCGATCGCCTGACGCGCTCCGGCACTATGAATTAATCCCCCAATCACAGCATCGCCCCCGAACGGGGTTTGAAAAGCCGGGTTGAGGTTATTGACCTCTCCCGGCTTTTTTAATGACCGCTTTTTTACGGCGGCCTTCAAGGGGCGCCGCTCAGCCCGTCGGCTCCTTGAGGCGCGACAGCGCCGACGCCACTGCCGGCAACAGATCGCTAACCTGCTGCCCTGGGCGGGCCCGGAAAAGCCGCATCGACGGGAACCAGGGCCGCACCGCCGTTCCCAATGCCGTCCAGTCCCCCGGCAGCGCCAGCCGCCAGACCGGGACACCCAGCGCCGCCGCCAGTTCGCCGGTCGATGTGGCAGGCGCGATCACCAGATCCAGCGCCGACATCAGCGCCGCGGTGCCGTCGAGGTCGTTGCGCAGGTCGAGGTCGGAGAACAGATGCGGCGCCCGGCCGAAGGCTTTTGACGCTGCCGCCAGTTCAGCCCCGCAGTCGCCATATTGCAGCGTGACCGGAACGAGTCCGGGCAGGGTCAGCACCGGCCTCCAATCCTCGATCCGCGTATAGCTGGGCATGCGGTCCGGATCCAGCTGGCCACTGCGCCAAGCGATGCCGACCCGCAAGCCGTCACCCAGCGCGGCGAGCCGCCGACCCCATTCCTTCACCGCCGCCGGGTCGGCCCGCAGGGCCGGTCCGACGTCGGCGAAATCGGCAAGAGTGCCCCCGAGGTGGCGCGGCAGCGAGCCGATCGCGACATGGCAATCGACATCCGCAGCGGGGGCGTCCGGTGACGCCGGAATGGACCGGACGGTCGCCTGCGGGAAGGACCGGGTGAACAGCGGGACGAAGCGCGGATCGCATTCCACCACCACATGCCCGGCACGGGCGATCAATTCCGGCAGACGCTGCGCGAACATCAACTCGTCGCCGATGCCCTGTTCGCGCCAGACAAGGATCCGCTTGCCCGCCGGATCCTCTCCGCCCCAGGCCGGCACGCCGGGGCGGCGGGCCGCCGTGACGAGATCGCGCGTGTCGAAGCGTCGATCGTAGCCGCCCCATCCCTGCGCCAGCCGACCGGCGGCCAGATGCAGCACCCCGCCGTTGAAGGCGGCGGATGCGTGGCCGGGCTCCACCGCCAGGGCGCGGGCGCAGGAGAGTCCGGCCGCCGCATCCTGCCCCAGTTCTCGCAGAAGCCTGCCGCGGTTCGCCAGTCCGTCGGCCAATGCCGGCTGCAGCGTCAGCGCCAGACACCCGGCGCGTTCCGCCGCCCCCGGACGCCCGAGGCGCCGCAGAGCCACCGACAGGTTGATCCAGCCGGCCACCAGTTGCGGCGCCCGGCGCAGCGCCTGGACATGCGCCTGCTCGGCTTCGCTCCACCGGCCGTGCCGGGCCAGCATCGCGCCAAGATTGTCATGCGCCTCGGCCAGTTCAGGATCGGCGGCGACCGCCCATCCCTGAACCCGCAGAGCGGCCCCGCTCCACCCCTGCCCGTCCAGGGCATTGCCGAGATTGGTCAACGCCACAGCGTCAGCCGGCTGGAGGGCGAGCGCCGCCCGGAAGCTCGACGACGCCTCCGCGGCCCGGCCGAGTGCGAGACGGACATTGCCGAGGCTGATATGCGCCGTCGCATATGCGGGAGCGGCGGCGACCGCGGCGGCGATGCGCGGCTCGCCCCGTTCCGATGCGCCCGACTGATGATCGAGCAGGCCGGACAGGTGCAAGGCCACCGGATCCCGTGGACGGCAGGCGAGCACACGCCCATAGAGCGCGGCGGCCCCGGCTGCGTCACCGCCGCGGTGGGCGGCGACCGCCAATTCCAACAGTTGATCCGGGTCGCTATGAGATGACGGGCCGGATTCTGGACCGGATTTTGGGCCGGACCCCGCGTTGGGAACCGGAGCCCGATCGGCGGGTTCGTCGTCCCCTGCCCCCGCGCCGGCCGACGGACCGCCCTCGCCCGGACCTGCATTGTCCTGTGGCGAAGCGCCGGCGCGCAGAGCCTTGGCGATCCGACCCATCACCGCCTCCAACCCTTCGCCGGGGTTGGGTTGGAACAGGCGCATGGACGGGAACCAGGGACGGACCCCGGTGCCGAGCTGCGTCCAGTCGCGATGGCCGAAGCGCCAGACCGGCACCCCCAGCGCCCCGGCCAATTCCCCCGCCGACATGGCCGGCGAGATCACCAGATCCAGGTTCGCCGTCAGCGCCGCCGCCCCGTCGAAGTCGTCCTTCAGGTCCAGATCGTCCCAGCGGTGGATGCACACCCCGAAGCGCGCTTCGGCCGCCGCAAGCTCGGCGTCGCAGTCGCCGTATTGCAGGTTGACGAACACCACACCCGGAATGGCGAACAGCGGCCCCCAATGCTCCAGCATCACGTAGGAGGCCTTGCGGTCTGTCGTCATCAGTTGACTGCGCCAGCCGATGCCGACCCGCAGCCCCGGTCCCAGCGCCGCCAGCCGCGCGCGCCAATGCTCCACCAGCGCCGGGTCGGGGACCAGCCAGGCGCCTTGCGGCTCGAAGGCGGACAGGCTGCCACGCAGCAGTCCCGGCAGGTCGCCGGCCGCCACATGGGCGTCGACATCCGGCGGTTCGATCAATTCCTGGCCGGACGCGCCGACCGACTGCTCCCGCACCGTCGCCGTTGGGAAGGAACGCGCGAACAGCGGCACCAGACGGCGGTCGCACTCGATCACCACATGGCCGGCGCGCGCTATGAGCGACGGAAAGCACGAGGCGAACAGGATTTCGTCGCCCACCCCCTGCTCCCGCCAGACCAGCAGGCGCCTGCCGGTCGGCGCCTCGCCGCGCCAGGGCGGAACGGCGATCCGCCGGCTCACATACCCCTTCGCCCGGAAGCGCCAACGGTAATCGTCCCAGCCGCCGGCAAGATCCCCCCCGGCTAGCCGCAGCAGGCCGCGATTCAGATGCGCGCTGCCCAGCGCCGGATTGATCGAGAGGGCCAGCGACATCCAGGGTTCGGCGGCAGCCGCATCCTGGCGGTACTGCCAGATCAGCATCCCGAGATTGGCTGCGGCATCCGCACTGCGGGCATCGATCGCCAGCGCCTGTCGATGGGCCGCCTCCGCCTCCTCGATACGGCCGCGCATCTGCAGGGCCAGACCATAGCCGGTCAGTGTCTCCGGCCGACCGGGGTTGATCGCCAGCGCCCGCCGGTACAACCGCTCCGCTCCGGCCAGATCGTCGCGGTCCAACCGAATGCTGGCCATATTGGCATAGGCTTCCGTATTCCTCGGTTCGGCCGCCACTGCGCGACGATAGAGATCCTCGGCCGCATCGGTCTGCCGAAGGGCGCCGCGGATGCCGGCAAGATTGATCAGGGCCTTCCCATAATCGGGACGCAGCCGAAGGGCGCGGCGGTACCATCTTGCCGGGGGTCCCGGATCGGCGTCGGGGTCGTACCGGTTCTCCAGCGCGGTGCCGTGGTTGTTGACCACCATCGCGTCGTCCGGGCTGAGCACCATCGCACGGCGCAGGACCGGCAGCGCCGCGTCACCATCCCCGAGGTCGAGCAGCGCCACGCCCAGGTTGTTGCAGGCGCCCTGCAACATCGGCTCGCAGCCCAGTGCATGGCGAAGCCGGGCCACGGCCTCCGGCAGGCGGCCCATGCCCTGCAAAGCGGTGCCGAGCGTGAAATGCAGCAGCGCGTTGCCACCATGGGCCTCCGCAGCCGGAGCCAGGACGTCGCAGGCATCCCGGTAGCGCCCCTGGGCGTTCAGCATCACGCCCAGTTCGACCGACAGCTCCTCGTCCGCCGGCGCATCGACGAGCGCGCGCCGCAGGCAGTCCTCGGCGTCCGGATGGCCCAGCCCGCGCAGGCAGATCGCCAGATGACGCCACGCATCGGGATGCGACGGGTTGGCCTGCACCACCGCGTAGAAGGCATTGGCCGCCGGCCCGATCCGGCCCAGTTCCCGTTGCAGTATGCCGTAACCGAAGCGGGCCGTGATGTTGTCCGGCCCGTATGTCAGGGCGCGGACATAGTCTTCGACCGCCTCCTCCCGCCGGCCTAGCCCCCGGAGAACCGTTCCGCGGTTGTTGTAGGCTTCGGCATAATGGTCGTCCTGTCCGATCGCCCGCGCATAGGCATCCAGCGCTTCGTCCAGCCGGCCGATGTCCGCCAGGATGTTGCCGAGACTGTTCCAGGCCACCGGGAAATGGGGCTGCGCCGCCAGCGCGGCCCGCAATCGCCTCAACGCCGCGGCGGGCAGCCCGGCGCGATGGATGATCAAAGCCGACAGGTGCAGCGCATCGGCGTTCGCCGGATCAGCGATCAGGATCCGGCGGTAGAGAGCCAGCGCCTCGGCGAACCGGCCGGCCCGATGAAGCGGCAATGCGGCGTCGAGAAGTTCGGCGAGGGTCACGGCATCCGATCGTTTGCCGGTGCATCGTCGTCGTCGCCCGTCCCGCCGTCAGCGCTTCCGCCATCGCCGGTCCCGCCATCGCCGGACTTGAACATCTTGCGGCAGAGCTTCAGCGCCCGGTAGTAGTTGCGGGCTTCGACGAGGCGTTCGATCTCGCCCAGCGTCTTGGCGGCGTCGGGCCGTGCCTGGCGCGTTTCGTCGAGGATCGATGCGAAGCGCTGGAGGTTCAGCGTCGCATCCTCCGGGAAGATGTAGACGAGCTGGATGACGAAATAGAGCTTCTTCTCGATACTGTCGATCTGCTCTTCCTTCAGGACTTCGCGTCCTCTCAGGAAGTTGGCGGTGTTGTAGAGGAAGAACGAGCCGGGACGGTCACCGGCACCGATGACGGCACCGTTGATGATGACCTTCTCGTTGGGGCGAAGAACGAACTTGAGCGGCATGAGTGCGGAACCCGGGGCTTGCGGGCCATTGCCGTCCGGCCTTTGCCGGCCCGGCCAGGACCCAAAAAAGAAACGGGCGGCGGCCTGATGCCGCCGCCCGCCGGGCGTGATCCTACCCGAACTCCCTACCCGAACTCCACGCCTTAGAACAGACGCAGGATCGACTGCTGCGACTGGTTGGCCAGCGAGAGGGCGATGGTGCCGAGCTGCTGACGGGTCTGCAGCATCAGCAGGCTGGCGCCTTCCTCGTTCTGGTCGGCCAGCGTCAGCTTGCTGGCGCCTTCCGACAGCACGTCGCTGAACTCCTTGGTGAAGTTCTCGCGGGTCGTGATGATGTTCAGGTTGGTCGACAGCGACTGCGACGCGGAACGGATCGTCGCCTTGGCGTTGTCCAGGCCGGCCACCGCCTTGTCGATGTCGGCGCGGTCGGTCCAGTCGTTCTGCGCCTCGTCGAGCTTCAGGCCCTGGCCGCTGGTCGACAGGTTCACGGCGTTCACGGTGATCGAGTTGGTGTTCGTCTCGTTCAGCTGAACCGTGATGTCGTTCGACGAGTTGGCGTCGGAGACCTGCTTGGTGACAATGTTGGCCGAGCAGTTGGCGTCCGCCGCCTGCTTGATCGTGGCAGCATCGACGTTCACGCGAACGGTGCCGCTGTCGAAGGCCCACGCCTGCTCGCCGCCGGACAGCTTGCTGTCGCCCTGCTCGTTCATGCCGTCGCGGGTGATCTGGGCGCCGTTGGAGTTGGTCACCTGGATCTGCAGGTCGACCTTCTTCTCGATGGTCGAGATGCCGTTGCCCTGGTTGTTCGCCGCTTCCAGCAGCTTGCGGTCGACGGTGAAGGACACCACCGTGCCCGACGCGAAGCTTTCCGAGATCTTCTTGGTCAGCGCGTTGGTCGTGCTGGCCGTCACGGTGAAGTCGCGGACCACGCCGGCGGTGGTCGCACCGGTCAGGACGATCGTGTTGCCGGAGCCCAGCGAAGCGGTGGCGACGTCCTTGCCCTGCAGGCGGCCGCTGGTGATGGCGTTGCTGATCGATGCCACCAGCTGGGCGGCGACGTTGCCGCTTCCGCTCATGCCCACGGCGACGTCGCCGGAGGTGGCGGTGTAGCTGAAGGTCTGGCCTTCGACGGTGATGCTGAAGATGTCGCCTTCTTCGATGGTGCCGCTGACGTTCACGCCCGACTGCTGCGCGTTGCCGGCCGTGGCGGCCTGCGCCAGATTGGTCGTCATCGTCTGCGTGTTGTCGAAGTAGGAGATCGTGCGGCTTTCGTTGCCGTCCGACACGATGAAGTCGCGGGTGCGGCCGTTGGCGCCGCGGACTTCGATCTGGACGTTGGAGAAGCTGCCCGACGTGCTGGACATCGTGCCCGACAGCTTCAGGCCGGTCAGGCCATGGGCGTTCTCGGCCTTGCCGATGTCGGCGGTCTTGCCCTCGATCGAGCCGTCGCCCTGGATGCGGATCGAATAGGTGTCGGCCCGTTGGACGTTGGTGACGCGGGCGTTGTCGACACCCGTGATGGTGTTGACGGCGGCGCGGGACTCGCTGGTGCTGTCCATGCTCATGCCGTTGCCGGCGATCAGGTTCTTGCCGCCGTAACCGCTGTCGGCGGCCAGCTTGTCGATCTGCCCGCGAAGCGTGTTGAACTGGGCGGCCAGCGACTTGCGGGTGGCCACGGAGGCGGCGTCGTTACCCAGCGCGGCGTAGGCCGCGGTGGTCAGGCCCTTGGCCTGGTCGACCATGGAGTCGATGGCGGTCAGACCCTTGTCGGCGGCCTGGATGGTGCTGATCGACTGGCCCATCGCGTCCTTCAGCGACGTCAGGTCGCCGGCGCGCTGGTTCAGGCCCTTGGCCGAGAAGAAGGCGGTCGGACCGTCGAGGGCGGTGTTGATCTTGTTGCCCGTCGACAGGATGTTCTGCTTCTTGTTGATCTGTTCCTGCGTGCTCTGCAGCTGCAGCAGGTTGGTCCGCATCGAAGAGGAGAGGGTAACGTTGCCAGCCATGATGGCCACTCCTTTGGAGGATCGATATCCGGTAGCACCCCTCTTTGGAAGCGCCGGTTACCGGAAGGGGACTAATTCCCCCATCAAAGGAGTAGGCAAGAAGCGGGCCAGTTCAATTTTGCCGGGTTTCCTTGGAAATCCATGCCGGTCGGCAGAAAAGCACCCGGCAAAATTTGCCGACCCCTCGGCAGATTCTGCCGGTCAGGCGGCAGGGCTTGCCGGGGCGGCAGAATCTGCCGGGTATTTCCTGCCGGGCAGGACAACCGTTTCGCACATCGCGAGCGGCCCCACCGCAACTGCGGCGCTGCCCCAGGACCAGCCGACGCCGAAGCCCGACAGCAGCAGCCGGCATGTCCCCGCCGCGAGCGGCGCCGCCAGCGCGCCGGCGATCGCCAGCGGGATGGAGGCGGAACTGGTGTTGCCGACGTCCCGCAACGCCACCACGGTCCGGTCGGCCGCCACGCCCAGCTTCTGGCCGAGATGGCGGATCATCTGGGCGTTGGCCTGATGCAGGACGAGGTGGTCGACCGCTTCCATCGCCCAGCCGGCGGCGTCGAGCGCGGCACGCAGGCTGCCGGGGACTTCGCGCAAGGTGAAGGCGAAAACCTGGGTTCCATCCATGAACAGGCGCGCCGGCCGGTCGGGATGGCGCATCGCCCCGCCCTCCGCCGTCAGGTAGGGAGCGCCGGCACCGTCGCTGCCGAGATCGAACGCCATGGGCGCCGCGGCACCGTCCAGTTCGAGAGCGGTCGCCGCCGCGCCGTCGCCGAACAGCGGGGCCACCGCCCGGTCGTCCGGATCGACCAGGCGGGAGGTGGTATCGCCCACCAGCAGAAGCGCCCGCCGTCCGGCGGCCTTCAGCAACCCCGCCGCGGTCCACAGCCCATAGACGAAGCCGGAGCAGCCATGGGTGAGGTCCAGCACGGCGGCACCCTTGCGCAGCCCCAGCCGCCTGTGCAGGAGCGACGCGGTGCCGGGAAGCGTGTGGTCGTGGGTCTGGGTCACCAGGACCAGCAGGTCGATGCTGCCGGGTTCCCAGCCGAGCCCGTCGAGCAGGCGGCGCGCCGCGGATTCGGCAAGGTCGCTGGTGCATTGACCGGGGGCGGCGATACGCCGCTCCGCGATGCCGGTGGCGGCGGCGATCCGGCGCGCAGCCTCCTCGCCGAAGCGGCGGGCGAGGTCGTCGACCGTCTCGCGCCCTTCCGGCACACAGCCGACGATGCCGCGCACGCAAACCCCGTCGATCCGGCTGGCGACCATCTCCGCCCCTCCCCTGTCATTTCCGGCCGTCACCCACCGCCCGAGCCGGCACCGCCTCAGCAGGTGATGCCGCCGTCCACCGTAAGGGTCTGTCCCGTGATGAACCCGCCGCCGTCGCCCAGCAGGAACCGGACCAGCGGCACCACGTCCGCCGCCGTGCCGAGCCGGCCCAGCGGCGTGCGGCGGACGATCTGGTCGCGCTGCCCGTCCGACAGGGTGCCCGACATTTCGGTGTCGAGATAGCCCGGCGCCACCGAATTGACGGTGATCGCCCGCCGGCCGACCTCGCGCGCCAGCGCCCGCGTCAGGCCGTCCAGGCCGGCCTTCGACGCCGAATAGGCCGCCAGCCCGACATAGCCGCGCTGCCCGATGATGGAGGAGATGTTGACGATGCGCCCCCCCTTCGCACCGGCGCCGCGCTCCACCAGCTTGGCGCGCAGGAAGGCGCGGGCGGCCTGCAGCGCTCCGGTCAGGTTGGTCTGGATCACCGCCTCGGCATCCACCTCCGGGAAGGTCGCCAGCACACCTTCGCGCGCGATGCCGGCATTGTTGACCAGCCCCCACAGCCGCGAGCCGCCGCCCCAGGCGACGGCGGCGTCGAAGAAGGCGCGCACATCGTCGCCCTCGCCGATGCGGCAGGACTGCCAGAACAGGTCGGGTCCGGCCAGCCGCTCCAACGCCGCGGAGGACGAACGGCTGCAGGTGGACACCCGGTAGCCGTCGGCCAGCAGCGCCTCGACCAGCGCAAGGCCGAGGCCGCGGCTGCCCCCGGTGACGATGACGTGACGCTTCGGTTCCACGGCAGCGGGCGCGGTCATGCGGCTCCCTTTCGGCTCTTCTTGCCCGCCGCGCTCAGCGGGATATGGTCGGCGAAGGTCAGCGCGCGCGGCCGCGCGGCCGGCGGCAGGTCTGCGGTGGACGCGCGCAGGGCCGCCCTCAGCGCCGCCGCGTCGGCACCCGGTTCGGGCACGATCGTGGCGGTCAGGAGATGGCCGGTGATCGGGCTCGGCACCGCCGACACGGCGGCGTCGGCCACCCCGCCGACCGCCAGCAGACGGCGCTCCACCGCCTCGGGCGAGACCTTCACCCCGCCGACATTGACCAGCCCGTCCAGCCGGCCGGCGAACAGCACGCGGTCGCCACGCCGTTCCACCAGATCGCCGGTGGACAGCCAGCCTTCCGCATCGGCCACGCCCGGTGCGGCGCGCGGGCTGCGCACCTCCAGCACGCCGTCCGCGATGCGCAGGGCAAGCCCGTCCGGCGCCTCGTCCAGCCAAGCCGCCGGGAAGCCGGCGCGGCCGTCGGCGACGGCGAACAGCGCCCCGGCCTCGGTCGAGGCGTAGATGTGGCGCAGACGCGCGCCGGGAAACCGCTCCGCCAGCCGGTCGAGCAGCGGCTGGTCGGCCGCCTCCCCGCCCAAGGTCACCGCCCGAAGCGGCAAATCGGCGGCACCCGGCGTCATCAGGAGGGCGCGCCAGAAGCTCGGCGTAGCACTGACATGGGTGACGGCATGGCGGCGCGCCGCCTCCGCCAGGGCGGCGACGCCGCCGCCGGAAGCGGCTCCCGGCACGGCGACCAGCAGCGCCCCGGCCGCCGCCGCGGTCAGCATCACCTGCAGGCCGGCGAAGGTGCCCGGATCATAGGTCAGCAGCCAGCGCGCCCCTTCCTCCGCCACGCCGCGCAGCCGGCCGCGCAGCCGGTCGAACCCGTGACGGAGCCGTTTGGGCGTGCCGGTGGTCCCCGAGCTTTCCAGCGTGACGGTAAAACCCGGCCCCGGCCGCCATCCACCGGGATCCGCCGCGCCGCGGGCCAGCAGCAGCCCCTGCCCCGCCGCGTCGGCGGCGGCCAGCGCCGCCAGCACGCGCGACGGCCGGTCGGCCCGCATCACGCCGCCCGCCGGCACCGCCAACCCGGCAAGCTCCGGCCAGCCGAACAGCTCCTCCCCCTCGATCAGGCGGAAGGCGGGATGGATCCAGGCGGGGCGGCGCTCGGTCATGCCGGGACGGTGTAGAGTGCAGCCAGCTCTCCGACCGTGGTGAACTGGAGGAAGCCTTCGCGGAAGGGATCCTGGCCGGTCCGCTGCTCCAGCACCACCAGCAGCGTGGCGAGGTCGAGGGAGTCGATGGGCAGTCCACCATCGAGGAAGCGGCTATCGGCGGTCAGCGGCGGCAGCACCTCGCCCTTGTCGGCGGCGATGCGGCCGAGTTCCTCGGCGATCAGGGAGAAGATGGGGCCGGCGGCGGCAGGGTTCGTCATGGAAGCTCAGTTCTGGCTGGAGACATCGTCGCAGCCGTCCAGAAAGGCGCGGATGGCGGCGGTCGCCGGGCTGGCGGCCTCGATATGCGGCAAGTGACCGGCGCCGCCGAAGACCCGGAACGGGGCGCCCGGCGGCAGGCGGTCGGCGGGCGGCAGCGGGATGATCCGGTCGGCGCCCCCCCACAGAACCTGGATCGGCATCGGATAGGCGCGCCAATCCACCGGCGGGCCGCCGTCGGCATGGCCGGCGAAGGAGACGTCGATGATCCGCTCCAGCCCCGCCCGGCGGACCGGGTCGGCGCCCTGCGCATGCAGCACCTCGCCGAAGCGCGGGATCAGCGGCGACGGCCCGGCGAACAGGCGCGCCGCACAGGCGCGACCCTCCGCCACGTCGGCCGGCGCCACGGCCCGCCTGAGAAAGCCGAGGTCGAAGGGCGTGCCCAGCCCGGCGCTGGAAAGCAGGGTCAGGCTCGCGACCCGACCGGGCGCCAGCAGGGCCAGTTCACGCCCCACATAGCCGCCCATCGAATGGCCGATCACATGCACCCGCGCCAGTTCCAGCGCGTCGAGGAATTCGACCAGCCAAGGGGCGAAGTCGGAAACCCGGCCGCTGCCGACATCGGGGGTGGAACCGCCATGGCCCGGCAGGTCCACGGCAACGGCGCGCCGCCGGGACGACAAAGCGGAGAGGTTGAACTGCCAGGTCAGCCGGTCGCCGCCGAAGCCATGCAGAAGCAGGACGGGCACACCGCCGCTGCCGACCGACAGGTAGGACGCCGGACCGCCGGCGACGGTGGCGACACCGGCGCGCAGGCGGCTGCCTTCCGAAACGGGCCTGGAAACAGGACGAGGCACCGTTCAGGCCGCGACCGGGGCACCCGCCAGGGCCAGCAGATCGGCGACGGTCTTGGCCTTGGCCAGCTTCTCGCCTTCCACCACCACGCCGGTCTTCTCGTCGACCAGCGCGATGAAGCTGATGACGGCCAGCGAATCCCAGGACTCCAGCGATTCCAGGACTTCATCGCCGGTCAGCGTGCCGGGATCCAGTTCGAGCATCTCGTCAAGAGCGAGCAGGAAGTCTTTGCGATCCATGGGCTGGTCTCCTTTATAGGCGTCGTGAAGGCGGTTCGGCGGGTTCCGGTCGATCGCACCCGTTCTGCCGCGCCCGTTGTATGGACAGGCCCCCGGACGGGCGTATCTCGTCAGTGCAGCGTCTTTTGCCGGACCGCACGGTTGATGTCCATCCAATCGGGGTGGTCGCGAAGCAGTTTGCAACAATCCTGCCAGCCGAAGGCGGGATTGGACGGCAGCAGAGCCTCCAGCAGGCGCCGCACCAGTTCGTAGTCGGCGGGCTCGTCCACGCACCAGCGCTGATCGGGCGGCTCCACCGGCTCGGCCGGCACCAGCGCGGTCCCCAGCCGGAAACGCTCCGGCCGGCGGTAGATGTAGGGGGTGACATGTTCCCGCTCGGCCGGATCGGCGGCTTTGGCCGCCGCCTCGTCCAGCAGGCGGCGCGGCAGGATCTCCGCATCCAGGCCGCGCGGATACCGGGTGCTGTCGATCGACAGATAGTCCAGCGACGGATCGTCGCGGAAGGCGGCGATGAGACGGCCGACCAGCGCCGGATCGATCAGCGGGCAATCGGCGGTGACCCGCACCACCAGATCCGCCCCGGCGAGGGCCGCCGCGCCGGCGAATCGGCCGAGCACATCCTGTTCGTCGCCGCGGAAGACCGCGACGCCCAGGCTTTCTGCGCATTCCGCCACCGGGTCGTCGGCGGCGTTCACCGTCGTCGCCAGAACCACCGCGTCCAGGCCGGGCGCGCGGGACAGACGGTCCAGATGATGGGCCAGCAGCGGCCGGCCGGCGGCCGGCATCAGCACCTTCCCGGGCAGGCGGGTGGAGGTCATGCGGGCTTGCGAAATGGCGACGATGCGCGGCTTATCCATGTGGCTCCTTCCCCCGAGGCGCCAGCATCTCCCAGCCCAGCGGCTCCCCCCGGCGCAGGCGGCGGGCGGCGCGGCGGCCCAGCACCTCGGGCAGGTGTTTCGGCGCCATGCCGAAGCCAGGGCGGATGGAGCGGACATTGGCGGCGGTCAGCGGCTCCCCCGCCTCGACGTCGGCGACGACATAGAGCGAGCGGCGATAATCGCGCCCGCCGGCCTCACTGGGTTTCACCATGTAGTCGACGCGGCCCATGGCGGCGGTCGCCGTACGGACGGCCTCCGCCATCGCCTTGAATTCCGCCGGCTCCAGGGAAAAGGCGCTGTCCACCCCGCCGTCGGCGCGCGACAGGGTGAAATGCTTCTCGATCACCGTGGCGCCCATCACCGCGGCGGCGACCGGCACGGCGATGCCCTGGCTGTGATCGGACAGGCCGGCGGCGATGCCGCCGAAACTCTCCGCCAGATGCGGGATCGTCCGGAGATTGCACTCCTCCGGCGGCGTGGGATAGCCGCTGACGCAATGCAGCAGGGCCAGCGGCACGTCGCCGGCCGCCGCCACCGCCTCCTCGATCTCGCCCAGCGTGGCGAGGCCGGTGGAGATGATCAGCGGCCTGCCCGACCGCGCGGCGCGGCGGATCAGCGGCAGATCGATCAGCTCGAAGGACGCGATCTTGAAGGCCGGCGCGTCCAGCTCCTCCAGCAGTTCGACGGCGGTCTCGTCGAAGGGGGAGCTGAAGATTGTCAGCCCCAGCGCCCGCGCCCGCTCGAACAGCGGCGCATGCCACTCCCACGGGGTGTGAGCCTCGCGGTAGAGGTCGTGCAGGGTGCGTCCGCCCCACAGCCCGCCCTCCAGCCGGAAGCCGGGACCGTCATGGGCGATGGTGATGGTGTCGGCGGTGTAGGTCTGCAGCTTGACCGCATCGGCCCCCGCCTCCTTCGCCGCATCCACCAGCGCCAGGGCGCGGCCCAGGTCGCCGTTGTGGTTGCCCGACATCTCCGCGATCAGATAGGGCGGATGCCCCTGCCCGATCGGCCGGCCGGCGATGGACATGGGAGGACGAGTCTTGGTGGGATGAGCGGGAACGGCGTTCGGCACGGGTCGGCTTTCCAACGGGAAACGGGGCGGCTGGATCAGTCTTCCACGAAAACGTGAAGGAAGGTTAATTCGTGCCGGCGCGTTCGGCGCGCAGGATCTCCCGTGCCTCCTCGCCATAGGCCAGAAGCCGCTCGACGCAGCGGCGCCGGTCGCCGATCACGGTGAAGCGGTTCTTGGCGGCGACGGCGGCGGCGGCATGGGCGGCGGCGTCCGTGGCGAGGGTCACGGCGCGCTCCAGATAGGCGCCGGCATCCGCCACGCAGAAGTCCGGACCGGAGACGCTGGCGCCGTCGCCCCAGCCATAGGTGACCACCGGCACCCCCTCCGCCAGGGCATAGGCGGCGCTGCCCCCGCCGCCCTGCCGCGGCGGGTTGAGGAAAACGCGGCAGCGGCCGTAGAGCGCCCGGATATCGGGAACATGCCCGAGGCAGCGCATGCGCTCCACATTGCGCAGCGGAGCGAGACGCTTCGGCAGATCCCGCACCTCGCCGGCGAAGACCAGCGCGGCGCCGGGACAACGGTCCAGGATTTCGTCGAACAGCGCCAGCATCTCCGCATTCACCTCATTGGCCAGGCGGTTGCCGACCACCACGAACAGCGCCGTGCCGTGGGGAAAGCCGGTCTCGACCCGGACGCCGTCGGACGGCGGCGGCGTGAAGCCGAAGGTGAAGGGGCGGAAACGGCGGGCGAAGGGCGCCCGGTACAGCGCGGGGATCGAGCGGGTGTGGTCCTCCTCCTCATATCCCAGCACGATGGGCGCCAGCGACAGCGTGATGCCCGAACTGGTTGGGATCGACACCACCGGCCGGGCGCCCGCATCGGCGAACAGATCCGCGACGATGTTCGACCCGCCGAACGAGACGATCAGGTCGGGATCGTAGCCGTCGATGGTCTCGACGATCACAGCCAGCTTGCTCCGGCTGAATGCCGGTTCGGTGAACGAGGCGACCTTGACCTGCCGGCCGAACATCCTCAACGCGAAGACGCCCTCCAGGTTGGTCGCCATATCCGCCACCATTGGCGGGATGAAGACGCTCTCCACCCGGTTCGGCAGACCGTTGACGTTGATGATGGCGACGTCCAGCCCGAACTCGTCCTGCATGCGGGCGGCGAAGTCGAAGCAGTCGCGGGTCGGCTGGTGGCCCTGGTTGGTGAACTGGTTGGTCACGACCGCCACCCGGCGGATCGGTCCGTCGCGCAGGGGCGCCGCGGCCGGTGTCAGTTCCCAACGCCGCGCCAGCTGCCTGACCATCGCGGTGTAATAGCGAAACAGATCGCAAGCCACGAAGCTCGCCTGCTTTTCCCCGTGGGCCATCCCCAGGAACAGCTGCCGCATCATGCACCAGTGGACGGAATGCAGCACCACCGGATCGGCGCTGTCGCCCCCCAGTATCAGGTAATGCAGGATCCGCTCGTAGTGGTAAAGGTCGCCGGTCAGCAGGAACAGGACCGAGCGCAGACGGATCGTGTCGTTCGACGGCGCCTCGCGCTCCAGCCTGTCAGCCAGCGCCAGCCGGCTGTCCAGGTCGAGGTCGCGGCGCAGCTCTTCGCAGAGCGCGGTGAAGCGGTTGATCCTGTCCGCATCGAACTGCCGGTCGGTCAGGAAGACCATCAGCGCGTCGGCCGCCGCGGACAGGCGGTCGGACGGACCAGTTTCCGGCATCGTAAGGACCTTTCAACTGCGGACAGCCTTCCCGTGTGTACCGCCGCCGCAACCGGCCGCGCAAGCGGGCTTTGCCGGAAGGAAAGGCTCCATCCCTCATGCCGCGGCGCAGCAGAAGTCGTTGCGCCGCAAGCGGGAATGCGACACACTCGACAAAGACCATAATTTTATGATGGATTTTTCCATGGCTGGTTTCGACAGCGCCGCCGGTCCGGCCGGCGTGGTGACCGGACTGATCGAGAAGGCCGCGGCGGAGTTGGACACGATGTCCGATGCCGCGGGCGAGATCGCGCCGGAAGTCGGCGATCTCACCGGCATCCTGGTGGAGGCGCAACGCGTCGCCGACCGCGCCGCGCTGGATCTGCGCCGGCTGGCCCGAAAGGTGCCGCGCGCGGCGGACTGACACGGCGTGCCGCCCGCCTACAGCTTCAGACCGGCGACCCCATCCAGGATCGCCCCCTCGGCCAGTGCGCGGCGCTCCAGCTTGGCGCCGAACAGCTTGGCGCCGGTCAAGTCGGTGCGGGCGAGGTCGCAGCCGCGCAGGTTGGCGAAGGAAAGGTCGGCGTTGCCCAGATTGACCGAACGCAGGCAGGCGCCGCTGAGGTCGGCGTAGCGCAGCTTGGCCCCCGACAGGTCGGCCGGGCGGGAGCGCTGCTCGTCGAACACCAGAGGCCGCAGGTTGACGTTGCGCAGGTTGGCGTTGTTCAGCTTGGCGTGGCGCAGGCTGATGCCGCGCAGGTCGCCGTCGGCGAGGCTGGCGCCGCGCAGGTCCGACTTGTCCAGCACCGCCGCCTGCAACTGAACGCCCGACAGGTCCAGGCCGTAGAGCGTCGCACCCTGCGCCCGCAGCATGGTCAGGCACATGTGGGCTAGCGACGGCGCATGACGCAGGTCGAATCCCGACAGGTCGAGCATCGCGCCCTGCGCCCCGCTCGATCCCACCCAGGCCATATGGTCGGCCAGCAGATCCTCCAGCGACCGCCCCAACTCCGCCACCACGCGGCCGACCGGCTTGTCGGTCAGCGCCTCTTCCACGTCGGCGTCGGTCAGGTCGGTCATCACCATGGTGGCGCCGGTCAGCACGGCCCCGCGCAGGCAGGCGCCGCGCAGATCGGCGCCGGACAGGTCGGCGCCCTCCATGTTGGAACCGGTGAAGTTGGCGCCGCGCATGGTGGCCCGCACCAGCTTGCAGCCGCGCATCACCGCATCGGAAAAGTCGGTGTGGATGGCCATGACGCCCGACATCCGGGCGTTGGTCAGGTTGGCCCCGGACAGATCCGCGCCGTCGGCCTCCGCCGGGCTGGCGTCGATCTGCACCATGTGCAGATGGCCGGAGCGGTCCTTCTCGGCCAGGGAGCCGTCGCGCAGATCCGCTTCGAACAGGTTGGCGCCGACCAGGATGGCGCCGCGCAGACAGGCGCCGCGCAGGTCGGCCTTGATGAGGCTGGCGCCGTCGAAATTCGCCTGCCGCAGATCGGCGACGAAGAAGGAGGCGCAGTCCAGCCGCGCCCCCGCCAGATTGGCGCCGCGCAGCCCGGCCCCGACGAAATCCGCATGGGCCAGATCCCGGCCCGACAGATCGAGCCCGGACAGATCGCAGAAGGACAGGTTGGCGCGCGCGCCGCCCATCCGGGCATTGCGGAACATCTCGTGCCGCCGCACCGCCTGATCGAGCTGCGTCTGGTCGAGACGCTTGAGCGTGCGATTCTGCACCATGGCGCTGTGAACTCCCTTTCAGGCGCCAGTTTGGCAGCGTCCGGCTTCAGAAAGGGTTAATTCAGGCCACCGATTGGTCTTCCAGCCTCTGTTCGCCGTCCGCCGGCCGGCCGGCCGGCCGTTCCGACAGGATGGCGGCGATGGCGTCCCGCAGATCGTCCGGCGTCACCGGCTTGTGCAGCAGGCGGCAGCCGGTCGCCACCGCGTCGCGGATGCGCTCCGGCGCGGTATCGCCGGTCAGGATGAGGCCCGGCACGGCACGGCCCAGCCGCTCGCCGATCTTCGTCACCGTCTGGACGCCGGTATAACGGCCGGGAAGGCGGAAGTCGCTGACGACCATGTCCGGATCGGGCGCCTGCCCGGCGCTTCCCGCGAACAGGGCGAGCGCCGACTCGCCGTCGACCGCGTCGATCACGCGGTGCCCCCAGCTTTCCAGCAGCAGGCGCACGGCGTCGCGCTGGACCGGGTCGTCCTCCACCACCAGGATCAGCCGGTCGCCGGTTTCGGCCGGGGCGGCGTCCTGCACCGTCACCGGCGCCTGCAGCCGCTCGGTTCCCACCACCGGCACATTGACGGCGAAGACCGAACCGCGCCCGGGAAGCGACCGCACCTCCAGCGCATGACCCAGCAGCGCCGCCTTGCGCCGCACCTTGGCGAGGCCGAGCCCCAGCCCCTGCCGGCGGTCGCGCTCGGGATTGCCGAGCTGCACGAAGTCCTCGAAGATGTTGTCCAGCTGTTCGGGCGGAATGCCGGCACCGGTGTCCCACACCTCGATGCGCAGCCAGCGCCCCCGGTGCCGGCAACCGATGGTGACGCGTCCGGCCTCGGTGAAGCGGATGGCGTTGCGCACCAGATCGCCCAGCATGCGGGTCAGCAGCGTCCGGTCGGTGCGGATCACCATCCGGGCCGGCATCGCGCGCAGTTCCAGCCCCTTTTCCTCCGCCATCCCGCGGAACTCGTTCACCAGATCCTCGAGCACGGCGGACACCGGCACGTCGGCCAGCTGCGGCCGCACCACGCCGGCATCCAGCGTCGCCACCTCCAGCAGGGCATGCAGCAGCTTCTCGCCGGCATCCAGCGCCTCGCCCATCTTCTCGGCGATTCCGCGGTCGCGGGGGTCGGCCAGGCGTTCCATCAGAATGTGATGAAACAGCCGCAATGCCTGGAAAGGCTGGCGCAAATCATGGTTGGCAGCGGACAGGAAGCGGCCCTTGGCCTGGTTCGCCCGCTCCTTCTCCTCCAGCGCCCGGCTCAACTTCAGATTGGCGGAGCTGAGGGCGGCCGTGCGCTCCTCCACGCGCTGTTCGAGCTGGGCATTCGCCAGTTCAAGCTGGGCGTTGGCGTTCGTCAGCGCGTCGCGGGCGGCGGCCTCGCGCCGCAGACTG
Source organism: Azospirillum ramasamyi (assembly GCF_003233655.1). NCBI lineage: Bacteria > Pseudomonadati > Pseudomonadota > Alphaproteobacteria > Rhodospirillales > Azospirillaceae > Azospirillum > Azospirillum ramasamyi. The sequence goes on from NZ_CP029830.1 coordinate 237,203, forward strand.
GCCATTCCCAACAGGGACAGCGCGGCGAGCGCCGCGATACCGGCGGCGACCACGACCAGACCGCGCTCCATCCGGGTATACCACGGCGCCAGCACGGCAGACTGCGATATCGCCACCGCCGACAGGACCGGCAGGCGCGTCATCCGCTTCAAACCGAGGATCGACCGCTCTCCACCGACCGTCCACTCCGCCTCCACCTGCTCCGCACCCGGCTCCAGCCGGGGTAATATGCCGAGCGATCCGGCGGCATCCCCGGCGAGCCGCACACCATCCGGCCGGTACAACCCGACATGGCGCTGAGGATCGTCGGCGAAGGCGTTCAACAGGGACGTCAGGGCCGATACCGGCACCGCGACCAGCAGCGCGCCCTCGAGAGCGCCCGTCACGCCGTGGATGCGGCGGACAAGGAGAATGGAGGGCTGGCCGGCCATGTGACCGGCAGCCGCCTGGATCGCATGTTCGTCATCCGGCGGCAGGGGACGGAGCAGCAGGGACAGGCCGTCGGCTGTCTCGGGCTCGGCAAAGGCGACGGAGGGGCCGAACCGCACCGATCCGTCGGCGGCGATCAGGGTCATGCGGCCGAAACGTTCCACCGCCATCGCTTCGGTAAGGCTGCGCTCGGCCCAGGCCCCGATGCCGCGACCATCCATGCGGCCGGCGACGCGCTCCAGCAGATTGACGCTCGATTCCAGCACGCCGCGCGCATGGCTGTCGAACAGGACCGCGGTCCGCCGCGCATGCTCTTCGGCGCGTTCCAGCGTATCCCGGTAATCGAGCACCGTCACGGCCGCCCAGGAAGCGGTCCCGAGAAGCGCCAGCGTCGTGCACAGGACGGTCAGCAGCGCACGGGGCGAAGAGGCTATCCCGCGCAGAAGCTTGGAAGTGGGCGACCGGCTGTCGGCGGCTCCCTCGGGAGATGGCATGCGGAACTCGGACATTTTATGCGATGACCCGGCCGGGTCAGGCCGGCGCCGGCAGGACCGGCGGAACCTGCCGGCGCCCCACCGACGGCAGCGGCTTCGGATGCATAGGGATCATCAGAGAACGGTCCTCGACAATGGTGTAGGCAGGCTGCCATCCGACTGGAACGGGCAATCAAACGTCCAGCTGAAGAAAGCCAATCCCGACAAGGTGAGGCTTACGATTTCCCAAATGCTCGGCCATCAAACCGGTGGAGCATCACCCAATGGATGAGTTCTTTCGGAACAATAGCTTAGCTCAACCGGACGAGGGAACAATATCACAGGAGGAAATGCAGCGCGATCCGCCTTGGCGACTATGACCATCCTCATAACCCGCACATCCATTGGGTGAATGTGCGGTCGGTCCGGCCTTGTCTTTGCGGAAGGCCCGGAAGGTTCGTCAGGGGATGGCACAAAAAAGGCCGCACGCGCTGGATGCGCGGCGGCTTCCCACAGGAGCGGGCGATGTGCGGCGGGGAGGACGCGAACCGGAACGATCACGGTTCGGTACGAATTCGGGACGGCTGCGGATCAGGGCGGCGGCGCGCTGGTTGCGGTTTCGCCGCGCACGATCAGGATCAGTCCGTCATCGGCCGTTTCAAGCTCCTTCCCGGCATCGCGGGGAATGGGAACCTTCTGGCGGCGGCAGAACAGCAGAAGCAGCGCCAGCGTCTTGCTGGGCGTGAAGACGACCTCCCGCGACCTGGAGGCGCCGCTCTGCTGGATTTGCACCGACAGTCCGCCGTCGGGCTTGGGCACCACCGAGGTGACGACGCCCAGCGGCAGGTCCGTCTGGTTGGGAGCCTTCTGATACCAGGCGATGGCTTTCTTCAGGGCGGAATTTGTGAAGAACAGTTCACGAGTCTCGACGATCATTCCATCCCTGACCAAACACTCAGGCCCGGCCGCCCTCCAGTCCCGGATTGAGCCGGAACGTGATCGCGCGCCCCAATTTGGATTCCCGCAGAAGGATCTGCTTGGTTTCCAGCAGCTTGATGGCCCGGTTCACATTGGGCCGCTGCATGCCCAGCGCATCAGCCAGTTCGGACTGCAGCACCGGAACGGAGCGATCGAAGTGGAGCCTCCGGCTCAGATAAGTGAACACACGAAGCGCCTCCAGAGTGATCTCTCGGTCGGTCGACACAGCTCTGGAGATGACGTCATGATGATGCAGCATCGTGGCCTCGGTACGCAAGGTTGTCAGGTTGCCGGTGCGATAATCGGAAAGCGTGGGTGTGGCCCGCAGGCCCTCTGCACGGCGCGAGGAGTGCTGCGTTCCGGCATCCGGTTCCGCCATCGTCCCTTTTCCTTCCGCAGGGGGCCGGCCGGGCCGGCAATTTCGACAGCACGGACGCTACCGCACGATTGTTGTCTGCATATGTCGCCATGATTTCGCGGCTGACATAATTGGTGTCTCCGGGAGCAATCATGAAATCGGACTGAAACGGACCGCGTTCCGGATCTCCGTACCTAAATCCCTGGGGCCAAATCCCTGGGGCCAAACCCCTGCCGCCAAATCCTGCGGCCACGCCGCTGCGGCGTTCCGCCGCGGGAACCGGAGGGGAACCGTCAGATTGCGGGGCTGTTTTCAAACCGGATGCGTCCGGCCGCGGCACGCCCCCCACATGCCTGCCGAACCCGTCTGCCGAAGCATATGCCGAAGCAAGGGAGACCCGCCATGCACCGACTGATCCTGCTGCGCCATGGCCAGAGCGTCTGGAATGCGGAAGACCGCTTCACCGGATGGACCGACGTCGGGCTGACCGACCGCGGCATCGCCGAGACCCATCAGGCGGCCGAGCTGCTGAAGGCCGCCGGCATCGAGGCCGACATCGCCTTCTCCTCGGTGCTGAGCCGCGCCATCGAGACGCTGCACCTCGTCCTGCGCGACATGGATCTGCTGTGGCTGCCCGTGCACAAGCACTGGCGCCTGAACGAACGGCATTACGGCGCGTTGCAGGGATTGAACAAGACGGAGACGGCGGAACGCCACGGGGCGGAGCAGGTGTTCCTGTGGCGGCGCAGCTGGGACGTCCCGCCGCCGCCGATCGAGCCGGACGATCCGCGCTCCGCCGTCACCGACCGCCGCTATGCCGGACTGGCCCGGTCGAACCTCCCGCGCGGCGAAAGCCTGAAGGACACCACCGCCCGCGTGGTGCCGTTCTGGACCGAGGCGATCAGCCCCGCGTTGCGGCTGGGCGCCCGCGTCCTGGTTTCGGCGCACGGCAACAGCCTGCGCGGGCTGGTCAAGCATCTGGACAATGTCGCCGACCAGGACATCCCGCTGTTCGAGATCCCCACCAGCCGCCCCCTGGTCTACGAGCTGGGCGCCGACCTGACGCCGCTGCGCCGCTACTTCCTGGGCGAGAACGGGACGGTGGAGGAGATCACCTGGCCGAACCGGGACGGAGCCGGCAGGGACAGCAGCGCGGTGGCTTGAGCCGACGATTTAAGGCGTTGCGCCGCGCCGCCTCGGGCCGCCGCGGCCGGTGCGGGGAGCGCCCCGCCCGGCATCACGGCCCGCATCGCGGCCGGCGTCCTTCCCGACCGGATGGTGGAAATGGTGCTGGTGGCCGGGGGGCTTCTCACCGTTGCCACGCTCCGGTCCGCCGCGACGGCCGCCGCGGCGTTCCTCGACGCGGCTGGTGTAGCAGTTGTCGCAGACGCGGAAGCGGTGGTTGGCCTTCAGCCTTGTGCCGCAGACCGGACAGGCGCGGGCGAGCGAGCGCTCGGCGAGCGTGCGCTCGATGAAGGCGTTCAGATGCGCCCGGCGCTCCTGGCACAAATCCATCTCGGGATAGGCGTCGGGGAAGCGGTAGGCCAGCCACGCGTAGGCGGTCAGCTCCTTCACCGCGCGCTCGGCCTTCTCCAGCTCCACGTCGGTGCCGACGCTGTGGCGGAACCGCTCGGCCGCGTCGGGGGCGGCGTTGGGAATTCCCTTGCCTTGGTTGGTCGCCCAGCCGCCCAGAAGGCGCAGGTTGTTCTGGTCGCGGGTGTCGATGGGGCAGCGGGCCAGCATGTCGCGGACCGCCAGCGGCAGCCTGGCTCGGTCCACGGCGGCGGCGGCCTGGATACGCTGCTCCAGGTCGGTCATGCGGAAGGTCTGGTTGGCGCGCAGCAGTTCCTGCCCCGCCGTGCGCAGCACCTTGGCGAGGCTGTCGGTGTCAAGCTCCCGCGCGATGGCCTCGACATGGCTGAGGTTGGGCGAAATCCACGAGCGCGGGTCTTCCGGCGGCACCGGCGGCGAGGTCAGCGCCCGGCGCACCGGGTTGATGTTCTCGCCGTCCAGCACGGCGACGCGGCCTTCCTCATGCATGCCGAACCGGCCGGCGCGCCCGCCGATCTGGCGGATCTCCGACGCGGTCAGCTCGCGCTCCTCCCGCCCGTCATATTTGCGGGTGGTGGACAGCACGACGCGGGCGACCGGCAGGTTCAACCCCATGCCGATGGCGTCGGTCGCCACCAGAACGTCGGCCGTGCCCTCGCGGAACCGGCGCGCCTCGGCCCGACGGACCTCCGGCGACAGGGCGCCGTAGATCACCGCGACATTGTGGTTGCGGCCCAGCAGGTCGTGACGGAGCGCCATGACGTCCTTGCGCGAGAAGGCGATCAGCGCGTCGCCCGGCTTCACCTCCGTCAGCTTGACCCGTTCCTCCTGGACGCGCAGCGGCGACTTGCGGGTGAACTCGACGACCTCCAGCTCCTCGCCCATCGCGTCGGCCAGACGCTTGACGTAGGGGATGGCGTCGGCGGAGCCGGTCATCAGGATCTCGGGAGCGGCAACGCCGGCCACCGCCTGGGTCCAGGCCCAGCCGCGGTCGGGATCGCCGATCATCTGGATCTCGTCGATGACGCAGGCGCCCCAGACCTTGGACGTGTTCACCATCTCGATGGTGGAGGAGGTGAAGGCCGCCCCCGGACGCACGTCGCGCTCCTCGCCGGTCACGAGGCTGCAGGGCCGGCCGCGCGTCTCCAGCGCCTCCTGCCCTTCCAGCGCCAGCAGGCGGAGCGGAGCGAGGTAGCAGCCGCTCTCCGCCTCGGCCAGCCGGTCCATCGCCGCATGGGTCTTGCCCGAATTGGTCGGCCCGACATACAGCCGCAGCTTGCGGATCATCGCGCGGGCGGTGGCGAAGCTGTCGAGATAGACGCCCATGCCGGACGCATTCTCCAGCCGCTCCCGCCGCACCTTCAGGCCGGCGCGGGCGGCGGCGGTCGAGAACGCCTCCTCCATCGCGTCGAGCAGGGTCTGCAGGCGCGGGATCCGGCCGCCGAAGCCGACGACGCGGCCCAGCTCGTCGGCGAAGCCCTTCGGCCGCCAGGATTCGCCGAAGCCGGACGCCCGCTGTTCCATCGACGCGAACCAGCCGTCGACGCGGTCCTTCGCCTTGGCGATGGCGGGCGAGGACAGGCAGGCGCCCTTCACCCGCTTGCCCAGCGCCTTGGCCTGCGGCCGGCCGAACCCCTCGTCGGTGGTCAGCAGGCCCCACAGGTCGGCCTCGATGTCCGGCAGGGGGCCGAGCGCCACCTTGAAGCGCAGCTTCAGCTTCCGGTCGGTGCCGGGAATTTGGACGACGTGGTTGACCGCGACCGACCAGCGCGCCGGGGTGCTGTCCGCATCCACCTCGATCCCGTCGCCGCGCACCACGGCGGCCACCGCCCGCAGGGCGTCGCGGCGGTCGAATTCATCGGCAGTGCCGGGAGTACGGCCCGAACGGGCCTTGTCGGAAGTGTCGTCGGTCATGATCGTCTTTTCTTGGAATTGCCCCGGTCATGCAAGCGCTTCGGCCGAGCGGATCGGCCCGGCGGCCAGTCCGGCAGGGTCTACGCCACTGTCCTCGGACAACAGCCATAGAGCGCCAGGGTCTCTCTTTATGGCCGGGATCACTCTTTATGGGTCTGACCGGCCGATTCGGCAAGCCGATTTCCCCCGAAGGGAGCAAGCCCGGGCTAATTCGAATCCGTCGCCGTTTCGCCGATCTCGCCCGTGCGAAAAGGGGGGAGCACCGGCCACATAGAGCCACGCAGGTTTGATGGTCCGCCCCCAACGGGTTAGCCGCCGCTTCCCGGCAAAGGGGCCTAACCGAACCGGCCGCCGGATCGGCAACGGGCTCCGGCGACAAACGATCGACGCTTTGCTCTGACTAATTTCATTTGGGAGATGCGCATGCCGAATCCTCGTGAGGTCCTGGAACTGATCGAGCGCATGCGGTGCATTTCGAACGACGGCGAGCGCCGGGCCCTGGTCGACCGGCTGGGCGCGGTGGACCGTCCGACGGTGCTGTCCTTCCTGAACGCGCACGGGCTGAACGTCTGCATGGGGTCGGACGAGGCGTTGGCCGCCTTCGCCGCCTCGGACGTCCTGCTGCGCGACGGGATCGGGCTGCAGGCGGTCCTGCCCGTGCTGGGCATGCCGGCCGGCCTGAACATGAACGGCACCGACTTCATCCCGCTCCTGCTGAAATCGCTCCCCTCCCGCAACGTCGCGATCTACGGCACCGCCACCCCGTGGCTGGACCGCGCCCGCGCCGTTCTGGAGGCGGGCACGCCGCACCGCTACGGCGACCTGCAGCACGGCTTCCACCCGGTGGAGCATTACATCGCCCAGGCGCGGGCCACCCGCCCCGACGTGATCCTGCTCGCCATGGGCATGCCCAAGCAGGAACAGGTCGCGGCGGAGCTGAAGCGCGCGCTGGACCACCCGGTGCTGATCGTCAACGGCGGCGCCATCGTCGATTTCCTGGCGGGCCGCTTCAAGCGCGCCCCGGAAGCGGTGCAGCGTTCCGGCCTGGAATGGGCCTTCCGGCTGGCGCAGGAGCCGCGGCGCCTGTTCCGCCGCTATTGCATCGGTGCCTTCGGCTTCGCCTGGAGCACCCTTCGCCTTCGTCGTGCCGCATCCCTCCGCATCCGCGAAACGGGCGCCGCAGCGCCCGATCCAACCCGGATCCCTCCGTCACCGATCCGGCCGTCGCCCATCCAGAAGGAGCTTTGAGACGTGGAAAATCTTCCCCAGATCAATAACGGAGGCCACGGTGGCCCGCCGGCTCCGGCGTGGCCATCCCAGGTCGGCCACCACATGCCGCGCGAGTTCGACGGCCCGGCTCCGGCGATGGGCCCCGACTTCCGGTTCATCCTGCGGGTGCTGGCGGCGCACAGAACGCTGATCGTCGTCATCGTGCTGGCGCTGACGGCCCTGTCGGCCTTCGCCGTCTCGCGGATGAAGGACAATTACACCTCCGAAGCCCTTCTGCTGGTCGACAACCGCCAGGTCCGCGTCGTCCGGGCGGAAGACCAGGCGCTGAACGCCATCACGCCGGAAGACGGCGCGATCCTCAGCGAGATCGAAATCCTGAAGTCCACCGCCGTCCTCAGCCAGGCCGTCGCCGACCTGAAGCTGGCGACCAACCCGGAGTTCAACCCGCCGGTCCAGGCCGACGAGACGAAGCCCTTCGTCGAGCGCGCCACCGCCTGGACGCGTGAGCAGGCCCATTCCGTGTTCGGTCCCGAACTGCCGGGCGTCGTTCAGGCTGTGCTGGCCCACGGCGACGACATGACCAAGGACACCCAGCTGCGCGAGACGCGGGCCGCCGACAGCATCGACGGCGTCCTCGACCGTGTCCGCCGCAACCTGGAAGTCGGCGTCGTCGGCCGGTCGCGCGTGATCCAGGTCCGCTACACCGCCCGCGATCCTGAGATCGCCCAGAAGGTGGTGGACACCGTCGTCCGCCGCTACATGGAAACCCGCCAGCAGATGGACCGCGACCTGTCCACCAGCGCCATCGCCTGGCTGGAAGACCGCATCGCCACCCTGCGCCGGGAAGTGGCCGAGGCCGACACCAAGGTCGACGCCGTCCGCTTCAAGGCCGGTCTGGTCAAGAACGGCAACAACGGCCTGATGGCCACCACCGAACTGGAACAGGCCCGCCTGCGCCTTGCCGAGGCCACGGCCATCCGCGCCCGCGCCGTCGCCCAGGCCCAGACGCTGGAACGCAGCGTCGGCAACGGCGGCAGCCTCGCCTCCCCGGTCGTCGCCCAGCTGCGCGCCACCGTCGCCTCCATCTCCACCGAGCTGGCCCAGCTGTCGCGCCAGTACGGTCCGAAGCACCCGCGCATCCTGGACCTGCAGGCCCGCCTGAACGAGGCCAACTCCTCGCTGCAGCAGGAGGTCCGCCACGAGATCGCCGGCGTCCGCGAGGCGGCCAACGTCGCCATCGAGCAGGAAAACGCCCTGAAGGCGATGATCGCCCGGCTGGAATCCGGCTATCAGACCATGGCCGAGGAAGCGGTGCCGCTGCGCACGCTGGAGGCCGAGGCCCAGGCCAAGCGCCAGCTGCTGGACAGCCTGCTCGGCCGTCTGGAAGAGGTGCAGGCCCAGCAGGACAACCGCGCCTTCCCGACCGCCGTCAAGCTGGTGTCGGCGCCGCAGGTCCCGCATGAGCCGTCGGGTCCGTTCCGCATGCTTCTGCTGCTGGCCGGCTTCGTCGCCTCGCTCGCCGTCGCCATCTTCATCGTCTTCGGCATCGAGCTGTTCCAGCGCCGCATCCGTACCCCGGACGCCGTCCGCCGCATCCTGGGCGTCGGCACGGTCCACATCGTCCCGCACCACTCCACCCGCGGCACCCGCGGCCGGCTGGACCGGATCTTCCAGAACCATCCCTTCTCGCTGTTCTCGGAATCGATGCGCGCCCTGTTCCGCAACCACCTGTCGGATCTGGGTCCGGTCGGCTCCATCGCCGTCACCTCGGCCCGCCCGCAGGACGGCAAGACCTCGATGAGCCTCGCCGTCGCCCAGGTCGCCGCCCAGGCCGGCCGCCGGGTGGTGGTGGTCGACACCGACTTCCGCCGTTCGCGCATCGACGGCCTGTTCAACCTGTCGGCCAAGAAGGGCCTGTCGGACTGGATCGCCGGCACCGCCACCCTGGACGAGATCGTGCACAGCAGCGACGATGCGCCCTATGCCATGATCCCGGCCGGCCGCCTGATGCCGGAGACGCTGGACCGCTTCAACGTCGACGGCCTGATCCACCTGATGGCCGGCCTGTCGCCGCACTTCGACCTGGTGGTGTTCGACACCGCCCCGGCGCTGGCCGTGTCGGATGCCCGCATCGTCTGCGGCGCCGCCTCCAAGGTGCTGTTCGTCAGCCGCTGGGGCCACACCACGGCCAGCGACCTGCAGGCGGTCGCCGACCTGGGTCCGATCGACCACAGCAAGTTCGTCGCGGTCATGACCGACGTGAACCTGAAGAAGGCGGCCTCCCGCGGCTACCAGGGCCCCTACAACAGCTACATGGCGACCCGGAAGTACTATGGCGACACCACCCTGCGGACCGCTCCGTAAGCGGCGCGCAGTTCTGGTGACCTGAAGCTCCTTCGACCCCGAGGCCCTTCCCCTGCGGACGCTGCGGCGCCCATAGGGAGGGGCCTCTTCATTACCGGCTACCGCGACCAGAGGAGAAGCCCCTCCCCATGATCACGCTTCCGAAGCCCGGCCTTCCCCGATGGCGCCCCACCCGGCGCGAGATGCTGTGGACCGCCGCCGCCGGCGCCGTGCTGGCCAGCTGCCGCGGCGCCACCGGCCCGGCCCCCGCCGAGGCCGCCTCGTCCCATGCCGCCGGTGCTGCGGAGCCGGCGGTGACGCTGCGCGACGCCTGCCGGGCGCTGGGCATCCGCCACGGCGCGGCGCGCGACCATTACATCGACCCGGAAGACCCGATGCTGGACCGGCTGATGGCGCGGGAATGCGATGTCGTCACCCCGGAAAACGGCGGGAAGTGGGGAGTCTTCCAGAACACCGAGGGCAATTACGACTGGCGCCGCTTCGATGCCGCGGTGGAGCTGGCGCGTTCCATAGGCGCCACGCCGAACTGGCACACGATCATCTGGCAGCATATGGGCATGCCGCCCTACATGAAGCTTCCGGCATCCCGGCAGGCGGAGCTGGGCATTTCGGAAAGCGCCTATTTCTCGCCCGAAGGCACGCTCAGCGCCGAGAATGTCTGGCCGCGCTTCACCGGCGTGGTGGAGGCGGTGCGCCAGCGCTACGGCGACATCTTCTACCGCATCGACGTCGCCAACGAGGTCTTCTTCTGGGAGACGGCGGAAAGCCACCCGCGCCAGCAGGACCGCTACGGATTCCGCCGCGGCATGTGGTGGGTGGCGGCCGGCGGCGAGGAAAAGGGGCCGGAATGGCTCGACCCCTTCTTCCACCATACGCACAAGGTCTTCCCCAAGGCGAAGCTGGTTCTGAACGAGTTCGGCATCGAGATCGACGAGGGATGGCAGCAGCGCAAGCGCGCCTATCTGCTGGACTGGCTGACCGGGGCGGTGAAGCGCGGCGTGCCGATCCACGGCATCGGGCTGCAGAGCCACCTGATCGGCGGCAAGCCCTATGACAGCGCCGGCATGCGCAAATTCCTGCGCGCGGTCGACAAGCTGGGCCTGTCCGTCCATCTGACGGAGATGGACGTCGACGAGACGCGCCTGCCCCGCTCCTGGTCGCGGGCGGAGAAGGACCGGGCGATGGCCCTGCTGGCCCGCAACTATCTGGCCGACGTGCTGGACAATTCCCGGCTGGAGGAACTGTGCTGGTGGCACCTGCGCTCCGACCTGAATTTCATCGCCCGGCAGCATGCGGATCTGAAGCCCCACCCCTCCCCCTACGATGCGAATTCCAGGCCGTTGGCGCTCTATGCGGCGGTGGTGGACACGCTGCAGGACAAGGCGCGGACCGGCAAGGCGCGGTCAGGCTGAACAGGGCCGGGGCAACTGAGTCCCGTCCCATAGCGCACCCGCTTCTCTCCTTGTGGGAGACGGGCTTAAAAACCGGGAGGCGGGAAATCCGGGGCCGCCCCCGCCCTGAAACGGCGCATGTAGCTGCAGTGGTACGCCCTTCTCGGATTCCACCCCCTCCGATAGGCCCGCAACCCTGTCCCTTCGCGTGCGAGCGTCCGCTTGCGCTCCCGTTTAGAGTCCCTCAAAGCGTCCGGCACCCCCAGAAGGAGAGGTCGATCGTGCAGAACACAGCCGACACATTGCCGATGGATCGCCTGCCCGCCGATCAAGCGGGCGGAGACGCCCTCGTCGAGCGCTACCGGCGGAAGTTCCACCTCTCGCCGACCTATCCGCTGACGGCGGAGATGGTTCACCGGCACTGGGATCTGGAACGGCGCCTTGCCCGCGAGTTGCTGGCGACCAAGCCCGAGGAGCGCTGGGACGCCTTCGAGCAGGCCTACACCACGCTGTACAGCGGCTGCCCCTGGCTGAACGAGGCGGAGGACGACGCCAACACGCGCGACGACGACCTGGACTTCCGCCACTTCCTGACCCTGCTGGGCGGGCCGCAGGACGTCTACGAAGTCGGGTCGGGCAAGGCGCGGCTGCTGCGCTATCTCGCCCGCCACGGCTATCGCTGCGTGGCGACCGAGGTGACGCGCGAACGCGGCGCCAACTGGATCGAACAGGACACCAACATCACCTGGAAGAACAGCGACGGCGTGCATCTGGCTCAGTTCGAGCCGGCCGACCGCTATGACAGCGTGATCTCCACCCATGTGGTCGAGCACATGCATCCCGACGACGTCGTCACCCACATGACGAATGTCCGAACCATCCTGAAGCCGGGCGGAAAATACATCCTGAGCATGCCGCACAAGTACGCCGGCCCGGCCGACCTGTCGGAGGTGTTCGGCCTTGACGAGCCGGTCTGCATGCATCTGCGAGAATACCGCTGGGGCGAGACGGCGGCGATGCTGCGGCAGGCCGGCTTCGACCGCATCGAGGCGGTCTATGTGGTGCCGATGGCGGTACGCCGCCGGCTGAACCTGCATTTCGCGAGCCGCGCCTATTTCGGCTATGTGCGCATGGTTGAGGCATTTTTGGGACGGCTGCCATTAACCCTAAATCGCAAGCTCGGAAGGGTTGGTCAGCTCTTTATGTTCCGGCCCGAGGTGTTCGTGGTAGCCCACAAACCCAAGTAATCCTTTTTCGCACACCCCTAAATCGCTGAAAAAACAAGTTACTAGGGACACGAACTACCCCTTTGTTGCAGCAATGCATCGACAAAGGGGTTTTTCGTGTCCCTTTCTTTTCACAGGTGGCGGTGGCATTCGAGACGCATTTCCCTAAAATTTGAAATAGCTCATTAACCTTTTCCGGCCAGTCTGGGCTCCAGCGAAAACACGGAAAAGAGGATTACTCCCAATGGCAACGAACCCCGTCGATATGACCTTCGTCGTCAACGCCTCGGGTGTGGCTGCCGGAGGAGTCTGGCCGCACTTCAAGTTTCTCGTCGACGGCGTCGCCGTCGGCCAGGCGACGGTCAATTCCACCAGCGCTGGCAAGTACAGCTTCACCACCAAGGTGGCGCCGGACGCCGCGCACAAGGTTCAGGTGGTGTATGACAACGACTGGCTGCCCACCGACAAGGCCGGCATGTACCGCGACCTGATCGTCAGGTCGATCGAAGTCAACGGCAAGACCATCGCTTCCAACAGCTCGACGGTCTCCTACATTGCCGACGGCCAGGGTACTCTGGCCGGCCGCGAACTCATGTCCTGGAGCGGCTCGCTCGACTTCAACATGTCCAAGGACGTGTTCGCCGGCGCCGGCGGGACCCCGACCATCCCGACCCCCCCGACCACCAGCGTCACGCCGATCGTCGTGAACGCCTACGGCACCGCGGCCGGCGGCGTGAACGCCCATTTCAAGGTGATGGTCGACGGCCAGGTGATCGGTGAAGCCACCGCCGGCACCGCCGCGAAGGACTTCACCTTCAACGCCAACGTCAGCGCCGACATGGCCCACAAGGTCCAGATCCAGTACGTCAACGATGCGGTGGTCAACGGCGCCGACCGCAACCTGTACGTCAACAAGATCACCATCGGCGGCCACGCCGTCGCCCCGACCGACAAGATCGTGACGATCGACAAGGGTCCGCTGGACGGCAAGGATGTCATCGCCGGCCAGAAGGGGATGTGGTGGAACAGCACCATGGAGGTGCAGGCCGACAAGTCCTGGTTCGCCGGGGCCACCACGCCGACCAACCCCACCAACCCCACCAACCCGTCGCAGCCGAGCCTGTCGGTCAGCAACGTGACGGTCACCGAGCCGACCGGCACCAGCACCTCCGGCGGCATTGAAGGCTTCCTGAGCACCCGGGGCAACCAGATCGTCGACGAGGCCGGCAACACGGTCCGCCTCACCGGCGTCAACTGGTTCGGCGGCGAGGGCTACAACTACGTCCCCGCCGGCCTGTGGGCCGACAGCTACCAGGGCCACCTGGATAAGATGAAGTCGGTCGGCTTCAACACCATCCGCCTGACCATGTCGGACGAGATGTTCACCAGCGAGGCCGTCACCAACGGCATCAACTATGCGCTGAACCCGGATCTGGTCGGCCTGACCCGTCTGCAGGTGTATGACAAGGTCATCGATTATGCCGGCAAGCTGGGCATGAAGGTGATCCTCGACCACCACCGCAACGACGGCGGCGCCGGCACCAACGAACACGGGCTGTGGTACACCAGCCGGTTCCCGGAATCGACGGTGATCGAGAACTGGAAGATGCTGGCCCAGCGCTATGCCGGCAACGAGACCGTCATCGGCGCCGACCTGCACAATGAGCCGAGCATCACGGCCACCTGGGGCGGTCACCCCTCCACCGACTGGGCCTCGGCCGCCGAGCGCATCGGCAACGCCATCCAGTCCGTGAACAAGGATTGGCTGCTGTTCGTCGAAGGCACGGAATGGAGCAGCACGCTGGCCGGTGCGCAGTCCCGCCCGATCGTGTTCGACACCCCCAACAAGCTCGTCTACTCGCCGCACGCCTACGGCCACAGCGTCTACAACTTCAGCTGGCTGCAGGATCCGGCCTACCCGAACAACCTGCCGGCCCAGTATGACAAGATGTGGGGCTACCTCTACAAGAACCAGACCGCGCCGATCCTGCTCGGCGAATGGGGCGGCCTGTTCAACAGCACGGCCGAACAGACCTGGGCCCGGACGATGGGCAAGTACCTGAACGGCGACTGGAACCTGGACGGCAAGAGCGACATCCCCGCCGGCGACAAGGGCATGAGCTGGACCTACTGGGCCTGGACGCCGGAATCGCATGACGTGGGCGGCATCCTGATGGACGACTACAAGACCATCAACCAGTCCAAGATCAACCTGATCAAGCCGGCCATGGAAGGCGCGATCTTCGACACGCCGACCACCGTCGCGAACAGCGTCAACGCCACCTTCACGGTGAAGCTGTCGGCGGCCTCCAGCACCCCGGTCACGGTGGACTACACCACGGTGGACGGCACGGCCAAGGCCGGTTCGGACTACACCGCCACCAGCGGCAAGCTGACCTTCGCCGCCGGCGAGACCAGCAAGACCGTCTCGGTCAAGGTGCTGAGCGACAGCGTGACGGAAGGCAACGAGACCTTCAGCCTGAAGATCTCCAACGCGACCGCCGCGACCATCGCCAACGCCAACGGCACCGGCACGATCATCGACGCCGCCGCCAAGGCCGCCGCCGCCTCGCTGGGCTCGGCCGACCTGCTGGCCCACACGATGAGCGCCACCGGCAGCGCCGCCGCCGACATGCCGACGGCCTCGATCGCCAGCATCGACAGCGCGGCCAGCGACCTGTCGCACGCCGCCTACGACACCGGCTACCACGGCATGGAGTGGCATGACCCGATGGCGCACGCCGCCTAAGGGTTCATCCTTCCACACCGGCAAGGTGACGGAAAAGGGTCGGCAGCCACGCTGCCGGCCCTTTCGCCGTTGCGCCGTTCCGTGCCTTCAACCGGGAACCGGCGAAGCGGCGGATGTCGCCGCCACGACGGACGGGCCGCCGACCGGCGCCGGGTGCGGGATGTCCGGAATGGTGACCTCGGCCACCGCCTTGCCCGGATTGCCGGCGACGACGGTGCGCCGCGGCATCGGCTTGGTGACGACGGATGATGCGGCGACGATGCATTCGTCGCCGATGGGCACGCCGATCACCACCGCATGCGGTCCGACCCAGACGCCGTCGCCCAGCGACGGGTAATGGGTCACCCGCCCGCCGGGAAGCAGGTCGTCCTTCTGGCCCAGCGTGACGCCGTGGAACAGGGTGACGTTGGCGCCGATGCGGGCGTTGGCGTTCACCACCAGCCCCCAGCCGTGCAGGATGCGCAGGCCGGGCCCGACCTCGGTTTCCCAGGGCAGGTCCATGGCGGCGGAATGCTGGGTCCAGCGGTGCAGCAGCCGGCAGGCGGCCAGCAGCGGCTTGCGCAGCGGCCCGGACATCCGGTTCGCCGCCTGGCAGCTGCGCAGGGTGAAGGTCACCCGGAACATGCGGTTGCCGGCCAGCAGTTTCAGCACCGCCCCGAGGCCGGAGCCGCCGCCGTAGCGGACGGCATCCGCCGCGACGGTCTGCCGATAGGTGTAGCGGGGAGCGTCCTGCATCGCGGTGTGATCCTCCCGGGGGTCAAGCGTCGTCATGCCGTCTGCGGACGGCGAAGAAACCGGCCGGCGATGCGGAACAGCATCGCGCGGTCGCTCTTGCCGAAGCTCGGCCCGAACAGGACGACGACGGCGAACAGCATGGTCAGGCCGACCTTGGCGGCGGTGTAGGTCGGGTTCACCTCGAACCCGAACAGTGCAAACCCGGCCAGATAGGCGACGGCGCCGGGGGCCAGGATGCCCAGGATGCGGAGCACGCTCAGCGGCGGCTCCTTCGGACTGAGGCGGCGGCACAGCGTCTCGGTGGCGCCGAGCATCACCAGCTCGCGCCCCAGCACGCCGATGGCGCCGCCCATCAGGCCGAGCGGCCCCAGCGTGACCGCCATGATCAGCGTGCCGACCGCCAGCCCGCCCAGCGAGATCGCCGGCAGCACGCCCACCTTCTTGGTCTTCACCAGCCCGATCTCGGCATGCATGCGGACGCCGTGAACCACATAGGCCAGCACCAGCAGCGGCATGCAGGGCAGCACCGTCTCGTATTCGCTGGAGGCGATCAGCCACAGCACCTCCGGCGCGGTCAGCGCCATGCCCAGCGCCGCGGCCGACAGCAGGACGACGAACAGGTAGAAGACGAATTCCGACTGTTCCCGGCTGGCGGCGCCGTCGCCGGCATCATGTTGCGCCTCGATCCGGCTGACCGACCAGATCTGCAGGAAGGACGCGGTCAGGAACATGTAGAGCATGGTGGCGAGCCGCAGCCCGAAGGACAGCACGCCGACCGCCGCCACGCCCATCAGCAGGTTGACCAGATAGCGCATGGCGAACTGGTTGCCCATGTCCAGCATGGTCTGCGGCATGAAGGGCAGGCCCAGCGCCGCCACCCGTTTCAGCAGCCCGAAGGAGAAGCCCAGGCCGTTCGCCACCAGGATCGCCACGGTCAGACCGATGCCCAGCCCGACGAAGGTGATGGCATTGGCAAGGAAGATGCCGGTCACCCCGAGATCCATCCAGAGCAGGAAGCTGAGGTTGAGGCCGATCAGCCCGACCGCCTTGCCGACGGAAATCAGCAGGCAGGTGCCCGACCGTTTGTGGACCCGGTAATAGGCCAGGGCCAGTTCGAACACCGCGCTGAAGGCGATGCCGGCGAAGGCGATGGCGATGATCCGTCCCTGCTCCCGGCTGCCGAACAGCAGCTCGCTGGCGGCCCAGCCGGCCGGCAGCGCCACCGCCAGCAGGGCCAGCGTGGCGGTCCACAGCCCGATCATCGTCGTGCTGACCACGCGGGACCGCCCGCGCTCGTCCGGATGCTCGAAATAGACGACGGTGAAGGCGTTGATCATTCCGATCATCAGCATGACGGCGACGATGTCGCCCACGACGCTGATCAGGGCGTAGACGCCGAACTCCGCCGGCGAAAGGACCTTGGCATAGAGCGGCAGCAGAAGCAGTCCCGCGGCGCGGTTGACCACATTCGCCACCATGAACATCCAGCCATGCTTGATGATGGTGCCAGCTTCGAGAGCCATCCGCTTTCCTTCGCCCCCTGTTACCCACCGTCCCTTCCCGGTCCCGCCCGCCCCGCTCCCGCTCGGGATGGGGTCGCGGCGTCCGGTGCATCACGCAGGCGCATAACGGGTATGGAGCGCGGGAAAGGATCGCGCCAAATCTCGGCGGCGGTCTGGAAAGCGTCAATTCGGCCTTGAAGCGACGGCGGCACTCTTCGGTGCTAGTCACCCCGGCTCCGATCGGTGGCCCCGGCAGAGGAACAGGACCTTCCGATTAGGCTTTCCGGCGGACTGGCAAACTGCCTCCTACGCCCCTCACCACGCAAGGGAGCGTTGGAGCCTCGCCTTCGCTCGGAATTGCCGCCCGCCCTCCATCGGTAAGGCCGGGCGGATCCCCCTCCCCACAAGTTTGGCGACAACGCCATTACGCGCGGCGCGGATCAGACCGGACGAGGGAGGAGATCCCGCGCCTCTACCCATAATTCGCGGTTAGTCCAGGTGTCTACGGGGGAGCGGCACCACCTTGCCTTTACTCCGAAACGCTATCCCTGACGGGTACGGCATCCAAAAGTATCCCCATTAATATTCGAGCGTGCGCCCCCTTTGAAGCTCCCGTGGTATCGCGGACGCGAAATCAACGTCCGTATGCACTGTTGCCGCCTGCGGCTCCTCATCCTAATTCGTCCTCAACCAACCGCGGATCGGCTGACAAAAAACATGAAAGAGCGATCTTTACACAAATGCGTCGCGGGTGAATTCGCGGCGCAGCGCGGTAAAGACCGGCCGTTACCAAAGAGACGCTGATGACGAGCGACCACCCGCACGAATTGTCGTGCGGCAGCTGGCATTCCCTTCAACCACGGGACCTGCGATGAGCAAACTGGACCCAGAAGCCGTCATTGATATGACCTCGGCAAAGAAGGCGACGTTCCCGACGATCGCCCCCGGGCTGTTACTGGCACTCTCCGATGGCCTCGTCCTCGCCCTGGTGGGTTGGACGCTCAACCATTTCTTCGCCACCGATGCGCTGAGCGATCCGGTGCAGGCCGCCGCCTGGCAGCGGTCGCTGGTCACCGGGCTTATGCTGGTGCCGCTGGTGAAGTCGGTGTTCGGCATCTACACCCTCGGCCGCTTCGACTACCTGGAACGGACGAGGCGGACCTTCCAGGCGGCCTTCCTGTGCTGCGCCGTCCTGGCCGTCCCCTTCATCGTGATGGAAGGCTTCCGCTCCTTCTTCGTGGAGGCGCTGTCGATCGCCCTGCTCGGCTTCGCCGTCACCTATGTGGCGGACCTGCTGCTGATCCAGGGGCTGCTGTCCAGCGCGCTGGACTGGCGCACGCCGGTGATGATCGTCGGCGCCGGCCCGCAGGGCGCCGCCATCGCCGAGAAGCTGCAGCGCCTGCCCTGGCTCGGCATGCGTCCGGTCGGCTTCGTCGACGACGACGACAGCCTCTGGCAGACCCGCGTCGCCGGCCTGCCGGTGATGGGTCCGGTCGAACTGCTGTCCAAGTCGCCCGCCATCGCCCGCCAGGCCAGCGCCGCCATCGTCGCCGACATGGCCCGCCACGGCAGCGACCTGACCGGCCTGGTGCGCACCCTGCCCTTCCGCCAGGTCTATTGCGTGCTGGGCGAGGGCAACGTCAGCGCCGTCGACGCGACCTATCACAACCTGCACGGCTCGCTGGCCCTGCGCGTCAGCGTCCGCCCGCCGACCGGCTATCTGCGCATCCGCCGCGCCATGGACATCGTGCTGTCGGCGATCCTGCTGGTCCTTGTGGCGCCGCTGATGCTGGGCCTCGCCGTCGCCATCAAGCTGGACAGCCCCGGCCCGGTGATGTTCCGCCAGAAGCGCTGGGCCGGCGGCAAGCAGACCTTCGACCTGCTGAAGTTCCGCTCCATGCATGTCGACGCCGAGGAACAGCTTCAGCAACTGCTGGAGAACGACCCGGTCGCCCGCGAAGAGTACATGACCTACCACAAGCTGACGGTCGATCCGCGCATCACCCCGCTCGGCCGCTTCCTGCGCAAGACCTCGCTCGACGAGCTGCCGCAGCTGTGGAACATCCTGATGGGCGACATGAGCCTGATCGGCCCGCGCGCCTACATGCCCAAGGAACTGCCGGAGGTGGGTGACTCCGCCGCGGTGATCGGCACCGTCCGTCCCGGACTGACCGGCTACTGGCAGGTGTCCGGCCGCCACCGCACCACCTTCCAGGAGCGGGTCGCCATGGACGTCTTCTACGTGCGCAACTGCGGCCTGCTGTTCGACTTCTTCATCCTCTGCAAGACCGCGGTGATGGTGCTGAAGGGCGACGGCTCGTAACGCCGCCGACATACCGGACCGAATGCCAGCCGGACCCCCGCGCCGCCCGCGCGGGGGTCTTTTTTCATCCATGCCCGGCAGTTCCGGAAATTGCTTAGGAGCCATTCCCTTTTTCGGGCGGTAACGGGAGAGGGAAACGCGATTCCGGCTACTCCTTTCGGGCGCGGCCTCCTTCGGTCTAATGCCACCGCCCGGCTACGAGATGAGGGGTGGCAACCGCATCTTCAGTGCTGCAAAGCCGAACCCGGTACGGCAGCCTAAGGGAAAGCCGATGAAAATCCTCGATTTTCTGGAAAAAAGCATCGCCGTCATCGGCATCATCGCCTTCGGGGGCTCGGTGCTTCCGCTGATGCTGACCGGCGGCGACCCGGTGGCCGGCGACCTGGATGCCGCCGGCGTCACGATCTTCTACGGCGGCATCTATGTCCTGCTGCTCGCCGCGATCGCGCTGAGGCCGGCGATCGCCTTCCAGATTCCCTTCGCCAGCCCGGCGCTGACGGCGCTGATCGCCTTCGCTTTCCTGACCGCGTTGTGGTCGCTGTTCCCCGACGTGACGCTGCGCCGCTCCATCGCCTTCCTGTTCACCACGGTGTTCGGCATCTGGCTCGGCCTGCGGTTCCGCTTCCCGGAGATCATGCGGCTGATCGTGGTCGGGCTTTCGACGCTGATGTTCGTCTCCTACTTCATGATCTTCGCGATGCCGGAGATCGGGCTGGACAGCGCCCAGCATGTCGGCGCCTGGAAGGGCGTGTTCTTCCAGAAGAACGTGACCGGCCGCATGATGGTCTGGCTGATCCTGGCCCTGGTCTGGCTGGACTGGCAGAAGGAACAGAGCCGCTGGGTCACCCGGCCGCTGATGATCCTGGCGATGCTGCTGATCGTCATGAGCCAGTCGGGCACCGGCCTGATCACCTCCGTCCTGGTTTCGGTGGCGCTGCTGTCCACCACCATGCTGCGCGGCAGCATCCGCAACTTCGTTCCCACCATGGCCCTGCTGGCGGCGCTGCTGGTCATCATGGTCACGGCGGGCGCCACCTTCTGGTACGACCTGCTCTACGCGCTGGGCCGCGATCCCACCATGACCGGACGCACCGTCCTGTGGGAGCACATCGTCCATTCCGTCGGCGAGCGTCCGCTGCTGGGTTACGGCTATGCCGCCTACTGGTTCGGCTTCAACGGCCCGGGGTCCAGCTTCACCCGCGACTGGGGCATCACCTCCGCCCACAGCGGCTGGCTGGAGCTGATGCTCGACCTCGGGCTGGTGGGCGTGGCGCTGGTTCTGGTGCTGCTCAGCCGCCTGCTGTTCCAGGGCTTCTTCGCCGCCCGCTACGGCAACAGCCGGCCCGAGGCCGCCTGGGCCTTCGCCGTCGGCTGCGCCATGCTGGCGGTGTCGGTGTCGGAGAGCGTGTTCGCCGAGCGCCATTCCATGAACTGGGTGATCGGCACCATCGCCGTGGTCCGTCTGATCCAGCAGAGCCGCTGGCAGCGGATGCTGAACGCCCGCGCCGAGGAACAGGCCCGACTGCGCCGGCACGCCCCGGCCGGGATGCCCGCCTCGGGCATGGGTCCGGCCTATGCCGGCCAGAGCCGCGGGCTCTGACCGCCGCATCCGGCCTGCACAGGGCCATGTCACCAGCGACCTTTCCCATTTTGCTTCGACCGAAGGCAGACCCATGAGCCAGAACAACGAGCCGGCAAGCTTCAACCGTCCGGCGGCCGGCAAGCAAGGGGCCGGCAAGCAAATGGCCGGCGAAGACCGGGCCGGCGAACAGGCGGCGCCCAACGATCAGGTCACCGTCGTCATCCCCACGCGCAACCGGCCGGACATGGTGATGCGGGCCGTGCGCAGCGCCCTGGACCAGACCTACCGCGATCTCGACGTGATCGTGGTGATCGACGGCCCGGATCCCGCCACCGCCTCCCATCTGGCGACGCTGGCCGATCCGCGGCTGACCGTGATGGAGCTCCAGACGAACCACGGCGCGGCGGAGGCTCGCAACATCGGCGTGCGCGCCGCGCGGGGCGGCTGGATCGCCTTCCTCGACGACGACGACCATTGGATGCCGGAGAAGGTGGAACTGCAGATGGCGGCCCGCCCGCCGGACGTCCGCTTCCCCATCATCAGCTGCCGCTGCCAGGTGGTGACCGCCCGCGGCACCTTCGCCTGGCCGCGCCGGCTGTCGACGCCCGCCGACGCCATCGGCGACTACCTGTTCGTCCGCCGCGGGCTGTTCAAGGGCGAGACCTTCGCCCCCACCACGACCCTGCTGACGCCCAAGGCGCTGCTGCTGCGCAACCCCGTTCCCAAGTCCCGTTTCGACGATTGGGAATGGCTGATCACCTGCGGCCGGATCGACGGCGTGGCGCTGATCCATATCCCCGACGTGATGGCGGTCCATTACACCGAGGAGAACAACCGGGTCACGCTGTCGACCTGCCACAACATCAACCACGCGCTGGAATGGGCGGAGGAGATGCGCAACCACCTCTCCCCGCGCGCCTATGCCAGCCTTCTCCTCCAGGCGACCGGCGGCGAGCAGGCGGCACGCACCGCGGGCACCCGCTGGCGGATCCTGAACTCCGCCTTGCGCGACGGACAGCCGACGCCGATGGCGCTCGCCACCTTCACCATGCACTCGCTGATGCCGGTCGGACTGCGACGCCGGCTCCGCCAGGCCCTGTTCTCCGCGTCCGACGCCGCCTGAGCCCGAAAAAGGACCCTGACGCCCATGGACAGCATCAACGACAGACGTGCCCCCAGCCGCCAGCCGGAAACGGCCAAGCGCACCGTGATCGTCTTCGCGACGCCGGGTGCGCTCGACGGCGGCGGCGGCATCGGCCGCATGACGGGCTACGTGGTCGACCAGTTCGACAAGACGGGGACGACCGAATCGATCATCCTCGACACCCGCGGCACCGGGAGCGTTCTGCTGTCACCCTTCTACCTCGGCCTGACCCTGGCGCGGATGTCCTGGATCCTCGCCCGCCGCCGGGCGTCGGTCGTGCACATCAACGTGTCGGAGCGCGCCAGCTTCCTGCGCAAGGCGGCGGTGCAGGTGGTGGCCGGGCTGCTGTCCTGCCCCACCGTCGTCCATCTGCACGGCGCGTCCTTCGTCGAGTATTTCGAAGGCGGCGCCTTCGCCCGCGCGATCAGCCGCTGGCTGTTCAACCGCTGCGGCCGGGTCGTCGTGCTGGGTGACAACTGGCGCGACTATCTGGTCCATTCGGTCCGCACCGACCCCCGCAAGATCCGGGTGCTCTACAACGCCGTTCCCGATGTCGGCGCCGATCTCGGCCCGCGCAGGCCGCCGGAACCGGGGACCGTGCTGTCCCTGCTGGTGCTGGCCAACCTGTCCGAACGCAAGGGCATCGGCACCCTGCTGCGCGCCTGCGCCCAGCTGAAGGAGCGCGGACAGCCCTTCCGGGTCACCATCGGCGGCGGCGGCGACGTGGACGGCTACCGCGCCATGGCCGCCGAGCTGGGAGTGGCGGATGAGTGCAGCTTCCTCGGCTGGATCGGCCGGGAGGAGGCGCACGCCCACATCCGCTCCCACGACATGCTTCTGCTGCCTTCGACCCATGAAGGGTTGCCGATGGTGATCCTGGAAGCCCTGTCGGCCCAGCTGCCGGTGATCACCACCCCGGTCGGCTCGATCCCGGAGGTGCTGACCGACGGCGAGACCGCGCGGATCATCCCGGTCAACGACGCCGCCGCCCTGGCCGGCGCGATCCAGGAGGTCGGCAGCGACTCGGCGCTCTACAGCCGTTTGGCGGAGCAGGGACGCCGGCTGTTCCTGAAGCAATTCGTGATCGACGCCTACGCCAAGTCCCTTCTGGCCATCTACCAGGAGCTCGACCGCAGCGGAACCGAGCTGTCGGGGGAGCTGGGCAAGCTGGCCGGATCGGCCGCCGCGGCCTCCAAACGGCGGTGACGGCGACCCGGCGCCGCTTCGATGATCGGGGTAGGAAACAATCAGAGAGCGTACAACCGCAAGGGAGATCGCCCATGCACAGGTTGGGTAACCATTCCGGCAAGCCAACCCGTTCGGTCGCTCCACAGCGTGCGGCTGCGGCATCGCGTAAACTTGCATCCACACGTCTCCCGGCCTCCGGCCGCGGCACGTTCCAACCGGCGGCAGCCGACCGGCCGCACCACAGCTTGCAGTCTCCTGGCGTCTGACCGACGGACGATAGGGATCGAGGCCGAAAACAAAACAAGCCCGCCGCAACCGTCCGAGGACGGGCGCCACACGGCAAAAGCCGGGGCGCGACACAGCGAAGGCGGGCCGGGAAAGGATCAGGAGTGGACATGATTTACATCGTCTCCCCCGGCGGCACCCAGGAGAAAGGCGGAATGGGCCGTGTGGTCGACAACTTCACCACCGATCTCCGGCAGAACTGCCCGGATGTGAAGTTCGAGGTGGTCGACAGCTACGGTCCGGGCAAGTTCCACCTGATGCCCCTCTACTTCGCACGGGCCACCGCCCGCCTCGCCGGCTGCTTCGTGGCCGGAAAAGCCGATCTCGTCCACATCCACATGGCGGAATATGGCAGCGTCCTGCGCAAGGGCATCCTGATCGCCATGGCCCGCGCCTTCGGCGTGCCGGTCGTCCTGCACCTGCATGGCGGGCGTTTCCCGAAACACTTCAAGGACTCCGGCCCGATCATGCGCTGGGCGATCCGCCGCATGATGGCGATGACCAGCGAGATCGTCGTGCTGGGCGAATTCTGGCGCGACTGGGTGGCCGAGGCCTTCGGGCCGGAGGCGCGACAGCGCACCACCCTGCTGCACAACGCGGTTCCCGGCCCATCGAAGCCCCCCGTCCGGGACGATGCGGAGGAAGGCTTCGCCGGTCCGGTGCGCCTGCTGTTCCTCGGCCGGCTGATCAAGCTGAAGGGCATCGACGTCCTGCTGAACGCGCTGGCCTCTCCCGCCTGCCGCGACCGCAACTGGCAGGTCACCATCGCCGGCGACGGCGACCTGGAGACCTACCGCAACCTCGCGACGGAGCTGGGCATCGCCGACCGCGTGACCTTCACCGGCTGGCTCGATCAGACCGGCTGCCGACGCGAGCTGGCCAACGCCCATGTGCTGGTCCAGCCTTCGATGTTCGAAGGCCTGCCGATGTCGGTGCTGGAGGCGATGGCCGAAGGGCTGACCATCGTCGCCACCCCGGTCGGCAGCGTTCCCGACGCCATCGCCGACGGCGAGACCGGGCTGCTGGTGCCGCCGGGCGACGTCGCCGCGCTGGCCGACACGCTGTCGCGGGTGATCGACGACCGCACCCTGCGCCGCAATCTCGGCGCCGGCGCCCGCGCCCGGTGGGAACGCCAGTTCGACGTCGCGGTGTTCCGCGAACGGCTTCTGGAGATCTACCGCCGCAACGCCCGCGGCAGCCTGACAGCGACGTCCGCCGTCCCGGCCGGGCCGGTGCCGGCCTCCGGGCCGGCGGGGCACACCAAGAGCACGACCGGCTGAAACGACGAAGCCAACCCTGTTCCCGGTCCAGGGCACGGACCGGGGGCAACGACGGGAAGATCGACAGGAAGGAGAGTGTGCACCATGAAGAGCGCCATCGCCAATCTGGTGCGCTGGTCGGGGTTCGGTGCGATGCAACGGTTCCTGAAGGCGCGCCACGGCGTCACCATCGTCGTCTACCACGACCCGGCCCCGGAGGTGCTGCGCGAGCATCTGCGGTGGTATTCGAAGCACTATGGCTTCACCACGCTGGACGCGGTGGCGACCGCGATCGAAACCGGCCACTGGGACAAGCTGCCCGCCTATCCGCTGGTTATCACCTTCGACGACGGTCATCGGAACAACACCGAGCTGGCACCTTTGTTCCGCGAATTCGACCTGCGTCCGACAATTTATCTTTGCAGCCAGATCGTCGGCACCGCCCGCCCCTACTGGTGGAAGACCCCGGCCGCCGATGGCATCGGGGTGGAGCGGCTGAAGCGGGTTCCCGATCCCGAACGCCGCCGCCTGCTGGCGGAAGCCGGCAACGACCCGGACAGCGACGGCGCCGACCGCCAGGCGATGACCTGGGATGAGATCGCGCGGATGACCGACGTCGCCGATTACGGCGCCCACACCCGTACCCACCCCATTCTGCTGCAATGCGACGACGGCCGCTGCGCCGACGAGATCGCGCTGTGCCGCACCGAGCTGGAGGAGGCGGTGGGCCGGCCCTGCCGTCACTTCGCCTTCCCCAACGGTGATTTCAGCGAGCGCGAGGTGGAGGAGATCCGCCGCGCCGGCTATCGCACCGCGCGCACCATCGATCCCGGCTGGAACGACGCCTCCACCGATCCCCTGCGGCTGAAAGCCTTCCCGGTGTCAGACGACGCGACGGTGGAATGGCTCAGCGTGCAGCTGACCGGCATTCCGGCATGGCTGCGCAAGCGCAAGGGCGGCACCGGCGGCGCCGAGGCCGGAGAGGTCATGTCCGGTTGGTCGGGGACGATGGCAAAGCCCAAATCTGCAGGCGTATGACCGCGATTCACTTTCTCATGCCAAAGGTCAGGACAGCAGTATCTAGCCCTATAACCGGGCAACAGAGTGGCTAACCACAGACTTCAATGCACTCCTATCCTTTGATCTCTCGCAAAGCAGCGCGATAGTCACAATAAAATTGCACATCACGCCGATGCGAGATCGAAGGCGGGAACGACGGAAGGACGGCAGACAGGGGGCAGGCGGAACCCGCCCCCCGGACGGTCCCGAAGAAGCACCAGGATCTGTTTTCGACCCCACCAACTTCGCGACGCCTCACCCTTTAGCGACGCACCCCACGTCGACCGAACCCAGCAGGAGTTTTCAGAGACATGCGGACCGCCACCATGACCGAGACGACCCTGACCGCTCCCGCCCTGCCGGAAGTCCGCGCGTTCATCGTGGAGAACTTCCTGCTTGGCAGGGACTCCGGCTTCGACAACAGCGAATCCCTGCTGGAGTCGGGGATCATCGACAGCACCGGCATCATGCACGTCGTCGCCTTCCTGGAAGAGCGCTTCGGCATCGCCGTCGATGATGACGACATGATCGCCGACAACCTGGAATCGGTGGACCGCATCGCCGCCTTCGTCGGCCGCAAGCAGGAACTCCGCAGCGCCGCCTGACCTCGCGGGCGCGGCGGCGGCAGCCAGAACGGACACGGCCAAAGCGGACACGTCCCATAGGACGGGCAAAGGCAAGAAGGACATCCCTCCCATGACCCATCTGGTTCACCAGCTCCTCACCGACACGGCCCGGCGCGATCCCGACCGCACCGCGCTGATCGCCGGGGATGGCCGCCGCAGCTTCGCCGAACTGGACCGTGAAAGCGACGCCGTCGCCTGCGCGCTCCAGTCGGCGGGGATCGCCCGCGGCGACCGCGTCGCGGTGATGCTGGAGAACTCCATCGAGTATGTCGCCGGCCTCTTCGCCACCCTCAAGGCCGGCGGCGTCTTCGTCCCCGTCAATCCGTCCACCAAGGCCGACAAGCTGGCCTATCTGCTGGCCGATGCCGGCGTCCGGCTCCTGATCGCACCGGCGGCGCTGGCCCGCCAGGTCCTGCCGGCGCTGGAGGCGGTGGAAACGCCGCCGGCCGTCCTGTGGGTCGGCGCCTGTCCGCCGGCCGGCGCGGCGGGCCTGCTCTACACCGACGCGCTTTCGGGCCGGCACCGCCCGCCGGCCGATCCCGGTCTGATCGACCAGGATCTGGCGGCGATCATGTACACCTCCGGCACCACCGGGCGGCCGAAGGGCGTGATGCTGACCCACGCCAACTACGTCAACACCAGCTGGGCGATCTCGACCTATCTGGAGAACACGCCCGACGACGTGGTGATGTGCGTCCTGCCGCTGACCTTCGGCTATGGCCTGTCCCAGGTGATGACCGGCGCCCGCGTCGGCTTCACCCTGGTGCTGGAGCGGTCCTTCGCCTTCCCGATGGAAACGCTGAAGCGCATGGTGCAGCACCGGGTCACCGGCCTGCCCGGCGTGCCGACGGTCTTCTCCACCCTGCTGGGGCTGGACGCGGCCAAGACCGCCGATCTCGGCAGCCTGCGCTATCTGACCAACGCCGCCGCGCCGTTGCCGGCCGCCCATCTCCGCCGCCTGCGCGAGCGCTTCCCGCAAGCCGCCTTCCATTCCATGTACGGCATGACCGAGTGCTGCACCCGCATCAGCACGCTGAGCCCCGCCGAACTCGACGCGAAGCCGGCCTCCGTCGGCCGCGCCATCCCCAACTGCGAAGCCTTCGTCGCCGACGAGAACGGCAACCGCCTTCCCCCCGGCCAAGTGGGCGAGCTGGTGGTGCGCGGCGCCAACGTGATGCGGGGCTATTGGAACCGGCCGGAAGAGACCGCCCGCCGCCTGCGCCGCGGCCCCCGGGGCGAGACGCTGCTGTTCACCGGCGACCTCTTCACCCAGGACGCCGAAGGGCACCTCTACTTCGTCAGCCGCAAGGACGACGTGTTCAAGTGCCGCGGCGAGAAGGTCAGCCCCCGCGAGGTCGAGAACGCGCTGTACGAGCTGGACGGCGTTCTGGAGGCCTGCGTGATCGGCGTCCCCGACGATGCCGACGGCCTGGCGGTCAAGGCCTTCCTCGTCCCGCGCGACGGTGCGGTCCTGTCGGAAGCGGCGATCCGCCAGCACTGCCGCGGCCGCCTGGAAAGCCACCTCGTGCCAAAATTCATCGAGTTCCGCGACAGCCTGCCCAAGACCGATTCCGGCAAGATCAGGCGGGCGGAGCTGGTGGAGGAGGTTCCGGCTCTTGCCCCCACCCCTCCCCTCCCCCGCGTCGCAGGGGAGGGAGATTAGGCGCTGGAGCAGAAAAATCAGCGGCAGTCCCTCCCCCGCCCAGCGGGGAGGTCAGGTAGGGGTCTACCCTCCCCGACACAACAACACCCACCCCAGGACAGAGAGCACGCTCATGTGTGGTGTCGCCGGAGTTCTCGCAGGATCCTATGCCGAGCCGGCCGGTCTGGACGAGCTGAAGCGCATGATCGCCATGCTGGGCCACCGCGGCCCGGACGGCTACGGCTTCTATCGTGACGACCGGATCGGGCTTGCCCATGCCCGGCTCAGCATCGTCGGCCTCGCCGGCGGCTTCCAGCCGATCCACAACGAGGACCGCACCCTCTGGATCAGCTTCAACGGCGAAATCTTCAACCATGTCGAACTGCGGCGGGATCTGGAGGCGCGCGGCCACCGCTTCTACACCCGGACCGACACCGAGGTGATCGTCCACGCCTTCGAGGAATACGGTCCCGCCACCTGGGCCAAGCTGAACGGCCAGTTCGCCATCTGCCTGTGGGACACCACCCGGCGCGAGCTGTGGCTGGTCCGCGACCGCCTCGGCATCCTGCCGCTGTTCTATGCGCGGCGCGGCGACCATCTGCTCTTCGCGTCGGAGGCCAAGGCCCTGTTCGGCGGCGGCCGGGTGACGCCGGCCTTCGACCCGGCCCGTCTCGCCCAGGTCTTCACCCATTGGAGCACCGCGCCGCACGGAAGCGTCTTCGCCGGGGTGGAGAGCGTGCCGGCGGCCACCGCCATCCGCATCGACTCCACGCTGGCCCTGCATGTCGACCGCTATTGGCAGCCCGACTTCGCCACCGATCCCTCGCTCGCCAACCTGTCGCTAGACGAGGCGGCCGACCGGCTGGAGGAGAAGCTGCTCGACGCCATCCGCCTGCGGCTGCGCGCCGACGTGCCGGTCGGCGTCTACATCAGCGGCGGGCTCGACAGCTCGGTGATCGCCGCGCTGGCCCGCAAGCTCGACACCACCCACATGCACAGCTTCGGCGTCCGCTTCACCGACGCCGGCTTCGACGAGACGCCGCAGCAGCGGCTGGTCGCCGGCCATGTCGGGACCGAGCATCACGACATCCTCTGCGGCCCGCAGGACATCCAGGCGGCATTGCCCGACGTCATCCGCCACGGAGAGTCGCCGCTGGTCCGCACCGCCCCCGCCCCGCTGTTCCTGCTGTCGCGTCTGGTGCGCGAGAGCGGCATCCGCGTCGTGCTGTCCGGCGAGGGCGCCGACGAGTGGCTGGCCGGCTACGACATCTTCAAGGAGGACAAGGTTCGCCGCTTCTGGGCGCGCCAGCCCGGCAGCAAGGCGCGGCCGAAGCTGCTGGGCCGCATCCACCCCTTCGCCGCCGTCAACGGCCAGAAGGACAGCCCGCTGTGGCAGGCCTTCTTCAAGCGTGGGATGATGGACACCGGCGAGACCTTCTACGCCCACCGCACCCGCTGGCGGAATACCGCCTGGTCGCAGCGCCTGCTGTCCGCCGATGTCCAGGCCGCCGCCGACGATGCCTCTTTCGAGGCGCATGTGGCGGCCCATCTGCCGGACGGCTGGTCGCGCTGGTCGCCGCTGGCGCGCAGCCAGTGGGCGGAAATCGCGACCTTCATGACGCCCTACCTGCTGTCGGCCCAGGGCGACCGCGTCGCCATGGCCAACAGCATCGAGGTCCGCTATCCCTTCCTCGACCCGGCGGTGGACGAGCTTTGCGCCGCCCTGCCGGATCGGGTGAAGATGCTGGGGCTGCGCGACAAGCTGGCCCTGCGCCGGCTGGCCGCCCGCCATCTGCCGGCCGAGATTTTCCAGCGGCCGAAGCGCCCCTACCGCGCGCCGATGACCACCGCCCTCTTCGGCGACGGCGCCCCGGATTATGTGCGCGACCTGCTGTCGCCGGACGCGCTCGCCCGCTACGGCCTGACCGACGCCGACGCCGTTTCCGCCCTGGCCGACAAGGCTCATCGCCAGAACGGCCGCATGGCCGGCGAACGGGAGGAGATGGCCCTGGTCGGCACCCTGACCCTGCAACTGCTGGCCCATTACGTCCATGACGAGCTTCCCCAGCGCATCCGCGACCAGCGGGCCGCCCTGGATCGTGCCGAAATCCATGTGCTGGAGGACCGGGCATTGAACGATCGGGATGCCGACGCCCGGACCGCCACGCCCCAACCCACCGCGGCATGACCGCCGTTACCCATTCTGACCGACGATGCATCAACCCCCATCGGGAACCGTGACCATGCTGAACGCCCTGTCCTCGCCCCTCGCTCAGTTCGACTCCAAGGCCCTCGATCTGGATTGCGCGGCCGCGGCGCGTGAGATCGAAGACGCCATCCAACGCATCGTCGCCCAAGATCTGCGCCGCCAGGGCATCGTGCTCGGCGTGTCCGGCGGGATCGACAGCTCGGTCTGCGCCACGCTCGCCGTCCGTGCCCTGGGGCCGGAGCGCGTGCTGTGCATCCTGATGCCGGAGAAGGAGAACTCGCCGAAGAGCACCCGTCTCGGCACCCTGCTCTGCGAACATCTCGGCGTCACGCCGGTGATGGAGAACATCACGGGCCCGCTGGAGGCTCTCGGCTGCTACGAGCGGCGCGACAACGCCATCCGCCGGCTGTTCCCGGAATTCGGTCCGGGCTGGAAGCAGAAGATCGGTCTGGCCGGCAACCTCCTGGACGCCGACCGCGTCAACTACTTCACCCTGACCGTCGAATCGCCGGACGGCGAGCGCCAGACCAGCCGCATGCCGGTCGATGTCTATCTCGACGTCGTCGCCGCCACCAACCTGAAGCAGCGCATCCGCAAGACGGTCGAATACACCCACGCGGACCGGCTGAACTATGCCGTGCTCGGCACGCCGAACCGTCTGGAATATGAGCTGGGCTTCTTCGTGCGCGGCGGCGACGGTCTGGCCGACCTGAAGCCGATCGCCCACCTCTACAAGTCGCAGGTCTACCAGATGGCCGCCTATCTCGGCCTGCCGGCGGAAATCCAGGCCCAGTCGCCCAGCACCGACACCTACACCCTGCCGCAGTCGCAGGAGGAGTTCTACTACGCGCTGCCCTACGACAAGCTCGACCTGGCGCTCTGCGCCTATGGCCGCGGCGCCACGGAAGAGGAGGCGGCGGCGGCGCTGGGCCTGACGCTTCCGCAGGTCCGCCGGGTCTACAAGGACATCACCGCCAAGCGCCGCACCTCCGCCCGCATCCTGCGCGATGCCCATCTGATCCAGCCGGTGTCCGTCGGGGAGGAAGCATGAGCGTCATAGACTGGAAACAGCGTGGCGTCGGACGGTACGAGCCGGATGACCGCGCCGCCCTCGACGCGTTCCAGCGGGCGAATTTCGGCGCTGAGGCCATCCAGCTGTGCCCCGACCACTTCCACTGGCTGTTCGAAGAGCCGCCGGAACGGGAGCATGAGGGACCGCAGCTCTGGCTGTGCAAGCGCAACGGAGCCGTCGTCGGCCAGCAGGGCGGCATTCCGTTCGCCCTGAAGGTCGGCGAGCGCACCCGCCGGGCCTCCTGGGCGATCGACCTGATGGTCGCCCCGGAATGGCGCCTGCGCGGCGTCGGTCCCGCCCTGTCGGAAACCCATTCCAGCGCCTGCGACCTCGCGGTGTCGCTGTCGATGACGGAGGCCGCCTACAAGTCCTACAAGCGTGCGGGCTGGCTCGACCTCGGCAATGTGCCGACTTATCTGCGGGTGATCGATCCGTTGCGCTGCCTGCGCGTCAGCCCCTATGGCGGCGGGCTGGCCAAGCTGGTCGCCCGGATCGGCAAGCCCGCGCTCGCCACCGCCTCGATGGGCTACGGGCTGTCGGCCAAGCTGCTCGGCGCCAAGCTGGTGGAGATCGACCGCTTCGACTACCGGGTCGACGATCT
This sequence comes from Azospirillum ramasamyi, assembly GCF_003233655.1. Lineage (NCBI taxonomy): Bacteria > Pseudomonadati > Pseudomonadota > Alphaproteobacteria > Rhodospirillales > Azospirillaceae > Azospirillum > Azospirillum ramasamyi. Next base: position 269,093 of record NZ_CP029830.1, read on the forward strand.
GTGGGAAGCCGCCTCGCCGCAGCATCCGGTGATCGCCCGGCGCGATTGGGCCTTCCTGAACTGGCGTTTCGACACCACGCCGCGGGCCGACCGCTTCCGCCGCTTCTACGTCATGCGTGGCGAGACGGTGCTGGCCTATGTCGTGCTGCGCATCGATCATTGGAAGGGCGAGCCGGTCGGTGTGATCTGCGACTATCTCGCCCGGCCGGGCTGGCTGCTGGCCGCCTTCTCGCTGATGACCGAACTGGCGCGCCGGCAGGGGATGGTCGCGCTGATGTGCCGGACGCTGAACGCCCAGGCCGCGCGGCCGCTGTCGATGATGGGCTTCCTCTGCCTGAAGAACGGCCTGCACACGCCGACCCGGATGATGGTCCGGCCGGCGCTGGACCAGCCGGAACTTGCCGGGCCGACCGGCGATCCGAAGAACTGGTTCGTCACCGTCGCCGACAGCGACATGGGGTTCAAGGGCTTGGGTGAGTAGAAGACGCCCAGCCTCAAAAGCGAACAGCCCCAACAGCGAAAAGGCCGCTCTCCCATACGGGAGGCGGCCTTTTCGCTGTTCGCGATAAAATCGAGTTTTAAGTGACGAGGGTGCGTCTTCTATGGCGTCCATGAAGCGGCTTACCGCTGTGCATGGCGCTCGGTGAGATCAAGCCGATCGAGCGATTAGTAAGGCTTAGCTTCAGGCGTTGCCGCCCGTCCACATGCCTCCTATCGACGTGATGGTCTGTCACGGCTCTCAAGGGAGCTCTGGTTTAGAGGTGGGTTTCCCGCTTAGATGCTTTCAGCGGTTATCCCGTCCATACTTAGCTACCCGGCCATGCCACTGGCGTGACAACCGGTGCACCAGAGGTATGTCCATCCCGGTCCTCTCGTACTAGGGACAGATCCTCGCAAAACTCCGACAC
>NZ_CP029830.1:275000-417500 GCF_003233655.1 Azospirillum ramasamyi
CGGCGGTGCTGGGCTATCTGGTCGCCGGCGCCATGCTGGGTCCGCATACGCCGGGGCCGGTGGTCGATCTGGCGGTGCCGCAGGTGCTGTCGGAATTCGGCGTCGTGTTCCTGCTGTTCGCTATAGGGCTGGAATTGCCGGTTTCACGCCTGCGAGCGATGCGGCATTACATCTTCGGCCTGGGACTGATGCAGGTCGGACTGACCAGCGCCGCCATCGGGCTCGTCGCATGGTGGCTCGGCCTGACGCCGGAAGCGGCGCTGATCGTCGGCGGCATGCTGGCTTTCTCCTCCACCGCCACGGTGCTGAAGCTGCTGGTCGAGCGTGGGGAGACCGTCGCCCGCTTCGGCCGCATCTCGGTCGCCGTCCTGATCTTCCAGGATCTGGCTGTGGTGCCGCTGCTGACCCTGCTGCCGCTGCTGGCGGACGCCAATGCCAGCATCCCGCTCGCCCTGGCCCTCGCCACGGTCAAGGCGGTGGCGGCCATCGTCGCCATCATGCTGCTCGGCCGTTTCGTCGTCCGCCCGGCCTATCGCTTCATCGCATCGGCCGGCAATCCGGAGCTGTTCACCGCCACCAACCTGTTCGTGGTGTTGGCGGTCGGCTGGCTGACCGCCGAGGCCGGCATGTCGATGGCGCTGGGCGCTTTCCTGGCCGGCATGCTGCTGGCCGACACCGCCTACCGCCATCAGGTTGAAGCCGACATCGAACCGTTCCGCGGCCTGCTGCTCGGCCTGTTCTTCATGACCGTGGGCATGTCGCTGGACCTGCCGGCGATGACGGCGGAGGCAGGGACCATCGCCGCGATCACCGCCGCGCTGCTGGTCGGCAAGAGCCTGCTGCTGTTCCTGATCTGCCGTCTGTCGGGCCTGGCGCTGGCGACGTCGCTGCGGATCGGCCTGCTGCTGTCGCAGGGCGGCGAATTCGCCTTCGTGCTGATCGGCAAGGCGGTCGGGCTGTCGGTGCTGGACGGGCGCACCGGCCTGCTGCTGTCCTCCTCGGTCGCGCTGAGCATGGCGGTGACGCCGGCCGTCGGCGCCCTGGCCCAGCGGCTCGCCCAATTCATCGAGGCCCGGATGGGAGCCGAGGCATTCGGCATCGAGACCAGCGACATGAAAGGCCATGTGCTGATCTGCGGCTACGGCCGCGTCGGCAAGGCGGTCGCCAAGCTGCTGACCGAACACGACATCGCCTATGTCGCGCTGGACCTGGAGCCGCAGCGCATCGCCGCGGCGCGGCATGACGGGCTGCCGGTCTATTACGGCGACGCCAGCCAGGGCAGCGTCCTGCGGGCCGCCGGGATCGAGCGGGCGCGGGCCGCCGTCATCACGCTGAACCGGCCGGACGCCGCGCACCGCGCGGTGGAGGCGATCCACGCCACGGCGCCGACGCTGCCGATCATCGCCCGCGCCCACGACCTGGGGCAAAGCGCCGCGCTGGCCGGGGCGGGAGCGACCGCCATCGTGCCGGAAACGATGGAGGCCAGCCTGCAGCTCGCCGGACTCGTGCTGCGCAGCGCCAGGGTGGAAACCGGCGCGGTCGACCTCAGTTTGAAGGCCCACCGCGACGGCAATTACCGGGCGCTCGCCGACAGGAAGAGCACCGACTGAGCCTTACCGGGCGAAGACGCGCGCCCGGTCGATATGGACGGCGCAGCGGTCGCCGGCGACGATGCCGAGTGTGGCGAGCCGCTCGCGGTCCATCTCGGCCTCCAGCGCCAGACCGGCAAGGTCGATCTCGATCCGCGCATCGGGGCCGACGACATGGATGCCGGAAATGCGCGCCGGACCGGCCGAGGCCGGGGTGACGCCGAGGTCGTGCGGCCGGACATAGGCCACCGCCGGTCCCTGCACGCCGCCTTCGGTCGGGATCGTCAGGGTTCCGCCGCCGACATGGGCGACGCCGCCCTCCACCGTACAGTCGAAGCGGTTCACCTGGCCGAGGAATTCGTAGACGAAGGCGGAGGCCGGGTGGTCGTAGACCTCCGCCGGGGTGCCGATCTGCTCGATCCGGCCCTGGTTCATCACCACCACGCGGTCGGCCAGTTCCAGCGCCTCCTCCTGGTCGTGGGTGACGAAGACGGAGGTGATGTGGATGTCGTCGTGCAGCTTGCGCAGCCAGCGCCGCAGCTCCTTGCGGACCTTGGCGTCGAGCGCGCCGAAGGGCTCGTCCAGCAGCAGGACCTTCGGTTCGATGGCGAGAGCGCGGGCCAGCGCCACGCGCTGGCGCTGGCCGCCCGACAGCTGCGCCGGGTAACGGCCGGCGAAGGGCGACAACTGCACCAACTCCAGCAGCTCGTTCACGCGCTGGCGGATCTGGGCGCTGCCCAGACGCTGGCCGCGTGGCCGCACCTTCAGCCCGAAGGCGACGTTCTCGAACACCGTCATGTGACGGAACAGGGCGTAATGCTGGAAGACGAAGCCGACCTGCCGGTCGCGCGGCTTCAGCCCCAGCGCCTCCTCCCCGTTCAGCAGAAGGCCGCCCGCATCAGGGCTTTCCAGCCCGGCCATGATGCGGAGAAGCGTTGTCTTGCCCGAGCCGGACGGGCCGAGCAGGGCCAGAAGCTCGCCGGACTTCACCTCCAGATCGACCGCGTCGAGGGCGGTGAAATCGCTGAAGCGCTTGGTGATGCCTGAAACCTGGATCCCCATGGGTCGCGTATTCCTCTCAAGAATCCGGCGATCAGTGCCGGGACGCCGCCAGCTCTTCCCCGAATCGCCACTCCAGCGCGGTCTTAACGACCAGCGTGACCAGGGCCAGCATGGCCAGGAGCGAGGCGACCGCGAAGGCGGCGACGAAATTGTATTCGTTATAGAGAATCTCGACATGCAGCGGCATCGTGTTGGTTTCGCCCCGGATATGGCCGGAAACGACCGACACGGCGCCGAATTCCCCCATCGCGCGGGCGTTGCACAGCAGCACGCCATAGAGCAGGGCCCATTTGATGTTGGGCAGCGTGACCCGCCGGAAGGTCTGCCAGCCGGAGGCGCCCAGCACCAGCGCCGCCTCCTCCTCGTCGGTGCCCTGTTCCTGCATCAGCGGGATCAGTTCGCGCGCGACGAAGGGGAAGGTGACGAAGATGGTGGCGAGCACCAGCCCCGGCACCGCGAAGATGATCTGGATGCCCATTTCGCGCAGATAGGGGCCGAGCAGCCCGCTCATGCCGAACAGCAGCACATAGATCAGGCCCGAAATCACCGGCGACACCGAGAAGGGCAGATCGATCAGCGTGATCAGCAGGTTCTTGCCGCGGAAGTCGAACTTGGCGATGCACCAGGACGCGGCGACGCCGAACACCAGGTTGGCCGGCACCGAAATGGCGGCGACGATCAGCGTCAGCTTGATCGCGGCGATGGCGTCCGGTTCGATCAGCGCCGTCCAATAGGCGTCGAACCCGCGGCGCAGCGCCTCCACGAACACCGCGACGAGCGGCAGCAGCAGGAACAGCGCCAGGAACAGCAGGGCTCCCCCGATCAGGGCGGCACGGACCCAGGCCGGTTCGGTCAGGGCCGACTGGGCGGGCGGCACCGGGATGGAGACCGGCGCGGAAATGCTGGTATCAACGGGCATGGCGCGACCTCATCCACTGCTGCAGAAGGTTGAGGATCAGGAGCATGAGGAAGGAGACGCCCAGCATCGCAGTGCCGACCGCGGCGGCGCCGGCATAGTCGTACTGCTCCAGCTTGATGACGATCAGCAGGGGGAGGATCTCGGTCAGGCCGGGCATGTTGCCGGCGATGAAGATGACCGACCCGTATTCGCCGACGCCGCGGGCGAAGGACAGCGCGAAGCCGGTCACCAGCGCCGGCAGGACCGCCGGAAGGATCACGCTGCGGAAGGTCTGGAAACGGGAGGCGCCGAGGGAGGCCGCGGCCTCCTCCTCCTCCGCCGGCAGATCCTGCAGGATCGGCTGCACCGTGCGGACGACGAAGGGAAGGCCGATGAAGGTCAGCGCGATGGCGATGCCCAGCGGCGTGAAGGCCACCTTCAGGCCGAACAGCTCGTTCAGCGGCTTGCCCAGCCAGCCGTTCGGAGCATAGAGCGCGCTGAGCGCGATGCCGGCCACCGCGGTCGGCAGGGCGAAGGGCAGATCGACCAGCGCGTCGACCAGCCGCTTGCCGGGGAAGTTGTAGCGCACCAGCACCCAGGCCACCAGGAAGCCGAACACCGCATTGATCAGTGCGGCGACCAGCGATAATCCGAAGCTGACCTCGAACGCCGCGATGACGCGGGGCGTCGTGACCGCCGCCCAGAATCCGCTCCAGCCGAGGCTGCTGGACCGCAGGATCAGGGCGGCCAACGGGATCAGCACGATGAGGCTGAGATAGGTGAGCGTGAAGCCCAGCGTCAGCCCGAAGCCCGGAATGACGCTGGGTTTCCGGAAGAGGGGAACGGGGGCGCGGACCGTCACCGCCCCCCCCTTTCCGGCCAGAGCGCTGTCGTTGTCGGCAGCGGAGACCATAGGTCAGCGCCCCTTCTGGAAGATCTGGTCGAAGACACCACCGTCGGAGAAATGCTTCTCTTGCGCGGCACGCCAGCCCCCGAATTGGTCGATGGTGACCAGCTTAACATCCGCAAAGCGTCCCGCATACTGGGTCGCGAGTTCCGGAAGACGCGGGCGGTAATAGTTCTTCGCCGCGATCTCCTGACCTTCACGGGTGTACAGGAACTGCAGGTAGGCCTCGGCCACCTTGCGGGTTCCCTTGCGGTCGACGACCTTGTCGACGACGGCGACCGGCGGTTCGGCCAGGATCGACAGGCTGGGCACCACGATCTCGAACTTGTCGGCGCCGAATTCCTGAAGCGACAGGTAGGCTTCGTTCTCCCAGGCCAGCAGGACGTCGCCGATCTCGCGCTGGGTGAAGGTCACGGTGGAGCCGCGGGCGCCGCTGTCCAGCACCGGAACGTTCTTCAGAAGCTGCGACACGAACTCCTTGGCCTTGGTCTCGTCGCCGCCGCTCGTCTGCAGGGCATAGGCCCAGGCGGCCAGATAGTTCCAGCGGGCGCCGCCGGAGGTCTTCGGGTTCGGGGTGATGACCTGGACGCCGGACTTCACCAGATCGTTCCAGTCCTTGATCCCCTTCGGATTCCCCTTCTTCACCAGGAACACGATGGTCGAGGTGTAGGGGGCGCTGTTGTTGGGCAGTCGGCTCTGCCAATCCTTCGGCAGCAGGCCGGCATCGGCGATGGCGTCGATGTCATAGCCCAGGGCCAGGGTCACGATGTCGGCGTCCAGGCCGTCGATGACCGAGCGCGCCTGCTTGCCGGAGCCGCCATGCGACTGGCGAACGTTCAGGGTGCGGCCGGTTTCCGCTTCCCACTTCTTGGCAAACGCCTTGTTGAACTCGACATAAAATTCCCGCGTGGGATCGTAGGACACGTTCAGCAGCGAGTCCTTGGAATCGGCAGCGGCAGCACCCAGCCAAGCCAGCGTCAGGCCGGCGGCGAGAAGGGTCAGACGACGAAGCGACATGGCAGGGGTCCTCCTTGGGTAGCTCCTAAATTCCACGAATTCCTTTCGTGGTATCTTCGATTTGTTTTCTATTTGTTGTGTAGAGTTTGCCCACTGGTGGTGCGCTTGGGAAGTGGTTTTTTCGCATCCGTCTACGGGAAAAACGCGAAACTCAATCAACCCGTTGGCGTTAAAGCGGAAAGCTCTTCCGGCGACCTCGTTCGGCGCAGCCTGGCGGAACCTGCGCCGGATGGGGAACCGCATCCGATACCTGCAACTTTGCCGGCATCTCCCTGTTGATTACCGACAGATCGACAATTTCAGGAGCGCACACGATGGCTGGCCCTTATCGGAAAGTAGGCACTGGACTCCCGAAAGCCGGCACTTCGCGGGGCTTGGGCCGCCCCGCCATGTGGACAATTCTCGGCATCCTCGCGTTCATGACTCTGTTGCTGCTGTTCTTCCCAACCTGGTGACCGCGGCCGGCGGGGAGTAAGCCATGCTGGTCTATGGCGATCGCGATACTTGCGGGACTCCCCGCCGCATCATCGCAGGACTGAAGCAGGGACTAGCCGGCGCCGACCGGCTGGCCCCCGGAGCGGAACGGCATGGCGCCCTGGTGACGCTGTTCATCGAAGCGGCGGAACTGGCTCAGGGCCTTGCCGACTCGGAATTCCACAGTGTCGGCGAGGATGATTCCACGCCGGTTCAACAGGCGGCCATGGCAGTCGTCACGGACCTCGCCCATCGGGTTGCCTGGTCCTGGCGGTCGCTGGAGCGGCGAAATGCCACGACTCCGCTCGACCCGCGCCCTCTGGACAGCTTGGCCGCTCTCCCCCTGCCGGAGCTGATCCGCATGCGTCGGGCCGAGGGACATGCCTTCTACAGCCTTTATCCCGAAGCCTATCTCGAGGCTGCGGCGAGATTGCCGCCGCGGTTCACCGACGCCCCGGTGGTCATCGGGCTGCGCAGCATCGGCACCGGACTGGCGGCCCTGGCGGCAGTGGCGCTGAAGTCCCGTCCACCGATAACGCTGCGCCCGGTGGGCCATCCGTTCCGGCGGGAGCTGCGGATCTCGAACCGTTTGCGCGCCGCCATGCTGGCCGATCCCAAGGCCCACTACGTCATCGCGGACGAAGGGCCGGGGCTGTCCGGCAGTTCCTTCGGCGCCGTGGCCGACTGGCTGGAATCGCAAGGGGTCGGCGCGGACCGGATCGCCTTCCTGCCCGGCCATGGCGGCGACCTCGGCCCCCAGGCCTCCGAACCGCACCGCCGGCGCTGGGCCGCCGCAGCGCGCCCGGTGGTCGATTTCGAGTCGCTGTTCCGCGCGGGCGAGGGGCCGTTCCCGCCGCTGGAACGCTGGTTCGAGGATTTGCTCGGCCCGGCCTTGGCCCCCCTGGAAGACCTCTCGGGCGGGGCATGGCGGCGGCTGCACGATTCCACACTCGCCTTGCCGGCCAATCCACGGCAGGAGCGCCGGAAATACCTTCTGCGCACCGGTAGCGGCCCCTGGCTGCTGAAGTTCGCCGGCCTCGGCCCTGCCGGGGACGGCGTTCTGCACCGCGCCAGCGCGCTCCATGCCGCCGGCTTCACCGCCGAACCGGCGGGATTGCGCCATGGCTTCCTCGCCGAACGCTGGCTGGAGGACGCCCGTCCGCTGACCCACCCCCAGACCCAGATCACGCCGGACTCCGTCAACCGCCTCGCCGGCTATCTCGCCTTCCGCGCCCGGCATCTTCCGGCCCCTCCGGACTCCGGCGCCGCCCTGCCCGACCTGCTGACCATGGCCCGCACCAATGTCGCGGAGGCACTGGACCCGGATGCCGCGGCAGCGCTGGATCACTGGACGCCGGACAGGCTCGCCGGGTTGGAGAGCGCCGTTCGGCGTGTGGTCACCGACAACCGGCTGCATCGCTGGGAATGGCTGCGGCTGCCGGACGGGCGCCTGATGAAGGCCGATGCGCTGGACCATGCCGCCGCCCATGACCTGATCGGTTGCCAGGACATCGCCTGGGACGTGGCCGGCAGCATCGTGGAATTCGACCTGTCCGATGCCCGGTCCGGCGCCCTGTGCCTTGCGGTGGACGCCGGAGTGGGGCTGGACCGGCGGCTGCTGGAATTCCTTCTGCCCTGCTACATCGCCTTCCAGATCGGTTATTGGACCTTCGCCATGGGCAGCGACCCTTCCGCCGCGGCGGAATGCCGGCGCTATGAAGACCAGTGGCGCCGGCGGGTCGGGAACAGCGCCGGACTCGTCTAGGCCACCTCAGCCGACGGGGTCGCTCCGGCCAGCGCCTCGTCCAGGGCTTGCAGCAGGCTGTCGATGCGGTAGGGCTTCGGCAGCACCCGGATGCCTTCGGTACGCGCCACGTCCTCGCTGTAGCCGGTCGTCAGCACCACCGGCAGGCCGGGACGCAGGGCGATCGCTTCGCGGCAAAGGTCGATGCCGCTCCGCCGGCCGGGCATCACGACGTCGGAGAACAGCAGGTCGATGCGCTCCCCGCCGGCCAGCATCGGCAGCGCCTCGTCCGCGGTGGCGGCGCGCAGGACGATCCAGCCGGCATCCTCCAGCGCCGCCGAAACCGAGGAGGCGACGACCGGATCATCCTCCACCATCAGCACGCGCGCGGCATCCCGGCGCTGGATCGCGATGCGGGGCGGCGGGGCGGACACCCGCGGCGACTGGGCGGAAGCGCGCAGAAGAAGCGTGACGGTGGCGCCCTGCCCCGGCCGGCTGTCGATCCAGACGGTGCCGCCCGCCTGCCGGGCCAGCCCATAGACCTGCGCCAGCCCGAGGCCGGATCCCTTGCCGACCTCCTTGGTGGTGAAGAAGGGGTCGAAGGCCTTGGCGACCACCTCCGGCGGCATGCCGGTCCCGGTGTCGCTGACCGACAGGCGCACGAACTCCCCGTCCAGGCCGGTGGGGTCGCCGGGTTGGAGCGTCGCGTTTTCCGCCGCGATGGTCAGGCTGCCGCCCTGGGGCATCGCGTCGCGCGCGTTCACCGCCATGTTGATCAGCGCCAGCTCGAACTGGGTCGGATCGGCCTCGATCGGGCGCAGGTCGGGGGCGAAGCGGGTCTCCACCCGGATGTCGGCGCGCAGCGCGCGCTCCAGCAGGCCGGCCATGCCCAGAACCCGGTCGCGCAGGTCGATGGGCTCCGGGCGCAGGCTGTCGCGGCGGGCGAATCCCATCAACTGCTGGACCAGCTTGCTGCCGCGCTCCACCGCCTGCATCCCCGCCTCCAGCAGCGGCGTCACCCGCGGCTCCGCGGTGCGGCGGCCGATCATGGTCAGGCAGCTGCTGAGCGCCTGGAGCAGGTTGTTGAAGTCATGCGCGACCCCGCCGGTCAGCTGGCCGACCGCCTCCATCTTCTGCGCCTGCCGCAGCTGCTCCTCGGCCCGGTGCAGGGCGGCGGCGGCCTCCTTGCGCGCCGTCACGTCGCGGCCGACCGCGTGGATGAAGCGGTCGTCGGGAACCGCGGTCCAGGAAATCCAGCGGTAGGATCCGTCCCGATGGCGATAGCGGTTCTCGAACCGCCTGGTGGTCAGGCCCGATGCCAGCCGGCCCGCCTCGTCCCCCGTCGCCTCCCGGTCGTCGGGATGGACGTAGTCGAGGAAGACGGTGCCCAGCAATTCCCCCTCCTGCCAGCCCAGCAGGGCGGTCCAGGCCGGGTTGACCGCGGTGATGGTGCCGTCGAAGCGCGCGACCAGCATGATGTCGGTCGATAGCCGCCACATGCGGTCGCGGTCGGCGGTACGCTCGGCCACACGCTGTTCCAGCGTCGCGTTCAGTTCGCGCAGGGCCTCCTCGGCGCGCTTGCGGTCGGTGATGTCGTAGCAGGCGCCCAGCACCCGCACCTCGCCCCCGTCCCCCTGCGGCCCGGCATGGGCGATCGCCTGCGCGCGCCGCGCGATCCAGCGCGGTTCGCCGCCGCCGGGCCGGAGAATGCGGTATTCGACATAGCCCAGCCCCTCCGACGGCACGCGGCCGGGGTGAAGCGTCGGCAAGTATGGCCGGTCCGCCGGATGGATCAGGGAGACCAACTCCGCCAGCGGAACCAGAGGCCGCGGCTCGATACCCCACAGCCGGCAGAATTCCGGCGACACCGCCAGCATCCCGTCCTCGCGCAGTTCGAAGGTGCCGACCCCGCCGGCATCCTGCGCGATCCGCAGCCGCTGCTCGCTTTCGCGCAGCGCGTCCTCGGTGCGCTTCATCCCGGTCACGTCGTTGCCCTGGACGAACATGCCCGTGACCCGCCCCTTGTCGTCCCGGATGGGCTGGAACACGAAGGTGATGAAGCGGTCCTCCAGCGGCGCGCCGGGCCGCCGCGCCAGCCTCGTGCGCATCCCCTCGCCGACGAAGGGTTCGCCGGTGGCATAGACCCGGTCGGCCAGTTCGAAGAAGCCCTGACCGACCACCTCCGGCAGCGCCTGCCGTGCCGGCTTCCCGATGATGTCGCGGCCGCCGATCAGGTCGAAATAGGCATCGTTCGCCATCTCAAAGACATGGTCGGGACCGCGCCAGACATACATGAAGCCGGGGGCCTGCCGGAACAGGGCGCGGATCCGCTCCCCCTCCGCCCGAAGCTGGCGGTTGACGCGGCGCAGCTCGGCTTCGGCCTGCACGCGCTCCAGCGCCGACCAGGTGCGCTCCGCCACCTCCCTGACCAGCTCGACCTCGTCGTCGCGCCACTGCCGCGGGGTCCGGTTGTGCACGTAGAGCGCGGCGACCATCCGTCCCTGCTTCACCAGGCTGGCGGCGATGACGGCGTTGAATTCCAGGGCCTCGAAGGCCGCCCGCCGCTCCGGCGCCGCCGTGCGCGGGTCGCGGGCGGCGTCGTGGATGACCAGAGTCTCCCCCTTGCGCAACGCCGCCAGAACGGGTTCCCCGAAGCTCATCAGGTCATGCGTGCCGGGGTGGGATCCCACCGTACCATCGGTCCAGTTGCGTTCGATGGTGAAGAAGCGCTCGCCATCGTCCAATTGGCCTTCATCCACTGGGCCATCATCCACCCGGCCATAGCCGACGCGGCTGGCGCCGAGATGCCGCCCGACCGCCTCCGCCGCCGCGACCACCACGTCGAGCGGGTCAGACAGCTCCCGCAGGCGGTGCTCCAGCTCGACATGGAAGGCCATGCGCCGCTGGGCCTGCACAATCGTCGTCGTCTCGGTCACGATGCAGAGGAAGCCGCCGACCGCGCCGGCCGCATCCATGATCGGCGTGTAGGAGAATGTGAAGTAGGCGTCCTGCCGATGACCGTTGCGCTCCAGCGGCACCGTCCAGTTCTCGTGCCTCAGCGCTTCGCCGTCCAGGACCTGACGGACGAAACCTTGCACCTGCGGCCAGACGTCCGACCATACCCGCGCCATCGGCCGTCCCAGCGCATCGGGATGCCGGGCGCCGAGAATCTCCAGATAGGCGTCGTTGTAGAGGAAGGTGACCTCCGCCCCCCAGCCGATGAACATCGCCTGCCTGGAATGCAGCATCAGGCCGACCGCGGCACGCAGCTCCGGCGGCCAGCCGGCAGGCGGGCCGAGTGGCGTCGCATCCCAGTCATGGCGGCGCATGAGCGCGCTCACCTCGCCCGCTCCGGTCAGGAAGGCGGGCGGCACGGCAAGGTCGGATGACGGTTTCACCGGCGAGGCCCGGCGTTGGCGAATTTCGGGCAGCCTTGGGCGTCCATCACAAGCAAGCAATCGATAAGAGTCGAAGCATCCATTTATCACATGCCGGCGGGGTGCCGAGGTAGCTGTCCAATCGTCAGCCCCGTTCGGGTTATCGCCTGTGTCGAGGGGGAGAACGCGGACGAACGAGGCTTTCCAAGGCACGAGCATATTAATATATTGCAATCGGTGCCGCAGCCTGCCTCATGTTCGACCGGGCGGTCGCTTCCAGTGACCGTTCCATGGGGCGGCTTCCGGATGCTCCTCTCGGACTTGAGGCCCGCCGTGCTATTCTGGCCGGCGGCTTCCTTTTCCGTCCTGCGGACGCTTCCCCCTTATCAAGACCTGCAAACGGGACCTGGACATGACCTTGCCCTGCCAAGCGGTCCTGTTCGATTTCGACGGTGTGATCGTCGAATCGAACGCGATCAAGCTTGAAGCCTTTCTCAGCCTGTACCGCGGCCACGGCCCGGAAGTGGACCGGGCGATCGCCGATTTCTACCACCGCAACGGCGGGCTGCCCCGGGGGCAGATGCTCCGCCATTTCGATGAGGTGGTGCTGGGCCTGTCGCGGAACGACGAGCGGATCGAGGAGATGGTCAGGCGCGTCGGCGGGATGGTGGAGGACGCCGTCACCGCCTGCGAGGAGATCCCCGGCGCGCTCGACTTCATCCGCCGCCACTGCGACCGGCATCCGCTGCTCATCGCCTCGGGCACCCCGGAAACGGAACTGCGGCGGATCGTGGAGCGCCGTGGCTGGACGCCGCTGTTCGCCGAGGTCGCCGGCAGCCCCCGCCACAAGACCATCGTCGTCGCCGACCTGATCGACCGCCACGGCATCGACGCCACCCGCAGCGTCTTCGTCGGCGACGCCCTGACCGACCTGGAGGCGGCGCAGACCAACGGCCTGCCCTTCATCGGCGTCGTCCGTCCCGGTGCGGAGAACGTCTTCCCCGCCGGCACGCACATCGAACCCGACCTGACCGCGCTGGAAGGCGCCATCGCGACGGTGCTGGGCCGCGCCTGAGCGCGCCGCCCGGGATGGGGCGGCCATCGTTCACGGCGCCGGCCGCCCCATCCCCGCCGGGCGCATGTCCGGCCTTCGTCCATGGGCTGGGCGGCGAAGGCCGGCGGGGGGAAGGGCGGCAGAGGAATGGCAGCGGAGGGTCGATCCGCCATCATGCGGTTCGTGGCATCCGCAAAATATCAGGGTTTCCACCAATAACATCGTGCTGGACTCCACGGCGCCCCCGCAGAACATCCTCCGCAGAACATCCTTGGAACAACATACCCTGATCGTCAGCGACTACTGTCACCCTGGATAGATCATTAACGTTTTCTTGGGTGCTTCACGAATAAGGATGAGCCCTGGCACTTTGGTGCCAACGATTTTCATCCTCTTTCGACCCGGAACAATGCACCAAGCCCTGACCGCCGAGTTGACCGCCGGGTCCGACCGGCATCCGCACCGCAAGCCGGCTCCGGCGGATGCCGTCTACGACGCGCTTCCGGTGGGGATCGCTTTTCTCGACCGACAGCTCCGTTGTCTGCGGATGAACCGGCGCATGGGCGCAATGGCGGGGCTGCCCTCCTCCTCGGCGGCAGGGGTTTCGCTGGCCGGCCTCTGGCCGGAGGCGGAAGACGCATTGCGCATGGCCCTGCCGGCCGTCCTGGCGGGTACGGTGGTCGAGGGCATCCCGCTGACCGGTACCGACGCGGTGCTGGTCGCCGCGCTGCACCCCCACATCGACGAGTACGGAGCCGAGTTCCTCTGCATCGTGGAGGATCGCACCGAACACCGGCGGCGCGAGGCCGACCTCCGGCGGTTCGAGGACTGGCATCGCCACACGCTGGAGCAGAGCAACCTCTATCCCTGGAGCAGCGACCCCGACGGCACGCCGATGACGACGCCGCGCTGGCGCGACCGCATCGGCCTGTCCGCCGGGCAGATGACCGGGCAGGATGCCGGGCAGGACGCCACCGCCGAAGGTTGGAGCGCCGCACTCCACCCCGACGACCGCGCGCCCTTCGCCGCCGCCTGGGCCGTGGCGCTGAATAGCGGCACAGCGCTTGAAATCGACCTGCGCCTGCGCGTCACCGGAGAAGAGGCGCAAGGCGGCGACGGCCATCGCTGGTTCCGCCGCCGCGCCTCCGCCCACCGCGACGGGGATGGCCGCATCCTCCACTGGTACGGCACCGACGAGGACATCCACGAGCGCCGTCTGGCCGAGGATGCGCTCCGCGAGAGCGAGGACCATTACCGCCATTCGGTCGAGCTGAACCCGCAATTCCCCTTCACGCTCGATGCCGACGGCCAGCTTCTTGAGGTTTCGTCGCGCTGGCGCGCCCTGGTCGGCCTGACCCACGAAGAGACGCTGGGGCAGGGCTGGATGGGCGCCGTCCACCCCGACGACCTCGGGAGCACCATGGACAATTGGGCCGAGGCCATGGCGACTGGCGTTCGGATCGACCATGAAAAGCGCATCCGCATGGCCGACGGCAGTTATCGCTGGTTCCGCGGTCGTGCCGCCGCCCGGCGCGATGCGGCCGGCCGGGTCGTGCGCTGGTACGGCTCCACCGAGGACATCCACGAACGGAAGCTGACGGAAGCCGCCCTGCGCGAGAGCGAGGCCTTCGCCCGCCAGATCCTCGACAACACGCCGGAATGCGTCAAGGTGCTGGACATGGAGGGGCGGCTGACCTTCATGAGCATCCCCGGCATCGCCCTGATGGAACTCGACGGCTTCGGCAGCGTGAACGGCCGGCCCTGGGAATCCTTCTGGCCCGAGGACCGGCGGACGCAATTGCGGGCTTCGATGCAATCCGCGCGGCAAGGCGTCACCGCCCGTTTCATCGGCTTCTGCCCGACGGCCAAGGGCACGCCCAAATGGTGGGACAACCTCATCTGCCCCCTGCCCGGCCCCGATGGACGGCCGCAGCGGCTGCTGGCGATCTCCCGCGACATCACCGACATCCAACTGGCCCGGCAGAAGGCCGACGAGTCCACGGCCCTGCTGTCCGGGGTGCTGGAGAGCACGACCGACAGCGTGGTGTTCGTCGACCGCGACTGGCGCATCACCTACCGCAACCCGGCCGCCGCCATCATCCATGAAGGCTGCGGCATCCGGCTGGGCGACGACTTCTTCGCCGCCTTCCCGCAGCAGACCGACGCCCGCGCGCTGTTCCGCAAGGCGATGGTGGAGCAGCGCCCCGTGGTCTTCGAGGAGTTCCTCACGGCGCTCGGCGAATGGACGGAGATTCATGCCTTCCCCACCGCGCAGGGCCTGTCGGTGTTCTTCCGCAACGTCACCGAACGCCGCCGCATGGAAGAGGAACGGCGCGCCGCGCAGGAGAAGATCGCGCGTCTCGCCCGGCTGGATTCGCTGACCGGCCTGTCCAACCGCCTCGATTTCCAGGAAAGGCTGGAGCAGTCCCTGCGCGAGGCGACGCCGGATTGCGTGATGGCGGTCCACTACATCGACCTGGACCAGTTCAAGGCGGTCAACGACACGCTGGGCCACCCGGCCGGCGACGCGCTGCTGCGGCAGGTGGCCGACCGGCTGCGCGGCTGCATCGGCCCGGCCGACCTCGTGTCCCGATTCGGCGGCGACGAATTCGCCATTCTCCAGCCCGGCCTGTGGGGACCGGGCGAGGCGGAGGAGCTTGCCCGCTGCATCGTCTCCGCCCTGGCGCAGCCCTTCGACATCGACGGCGCCCAGATCCAGACCGGCACCAGCATCGGCATCGCCCTGTCCCACCGCGACGGGACCGACGCCGATACCCTGATAAAGGCGGCGGACATCGCGCTCTACCGCGCCAAGGCCGACGGGCGCAACACCCACCGCTTCTTCGCGCCGGAGATGGCGGAACGGCTGAAGGCCTTCCACGACCTGAAGCTCGGCCTGCACGACGCCCTCCGCCGCGACGAGTTCGAACTGCACTACCAGCCGCTGATCGCCACCGACGACGGCCATATCCGCGGCTTCGAGGCGCTGATCCGCTGGCGCCATCCGAGGCTCGGCCTGATCAGCCCGGCCGACTTCATCCCGGTGGCGGAGGAAACCGGCCTGATCGCCCCCATCGGCGAATGGGCCCTGCGCACCGCCTGCCGCGAGGCCATGCGCTGGCCGGACGGGATCGGGATCAGCGTCAACGTCTCCTCCGTCCAGTTCCGCAACAAGGGGCTGGTCGAGGCGGTGCGCAACGCCCTGGCCGACACCGGCCTCGCCCCCGGCCGCCTGGAGCTGGAAATCACCGAATCCGTCCTGCTGCAGGACGACGACACCAACCTCAACACCCTGCGCGAGCTGCGGGCGCTCGGCACCCGCATCGTCATGGACGATTTCGGCACCGGCTATTCGGCGCTGGGCTATCTCTGCCGCTTCCCCTTCGACAAGGTGAAGATCGACCGCAGCTTCGTCGCCGACCTGCCGCGCTGCACCGGCTCCACCGCCGTGGTGCAGGCGGTGGCCGGCATGGGCCGCAACCTCGGCATCGTCATCACCGCCGAAGGGGTGGAGGACCGGGCGCAGCTCGACGCCGTGCGGCGGCTGGGCTGCCACGAGGCGCAGGGCTTCCACCTCTCGCGCCCGATCCCAGCGGCGGAGGTGCCGGCGCTGATCAGCCGGCTGCAGGATGGCCGGCTGCAGGATGGCCGGCTGCAAGGTGGCCGACTGCAGGGCGATCGGCTTCAGGGCGCCCGACTTCAGAGGGGCGGCTGACCGCAACGCCTTCCGGCGCCGGCTGTTCTGGTACGGGAACGCTTCCCGCCAGGACGCCGCCCCGGAGGATACCCATGGCAAAGACCACCACCGACCACGACGAGATCCGCCGCTGGGCCGAAAGCCACGGCGGCAAGCCCGCCGTCGTCCGCAGCACCCATGATGAAAGCGGCGGCCGGAACCGCAAGACCGGTGTCGGCCTGCTGCGCCTGATGTTCCCCAAGGCCCGCCAGTCGAACCATGGCGAGTTGGAGGAGATCGACTGGAACGAGTTCTTCCGGCAGTTCGAGGACTCCAAGCTGGCGCTGCTCTACGAGGAGGGCTCCAACTTCAACAAACTGATCGGCCGCGACACCGCCGAGAAGCGGGAGCACGGCGACCACAAGGCGGCCCGGCACTGACGGATGCCGGGCGGGCATCGCCGTCAGTCCAAATCCAGCAGCGGGCCGAAGGCCTCCTCCAGGCTGGTGCGGTGCAGGCCGAGCTTCGCCGGGTTCCCGGGGGTCAGGTTCACGCTACGGATCAGCCGGCGCAGCACGCGGCCGTCGGCCACATCGACGTCGATGATGTTGATGCAGCCGTAATCCTGCTCGAAGGCCGACAGGGCGGACAGGCCGGCCCCGCAGGCCCAGGACAGCAGCATGCGGTTCACGCCGTCATGGGCGGCCAGCGCCAGATGGGTCCAGCCCGGTTCGCGCACCAGCGCCTCGATGGCCGACACCACCCGGTCGCGAACCGCCGCGAAGCCGTCGCCGCCGGCAAAGCTTCCCTCTTCGCTGGCTGCGTCGAAGCCGTAGACATAGGCGGCTTCGCGGCTCTCCTTCGGAACGCCGGCCAGCCGCCCGGCGCGGATTTCCAGGAAGGCCGGATGGTCCTCCACGGCCAGCCCATGCGGTTCGGCGACCAGTTCCGCCGTCTGCCGCGTGCGGGCGAGGCCGGAACACAACACGCGGTCGAGCGGCGCGGCGGAGAGCAGCGCACCGGCCGCCCGCGCCTCCTCCCGCCCGCGTTCGGTCAGGGCGGCCAGCTTCGGGTTCAGCGGCTTGCCGTCGGCATCGTAATAGGCGACATGCCCGTGGCGGAGCAGGTAGAGGCGCCGCCGCGCGACGGTGCCGTCCAGCGGGGCGAACAGGCTCATCGCCCCGGTCCCGGCGTTTCGGGTTTCGGCGTCGCGGGCTTCGAAATTTCCGCCGCCAGCCGCTTCGGATTGCTCACCGCCAGCCTTGCCCGCGTGATGTCCTTCAGCACCGCCCGTAGGGCGGCCTGCCGTTCGGGGGAATCGAACCCTCCGCCGTCGATGTCGGTGCAGAGCCGGGGCAGCAGTTCCCGCAGATCGCCCTTGGCATCGATGAGTCTGCCCACCGCGTCGGCAAGCTCCGCTTCGCCCTTGCCGCCGGCCGCCAGCTCGCGTTCGGCCACGCCGAGCGCGTTGGCGATCATCAGCGCGGTGAAGCGCTGGTCGGCCGGGATCACCGGCAGGATCGACTCGCGGAAGCTGCGGAGCGCGATGGCGACGAGGTCGCCGGCCTTGGGATCGTCGTTGATCATACGAAACCTCCGCGCGCCGCGACGGCGTCCAGGTGCAGCAACAGGTCCATTTCGATCTCCGGCAGCATCCGCCCGGTCAGCGCCAGTTCCAGCGACGGTTCGGTGCCGGAGATGTGGCGGTCGGCCTGCTGGATCGCGATCACCGCCCAGCGCATGCAGGCGGCGGCTTCCCAATAGGCGACGGCATGGGGGTCCACGGGACGGCCGGCGGTCTCCTCGTAGCCGGCATAGAAATCGGCGCGGTCGGCGATGCCGCCGGCTTCACGGTCGTTGCGGCCGAAGCGCCAGCAGGCGGCGCAGAACCAGCCGAGATCCTCCATCGGGTCGGACCAGCCCGCGAACTCCCAATCGATGATGGCGGACAGCCGGCCGTCCTCGACCATGTAGTTGCCGGTGCGGTAGTCGCGGTGGCACAGCACGAGATCGCCGGCGGGCGGCGCGTTGCGCTCCAGCCAGCGCAGGCCGTAGGCCAGCACCGGATCGGTCGCCGCATAGCGCCCGGCCCAATGGCGGAAATCATGGGCGGCCTGCCGCGCCGGCGTCGGCTCGGGCAGCGGCAGGAACTCCAGCCCCGCCGTCCCCGGCCGCACACGATGGATCAGGCCGAGCTGCCGGCCGAGTTCGCGGGCCAGATCGCGCTGCGGCGCGTCGCTCTTGACGATGCGGAAGCCGGCGGCGATGCCCGCCGCCCGCCGCATGATGTAGAAGGGCGCGCCCAGCATCGCCGGGTCGGCGCCGACGAACAGCGGTTCCGGCACCGTGGCGCCAGTGGCGAATACGGCGCCGAGGACCGCCGCCTCCTGCGCCTTGCCGAGGCTGGCCGACACGCCGGACGCGGAGCCGGTGCGCAGCACGCAGGCATGGCGGCCGTCCAGCCGCCCCCCGTCGATCTCCAGCGTCACCGCCAGATTGAGCGAGATGGCGCCGCCGCTGAGACGCCCCTCATCGATCACCGTCACGGCCCTGGCCCCGGCCTGCCCGGCCAGCCAGGACTCCAGCGCCGCCTTCCGCTCCGCGGTCAGGCCGGTCCCGCCGCCGCTCATCGCCAGCCCCAGAAATCGTCGCCCTCGGCGAGATAGCTGCGGCTCAGCACCATCTTGTGGACCTCCGACGCGCCGTCGACCAGCTTGGCCTGCCGGGCGTAGCGGTAGATCCATTCCAGCACGGTGTCCTTGGAATAGCCGCGCGCGCCGCAGAGCTGGATCGCCGTGTCCGCCGCCTTGAACAGCGTGTCGGCGACCTGGACCTTGGCCATCGACACTTCCTTGCGGGCAAAGCTGCCGCTGTCCAGCGCGTGCGCCGCCTTCATGGTCAGCAGGCGGCCGATCTCGATCTGCATCGCCGTCTCGCCCAGCATCCACTGCACGCCCTCATGCTCGGCCAGCGGCATGCCGAAGCTCTCGCGCTCCTTCACGTAGGCCGCGGCGATCTCCAGGCAGCGCTTGGCGAGACCGGTCCAGCGCATGCAGTGGGTCAGCCGCGCGGGACCGAGGCGGATCTGCGTCGCCTTCAGTCCGTCGCCGACCTTCATCAGCACATTCTCGTCCGGGATCTCCAGCCCCTCGAAGATCAGCTCGCAATGGCCGCCATGTTCTTCCGGCCCCATGATCGGGATGCGGCGTTCGATGCGCCAGCCCGGCTGGTCCTTGTCGAACAGGAAGGCGGTCAGCCCCTTCCGCGGATCGTCCGAGGTGCGGGCCATCAGGATGAAGTGCTGCGCCGCGTCGGCCCCGGTGATGAACCATTTCCGGCCCGAAACGACCCAGCGGTCGCCCTTGCGCTCCGCCCTGGTCATCATCATCGACGGGTCGGAGCCGCCGCCGGGATGCGGTTCGGTCATGGCGAAGGCGCTGCGCACCCGGCCCTCGACGATGGGGGCGAGCCAGCGCTCCTTCTGGGCCGGCGTGCCGACCATGCTGAGAAGCCGCATGTTGCCGTCGTCGGGGGCGGCGGCGTTGAAGCAGACCGGCCCGAAGATGGAACGGTTCATCTCCTCGTAGCAGGCGGCGACCCCGACCATCGGCAGCCCCTGCCCGCCGACGTCCTTCGGCAGCTGCAGGGTCCACAGCCCGGCGGCCTTGGCCTTGGCGCGCAAGGCCGCCAGCGGGGCATCGGCGATGTTCTCGTGCTCGTCCCAGTTGGCGCGGTCGGCCTCGACCGGGAGGATCTCCTCCTCGACGAAGGCGCGCACACGGCGGCGGTAGTCGTCCAGCTCCGGGGGAAGGGTGAAGTCCATGGAACGGCTCCGTTCTTTACAGGGAGGACACCAGATGGCCGCCGTCGACGGCGAGGACCGATCCGGTCATGTAGGCGCCGGCGTCCGACGCCAGCAGCAGCAGCGGGCCGTCCAGATCGGCCAGCCGGCCGAGCCGGCGCTGCGGGATGCGCTTGACCAGCGCCTTGCCGGCATCGCTGGCAAAGAAGTCGGCGTTCAGCTCGGTCTCGACATAGCCGGGGCACAGCGCGTTGACGCGGATGCCGTAGCGGGCCAGTTCCAGCGCCATCGCCTTGGTCAGATGCACCAGCCCGCCCTTCGCGGCGATGTAGGACGAAACCTGGCCGGCAACCCGCATGCCGAGGATCGACGCGATGTTGACGATCGCCCCGCCCCGCCCGCCGGCCTGCGCGTCGTCGCGCATGCGCCGCGCCACCTCGCGGGCGACGCGGGCGCAGCCGGTCAGGTTGGTGTCGACCACCCGGTCCCACTCCTCCTCGCTCATGTCGAGGAAGGGGCGCGTGGCGGTCACGCCGGCATTGTTGACCAGGATGTCGATGCGGCCGAGCCCGTCCCAGGCCTGAGCGACCGCCGCGGAGACGGAGGCGGAGTCGGTGACGTCCATCGCGACGACCAGGGCGGTGCCGCCCGCGGCCTCGATGGCGGCCTTCGTCTCGGCGAGCGCGTCGGTGCGCCGGGCAGCCAGCGCCACGCGGGCGCCCGCCTGCGCCAGAACCCCGGCGAAATGGCGGCCCAGGCCGCTCGACGCGCCGGTGACCAGCGCCGTCCTGCCGGTCAGGTCGATGGTGAAGCTCATGCTTCCTCCCGAGTTTGGGCCGTGGTTGGGCCTTGGTTGGGCCGTGGATCGGCGGTGGTTGGATTTTTCCTTGGGCCCCGCCGCGGACGCTTCGAACAGCGCCCTTGAAAAATCGAGCGAGCGCTCGCTTTATATCCCTGAAGCCCCGTCCTGTGCAAGAACGATTAGCGTCACGAACGATTGGACCAGACCGCATGAGCAGCTTTCAGGAGTTCCAGGCCCGGCACGACCTGTCGATGGAGGCGCTGTGCGCCCGCATCCTGGAACGCCATGCCGCGACCATCCGGGTGAAGAAACCGGCGGTCGCCATCGGCAATCTGGCGCGCATCGTGGAGACGACCCTGACGCTGGCGAACCGCAAGGGCTTCCATTCCATGAGCCTGCGCGACCTGACCGAACAGTCGGGGCTGAGCATGGGGGCGCTCTACGCCTATTTCGACAGCAAGGACACGCTGCTGATGATGATCCTGGGGCAGGTCGTCGGCGTGGTGGAGGTGGTGCTGGGCCGGCCGCCGGAAGCGCTCGCGGCCGATCCCGCCGGCCGGCTGCGCTGGCTGCTGGAAACGCACCTCTATCTCACCGAGGCGATGCACCCCTGGTTCGTCTTCGCCTATATGGAGGCGAAGGCCTTTCCCAAGGAGGGCCGCGAACTCGCCGTCAGCAGCGAGATGATGACGGAATCGATGATCGCCGACGCGCTGGCCGACGGCGTGGCCCGCGGGCTGTTCGCGGTGCCGGACGTGACGATGGCGGCGGCGCTGATCAAGCCGATGCTGCAGGACTGGTACGTGAAGCGCGCCAAGCACCGCCGCCGCGGCGTCACCCCGGATCTCTACGCCGAGCAGATGATCGCCTTCGTCGAGGCGGCGGTGGGATCGAGGAGGGTCCAGGCGGCGGGGCGCTGATCCGCAAGGAAAAGCGGTCGCCGCCCGGATTGCCGGGTTACTTCACCAGCGGGCAGCCGCCCTTGTCCATCGGGCGATAGGCCTCGTCGCCCGGAATGGTGGTCAGCACCTTGTAATAGTCCCACGGCCCCTTGGACTCTTCCGGGGACTTCACCTGCATCAGGTACATGTCGTGGACCATGCGGCCGTCGGCGCGCAGCTTGCCGCCCTTGGCGAAGGCGTCGTTCACCGGCGTCTCGCGCATCTTCGCCACCACCGCCTTGGCCTCGTCGGTGCCGGCGGCCTCGATGGCCTTCAGGTAATGGCGCACGGCGGAATAGCTGCCGGTCTGGATCATGCTGGGCATCTTGCCGGTCCGGGCCATATAGGCCTTGGCGAAGGCGCGGCTGTCGTCGTCGCGGTCGGCGTTCCAGCCATCCATCAGCACCAGCCCCTGCGCCGCCTTCAGCCCGAGGGAATGCACGTCGGTGGGGAACATCAGCAGGCTGGCCAAGGTCTGCCCGCCCTGCGGCAGGCCGAACTCCTGCGCCTGCTTGATCGAGTTGGCGGTGTCGCCGCCGGCATTGGCGAGCGCGATGACCTTCGCCCCCGACCCCTGCGCCTGCAGCAGGTAGGAGGAGAAGTCGGCGGTGTTCAGCGGATGCCGGACGGAGCCGGTGATCTTGGCGCCGTTGGCCTTCAGCACCTCGGTCAGCGACTGCTCCAGCGCATGGCCGAAGGCATAGTCCACGGTCAGGAAGTGCCAGCTGTCGCCCAGCATCTTGGCGCCCGCCTTGCCCATGCCCTGGGCCAGCGCATAGGTGTCGTAGGTCCAGTGGGCGGTGGTCGGCGAACAGGCCTCGCCGGTCAGCTGCGCGGCGCCGCCGCCGGAGATCAGGAAGACGCGGTTCTTGCGCTTGGTGATGTCCTGCACCGCCAGGGCAACGGAGGAGGTCGGGACGTCGACGATCACGTCCACCTGCTCGGTGTCGATCCACTTGTTGACCAGCGACGCGCCGATGTCCGGCTTGTTCTGGTGGTCGGCGAAGATCACCTCGATCGGCTTGCCGGCGACCTTGCCGCCCATCTCCTCCACCGCCATGCGCACCGCCTCGACCGAGCCCATGCCGGTCGGGTCGGCATAGACGCCGCTCATGTCGTTGAGGACGGCGATCTTGACCTTGTCATCGGAGATCTGGGCGTGTGCGGCCCCGGCGATCAGCGCCGCGGAACAGACCCCGGCGGCCAGAATCCAGCGTTTCATGATTTTCCCTCCCTGTTGGTTGGTTTTTCTCGGGTGGTCAGAAGGCGACGTTGTCGCCGCCCTTGGTCTGCAGCATCGCGCGCGCCTCTTCCGGCGTGGCGATCTCCAGGCTCAGTTCCTCCAGGATGCGGCGGATCCTGGCGACCTGCTCGGCGTTGGAGGTCGCCAGCTTGCCGCGGCCGGCATAGAGGCTGTCCTCCAACCCGACGCGGACGTTGCCGCCGAGGATGGCGCTCAGCGTGACGAAGGACATCTGGTGGCGGCCGGCGGCCAGCACCGACAGGCAATAGTCGTTGCCGAACAGCCGGTCGGCCGTGGCCTTCATGTGCATCAGATTTTCAGGATCGGGGCCGATGCCGCCGAGGATGCCGAAGATGCATTGCGTGAAGAAGGGCGGCTTGACGATGCCGCGGTCGGCGAAATGCGCGAGATTGTAGAGATGGCCGACGTCGTAGCACTCGAACTCGAACCGGGTGCCGGCGTCGCCCAGCTCGCGCATGCCGCGTTCGATCTGGGCGAAGGTGTTGGACAGGATGAAGTCGGTGGTCGACTCCAGATAGGGCTTCTCCCAGCCGTGCTTGAAGCTGCCGAACTTCGACACGGCGCCGGAGATGTTGAAGTTCATCGAGCCCATGTTCATCGACGCCACTTCCGGCTGCGCCCGCTTGGCCGCGGCCAGCCGCTCGTCCAGCGTCATGCCCAGCCCGCCGCCGGTGGTGATGTTCAGGATGGCGTCGGTCTGCTGCTTGATGCGCGGCAGGAACTCCATGAACAGGTCGGGCGAGGGCGAGGGCTTGCCGGTTTCCGGGTCGCGGGCGTGCAGGTGGAGCATCGCCGCACCGGCCTCCGCCGCCGCCACGGCATCGCGGGCGATCTCGTCCGGCGTGACCGGCAGGTGGGGCGACATGGTCGGCGTATGGATCGAGCCGGTCACGGCACAGGTGATGATGACCTTGTCGGCGCGCTTCATCGGGTTTTCCCTCCCTTTGTTTACCGTGATGTCTTTTCGGTGATGTCGGGTGCGGTCAGGAGCCGCTGCGCAGGCTCCGCCGTTCCTGCTGGAGCGTCTCGATAAGCGCCAGGAGCAGCCGGTCGCGCTCCTGCGCCAGATCGGCCTGCGACCGGCCGTGCAGCGCCTCCCGCATGCCGGCGGTCAGCTGGTCGCGCAGCTCCGGCGTCAATGCCGGGGTGCCGAGATCCCGCCACCAGTCCTCCATCGCCGGGCCGATGTGGTCGAGGAAATGCGACATTCCGCCCGCGCCGCCCGCGAGATTGAAGATCATGTTCGGGCCCATGATCGCCCAGCGCAGGCCCGGCCCTTCGGCGATGGCGGTGTCCACATCCTCCACGCTGGCCAGCCCGCTGGCGACCGCATGGACCGCCTCGCGCCAGAGCGCCGCCTGCAGGCGGTTGGCGAGATGGCCGGGCACCTCGCGGTTCAGGCGGATCGGGCGCTTGCCGACCGCGCGGTAGAAGGCGAGCAGCCATTCGATCGTGCCGGCAGCCGTGTCCCGGCCGCCGACGACCTCCACCAGCGGGATCAGGTGCGGCGGGTTGAAGGGATGGCCGACAGCGAAGCGCCCCGGCACCCGGCAGCCCTGCTGCAGCTCGCTCATCATCAGGCCGGAAGTGCTGGAGGCCACGATCACGTCGTTGTCCAGCGCCTCCTCCAGCGCGGCGTAGAGCGCGCGCTTGACCTCGTGGCGCTCCGGCGCGTTCTCCTGGACGAAGCGGGCGCCGCGCGCCGCGTCGCGCGGGTCGGTGTGGAAGCTCCACTTCTCCGGATCGGCGCCGGGGGCGAGACCCAGCCGCTCCAGCGCCGGCCAGGCTTGGGCGATCAGGCCGCGCACCGCCGCTTCCGCGGCGGGGTTGGGGTCGCTGACGGCGACGCTCATCCCCCTGGACAGGAACACCGCCGCCCAGCTGGCGCCGATGGTGCCGGCGCCGATGACGGCGACGCGCCCGACCGCGCCGGGATCGGGGGCCGCCGGCCCCTGTAGCTCCGATCGGGTGCCGGCCCGGTCGGCCATTCTATTGGCCGGTGGATCGGCCGGTGGATTTGCTGTCATGGTCCTCCCCGGATGTTCTGGTTTTGCCCGGGCGTTTTGCCGAGGCCGTTCATCAGCAGGTCGATGGACTGGGCGGCGATGTCGTGGGGGCTGAGCCCGCCGTTGGGCCGATACCAGCGGGCGATCCAGCTGAGGGCGCCCGCCACGGTGAAGGCGGCGATCTTCGGGTCGCAGGGCGCGATGCAGCCCTCGGCGATGCCGCGTTCGATCAGGCGGCGGAACTTGCGGTCGATGCTGCGCTTCAGGGACCGCAGCGTGCGGCGGCTTTCCTCGGTGAGCGGTTCCTCGCCGACGCGGATCACGCACATGCCGAAATCCATGGTGACGATCTCCGCATATTTGCGCATCACCGCGATCAGCTCGCCATAGGCGCTGCCGTCATGGCCGGCCACGTCGTTGGAGGCCTCGTCGAGCATCTCCAGCCCGATGCGCACGCACTCGAAGAGGATCTCCTCCTTGTTGCGGACGTAATAGTAGATGGTCGGCTTGGTGACGTTCAGGCGCCGCGCGATGTCGTCCAGCGAGGTATTGTGGTAGCCCATCTCGTTGAAGGCCCGCGCCGCCGTCCGCAGCACGGCGATGCGCTTCGCCTCCCGCTCCGTCTGGCGGTCGGCGGCAGCCTTCCATGGCGATCCGCTGTCCCCACTGTCCTGCATCGCGGCTTCCTGCATCGCGTCGTCACTCCCTTCCGGCACGCACCCATTCCCCAGCCTTGGCACTCCCCTCCGCTTCTGTCCATCAGGCCAAAGAGCGCAACAACAGGCGCACCGGCCGGGCCATATTGATCGCCACACACACTGTTGACCGACGCATCAATCTGCCTCATCCTACTCTCAAGTAACATGCCTTCCAACAAGTATGTTGAGTGGGCGAACATTAAGGGAGAGGAACGCATGGACAGCATCGCCACCGCCCGGACCGACAGCATCGGCGCAGCGCTTGCCCGCAGCGCCCGACGCAATGCCACGCGAACCGCCCTCTCCTACGAGGAGCGGGACTGGAGCTTTTCCGGCCTGCACCGGGCCGCGCTGCGGGTGGCCCGCCGGCTTGGCGACCTGGGCATGCGTCCCGGCGACCGGGTGGCGGCCTATGGCCGCAACTCCGACGCCTATATGATCGCCTGGCTCGGCTGCGCCATCGGCGGCTTCATCCATGTGCCGATCAACTACGCCCTGACCGGCGAGGAACTGTCCTACATCGTCGAGCAGTCGGGCTCCCGCATGGTGCTGCACGATCCCGACCTCGCCGCGAACCTGGAGGGCGTGCGCGCCGCCGGCCGGGTGGAGCGGTTCGGCACGCTGACGGACGGCGATGCCGGCGGCCTGGACATCCTGGCGGTGGCGCTCGACGAAACCGCCCCGGCGGAGGTCGATACGGCGGTGCGCGCCGATGACGTGGCGCAGCTTCTCTACACCTCCGGCACCACGGCGGCGCCGAAGGGCGCGATGATGACGCATGGCGCGCTGCTGGCGGAGTATCAGAGCTGCATCTACAGCTGCCGCCTGGACCAGGACGACCGCTCGCTGGCGGCGCTGCCGCTCTACCATTCGGCGCAGATGCATGTGTTCGTCATGCCGCAGCTGCTGATCGGCGCGACGACGCGGCTGATCCAGGCCCCGGCGCTGAAGCGCTGCCTGGAGCTGATCGAGCGCCACGGCATCACCTCCTTCTTCGCGCCGCCGACGGTCTGGGTCGGGCTGCTGCGCCATGCCGATTTCGACGCGCATGACCTGTCCTCGCTGCGCAAGCTCTATTACGGCGCGTCGATCATGCCGGTGCCGGTGCTGCAGGAGCTGCGCCAGCGGCTGCCCGGCGCCCAGGCCTTCAACTGCTACGGCCAGAGCGAGATCGGGCCGCTCGCCACCGTCCTGCGGCCGGAGGAGCATGAGGCGCGCCCCGCCTCGGCCGGGCGTCCGGTGCTGAACGTCGAGACGCGCGTCGTCGATCCCGACATGAACGACGTGCCCCCCGGCACCCATGGCGAGATCGTCCACCGCTCTCCCCAGCTGATGGTCGGCTATTGGGGCAAGGAGCAGGAAACGGCGGAGGCCTTCACCGGCGGCTGGTTCCATTCCGGCGACGTCGGCTATTTCGACGAGGAGGGCTATCTCTACATCGTCGACCGCATCAAGGACGTCATCAACACCGGCGGCGTCCTGGTCGCCAGCCGCGAGGTGGAGGAGGCGATCTACACCCATCCCGCGGTGGCGGAGGTGGCGGTGGTCGCCCTGCCCGACCCGAAATGGATCGAGGCGATCAGCGCCTTCGTCGTTCTGCGCGACGGCCAGACCGCGACGGAGGAGGAACTGGTCGCCCATGTCCGCCAGCATCTGGCCCATTTCAAGGTGCCGAAGCGGATCGAGTTCCTCGACACCCTGCCCCGCAACACCGCCGGCAAGCTGCTGAAGCGCGAACTGCGCAAGTCCTACGGCGCCTGAGCCCCATTGGCCGCACTACGGGCCACACTCCAGGCCGTATTCAAGGATCGAAAGCGATGAACCACGCCTTCGCCGCGGGCCGCACCCGCCTGCCCGCCACCCTCCCGGAGCGCGCGTGATGGAAGGAACCATCCGCAAGGCCGCGGTGATCGGCGCCGGATCCATGGGATCGGGCATCGCCGCGCAGTTCGCCAACGGCGGCGTGCCGGTTCTGCTGCTCGACGTCGCCGGCCCCGGCGAAGACCGTGCCGCCCCGGCCCGTGCCGGCCTGGAACGGCAGTTGAAGGCGCAGGGCTTCATGGCCCCGTCCGCCGCGAATCTGGTGAGTGTCGGCTGCATCGAGGACGATCTGGCCGCCGTCGCCGACGCCGACTGGATCGTCGAGGCGGTGGTGGAGGATCCGGAGATCAAGCGCCGGCTGTTCGCCCGGCTGGACGGGCTGCGCAAGCCGGGGGCGGCGGTATCCTCCAACACCTCCACCATCCCGCTGGCGCAGTTGACGGAGGGGGCGTCGGAGGCCTTCCGCCGCGACTTCCTCATCACCCATTTCTTCAACCCGCCGCGCCACATGCGGCTGATGGAGCTGGTCGCCGGCCCCGGCACCGCGCCGGAAACCGCCGCCCTGGTCCGCGATGCCGCGGAGAGGGTGCTGGGCAAGACCGTGGTCGACTGCCGCGACACGCCGGCCTTCATCGCCAACCGGCTGGGTTGCCATTGGATGTCGGTCGCCGCCATCGAGGCGCTGCGCCACGGCCTGACGGTGGAGCAGGCGGACGCCGTGGCCGGCGCGCCGTTCGGCGTGCCGCGCACGGGCATCTTCGGGCTGCTGGATCTCGTCGGCATCGATCTGGTGCCGCTGGTCTGGGGCAGCCTGCTGGGCGCCCTGCCGCCCGAGGACGCCCACCATCGCCACGATCCGACCACCGAGCCGCTGATCCGCCGCCTGATCGCCGAGGGCCGGATCGGGCGCAAGGCCAAGGGCGGCTTCTACCGCCTCGCCCCCGGCAGCAAGGCGCGCGAGGCGCTGGACCTCGCCACCGGGGAGTACCGTCCGCAGGCCGAGGCCACCGCCAACCGCGATCTGGCGGCGCTGATCCGGCAGGAGGATGCGGCCGGACGCTATGCCTGGGCCGTGCTGTCCAACAGCATCGCCTATGCCGCCGCCGTGGCGGGGGAGATCGCCGACGACGTGGCGGCCATCGACACCGCGATGCGGCTCGGCTATGGCTGGGCCGAGGGGCCGTTCGCGCTGGCCGACCGGGTCGGCTGCGCCGCCATCGCCGACCGGCTGGCGGAGGAGGGGCGCGACGTGCCGCCGCTGCTCGCCGCCGCCGCGGCAGAGGGCGGCTTCCACCGCCGTGGCGCCGCCGGGCGGGAGACCAGAACCACCGCCGGAGCCTGGACGACGGTCCGCAGGCCGCAAGCCATGCCCGACCTTGCCGAGGTGAAGGAGCGCGGGCCGCGCTTCGCCGGCAACGGATCGGCGTCGGTCTGGGATCTGGGCGACGGCGTCGCCTGCCTGGAATTCCACACCAAGATGAACGCCATCGACCAGGGCATCCTCGCCATGGTCGCGGAAGCGGCGGAGCGGGTGCCGGCGGAATTCCGCGCGCTCGTCCTCTACAACGACAATCCGCGCGCCTTCTCCGCCGGGGCCAATCTCGGCTATTTCGTCGAGCGGCTGGAGGCGGAGGATTTCGCCGCGCTGGAACGCTTCGTCGATCAGGGGCAAGCGGCCTTCCGCGCCCTGAAGCACGCCGCCATCCCGGTGGTCGGCGCGCCGGCCGGGCTGGCGGTCGGCGGCGGCTGCGAGGTGCTGCTGCATTGCGACGCGATCCAGGCCCATGCCGAAACCTATATCGGGCTGGTCGAGCTGAAGGTCGGCATCATTCCGGGCTGGCGCGGCACGGCGGAACTGCTGCTGCGCTGGGGCCGCCGGTCCGACCGGCCCGAAGGCCCGATGGGAACCGCCCGGGCGGCCTTCGAAACCATCGCCGGGGCGCGCATCACCGGTTCGGCGTTGGAGGCGCGGGCGCTCGGCTATCTGCGGCCGGAGGACGGCATCACCATGGGCCGCGACCGGCTGCTCGGCGACGCCAAGGCGAAGGCGCTGACGCTGTCCGATGGCTACCGTCCGCCCGGCATCGGCTCCGTCACCCTGCCGGGGCCGGCGGGGCGGGAGGCGCTGCAGGCCATCGTCCGCGGCCGGCGGGAGGACGGGCAGGCCAGCCCCCATGACGAGGTGGTCGCGGGCTGGCTGGCCGACGCCTGCTGCGGCGGTCCCGAGGCCGGGCCGCAGACCCCCGTCGACGAGGACGCGCTCGCGGCGCTGGAGCGGGAGGCCCTGTCCGCCCTGATCCGGGAACCGGCCACCCGCGCCCGCATCCGGCACATGCTGGACACCGGCAAGCCCCTGCGGAATTGAGGAGCAGAACCATGTCCGTGTATCAGCCGCCGATCCAGTCCATGCGCTTCCTGGTCCATGAGGTGCTCCGCGCGCCCGCGATTCTGGCGGAAGCCGGGTGGGACGAGGTGTCGGGCGACCTGTTCGACGACGTGCTGTCCCAGGCCGGACGCATCGCCGCGGAGGTGCTGTTCCCCCTGAACCGTTCCGGCGACGAGGAGGGGGTGCGCGTGGAGGCGGATGGCGTGCGCATGCCCGCCGGCTTCGGCGACGCCTACCGCGCCTGGCGGGAGGGCGGCTGGAACGGGCTGGCCGGCGATCCCGCCTATGGCGGACAGGGCATGCCGGCGCTGCTCGACACGCTGGTGACGGAGATGGTGTGCGGCGCCAACCTCGCCTTCAGCATCGTGCCCGGCCTGACCCAGGGCGCCATCCGCGCCATCGCCGCCCATGCCGGCGACGCGCTGAAGGATGCCTATCTGCCGCGGATGATCTCCGGCGACTGGACCGGCGCCATGGCCCTGACCGAGCCCCATGCCGGCACCGATCTCGGCCTGCTGCGCACGCGGGCGGAGCCGGCGGCGGACGGCAGCCATCGCCTGACCGGCCAGAAGATGTTCATCTCCTCGGCCGACCACGACCTGACCGACAACCTCGTCCATCTGGTGCTGGCGCGCCTGCCCGATGCGCCGCCGGGCACGCGGGGCATCAGCCTGTTCCTGGTGCCGAAGCGGCTGCCGGACGGCTCCCGCAACGGCTGGGCCGTGCTGTCGTCGGAACAGAAGATGGGCCTGCACGCCTCGCCCACCTGCGTGGTGTCCTACGAAGGGGCGGTGGGCTGGATGGTGGGGCAGCCGCATCGCGGCCTGCCGGCCATGTTCACCATGATGAACCACGAACGGCTGTTCGTCGGCATCCAGGGCATCGGCGTCGGCGAATGCGCCGCGCAGTCCGCCCTGGCCTATGCGCGCGAGCGCGAACAGGGACGGGCTCCCGACGGGCCGCGCACCCCCGGCCGGCCGGCCGATGCGATCATCCATCTGCCCGACGTGCGGCGGATGGTGCTGACCGCCCGCGCGCTGACCGACGCCGGCCGGGCGCTCGCCGCCTGGACCGCCTTGTGGATGGACCGCGCCCGCCATGGCGGCGATCCCGCATTGGCGGAGGAGGCGGAGGATTGGGCGGCCCTGCTGACACCGGTCATCAAGGCGGCCGGCACCGATTTCGGCTTCGAGGCGGCGGTGCTGGCCCAGCAGGTCATGGGCGGTCACGGCTATATCCGCGACAACGGGGTCGAGCAGCTGGTCCGCGACGTGCGCGCGACGCAGATCTATGAAGGGACGAACGGAGTCCAGGCGCTCGACCTCGTGCAGCGCAAGCTGACGCTGCATGGCGGCCGGCCGGTCGCCCGCCTGTTCGCGGCCATCGACGCGGCGGCGAGGGATCTGGAGGCCGAACCGCTCACCCGCGACATCGCCGGCCCGTTGCGCGACGCGGCGGAGCGGCTGCGCGGCGTGGTGGCATGGCTGGCGGAAGCGGGAGCGCGCAGCCCCCTCGCCCCGGCGGCGGCGGCGGCGGACACGCTGAAGCTGATGGCGCTGGTGAGCTATGGCTGGATGTGGGGACTGATGGCGACCGCGGCGGCACGGCGGCCGGAGGGTTACGACCGGGCCTATCTGGACGGACGGATCGGCCTCGCCCGCGTCTTCGCCAACCGCCTGCTGCCCGAGACCGTGGCGCTGGATCTACGCATCCGCAGTGGCCACGACAGCCTGTTCGACCCCGGCCTGACGGACGATCTGGCCGCCCTGGACGGCTAGAATGCGGTCGGTTCAAGCGGAAATGCCTGAGCCATGACCCACACCGAATAGCCAAAAGCCTGGAGACCCCTCGGGTGCTAGGATAGGCATCCGACGGACTCCAGGCTTCGGGAGAACGCGGGTTGACGCAGGTCAACGCGGATTGCGCGAAGATCTGCTCTCCTTGTGCAATGGGACCGGTTCGACCAGAAGCGCTCCAATAGCGGCTGACACAGCCTGTTTTGGGAGGACGCGACATGAAAATGCGGATGCTCGTTCCCCTTCATACCTATCCCGATGGCAACCCCGACAGCATTGCCCGGCAGGTGGCGATGTATGCCCGGCATCTGCAGGCGGATGTCTGCGCTCTCGCCTGCAACATCGATCTGCCGAATGCATCCAGCCTGCTCGGCACCCTGGCCATCAACGTACCCGCGATGATCCGGGAGGCGAAGGCCGGAAGCCGCGCGCGGTCGACGGCCCTGATCGGCGCCATGAAGGCTGAGCTGGACCCGTTGGGGATTCCTCTGCGCACCCTGGAGGCCGAGCGCTATCCGGCGGAGTTCGGGGAGATCATCGCCCGAGAGGCGCGCTATCACGACATCGTCCTGTTCGGGATGGGCCCGCGGGACGGAACCTCGCGCCTGACCGCAGAGGCCGTGATCTTCGCGTCCGGCCGTCCGGTCCTTCTGGTTCCGGAAGCGGGGCCGGCCATTGTCCCGGACCATGTGGTGATCGCCTGGGACGGCGGAAGCGCCGCCGCGCGGGCCGTGTCCGACGCCCACGCCTTCCTGCGCCGCGCCGGAACCGTCACCATCGTCACGGTGGCGGGCGAAAAGGTTCCGATGGAGGAAGATGCGGGCGACCGGTTGGCGGAGTATCTGGCCGACCACGACATCGATGCCGGGCTGGCCCGGCTGCAGAGCGACGGCCGACCCATCGCCGACATCCTGCAGGCGCATGTGCAGGAAGTCGGCGCGGGGCTGCTGGTCATGGGCGGTTTCGGCCATTCCCGGATGAGGGATTTCGTCCTGGGCGGCGCCACACGGGGAATGCTGGACGATCTTCGGGTGCCGGTGCTCGTCTCGCACTGACCGCGGCAGGCGCCGCGTTCATCGGAGTCCCGCATTCATCAGCCGATTGCGGGAACTCCGCCGCGGCCGGCGGCCAGGACCGCAACCCCACGCTGGTAAGCGCCATGATTTCCCTGATCCACCAGCTCGGCTATAGGGTCGTCGCCGAAGGCGTGGAGACCCTCACCGCTCTGGACATGCTGTCCGAACTGGGGTGCGACGAAGTGCAGGGGTACCACATCGCGCGGCCGATGACGGCGGCGGTGTTCGAGGGTTGGTTGCGCGACCACCCGCAAGTTGCGGGCTGACAAGCCGGGGCCAACCCCGGCCGATCAGCCGAGGGCACCGTCCTGCCCACCCTCATCCATCAGGCCGGAACCATCAGGCCGGAACCATCAGACAGGGTCCATCAGGCCGGGATTTGCTGCCAGCCCAGCCGCTTGTAGCGCGCTTCCAGAATGGTCGGTGTCGCGCATGCGTAACCGAACCAGACCCCCGCCAGCATGAGGGCCCCGCTGGGCCAAAGCAGCAGGCCGATGACGGTCAGAACCGCATGGATCGCGCTGTGCATCCACTCGCCCTTGGACGCGAAATAGAACGGGCCGCCCAGGAACGCCCAAAGACCGTCCTTGTTGGACACGGCTTCCGTCTGGCCGGTCGCAGGGTTTTTGAAGATCGTGGCCGATGACGGCTGTGCCATGTTCGTCTCCTAGACTTTCCCGCCCTACTCTGGACGACGGTCTCCGCATACGTCCCTTCCGGTAGCCGGCTTTCCCGCATGGTGGACAATCCGGCATATGAAGGGTCGCCTGCAGACCCTCATTCCACGGCCGCGCCCTCCCCGTTTCCGGTTCCGCGCAGGACTTCCAGGAACCGCTCCAGCACCAGATTCGGTTGCGCGCCCTTCTTGGTCACCACCTGGAACTCCAGGGCATGATGGTAGGTGTCGGGCAGCAGCGCCCGCATCATGCCGCGCTCGACCCATTGCCGGGCGTAATGGGTGGGCAGAAAGCCGACATAGCATCCGGTGAGGATCAGGAAGGCCACGCCCTCGCGGTCGGTCGCCGTCGCGGTGTTGTTCAGCTCATGGGGAAGCTGCGCCTGGGTCGGGGCCACGGCGTCGGCGGCCTCGACCGCCTCCCGCGTCACCGCCGCGTCGGAATGGTCGAACAGCGGATGGCCGTCGCCGCAGTAGAGCAGCGACTCTTCCTGGTAGAGCGGAAGGCCCGCCAGCCCCGGCAGGCCTCTGCGCACGGGAACGACGCCGACGTGCAACTGCCCGTCCAGCACGCCGCGCTCGATTTCATTGGGCGGGATCATGCGGATGTTGACGCGGACCTCCGGCGCAAGCTGCTTCAGGCTGCGCAGGGCGTGGGTCACCCGCATCTGCGGCATGGTGACGAGGTTGTCGGTGATGCCGATGTTCAGCTCGCCGCGCAGGCGGCCGTGAACGGTGTTGATCTCGCTGCGGAAGCTCTCGGCGCTGGCGAGCAGGCGCAAGCTCGCCTCATAGGCCAGATGCCCTTCGTCGGTCAGCCGGAAGCCCGCCCGACCGCGACGGCAGAGCGTGAGGCCGAGCCGCCGTTCAAGATCCGCCATGTGCTGGCTGATCGCCGCCCGGCTGATGTTCAACTCCACCTCGGCGGCGGAAAAGCCGCCGCACTCCACCACGGTTCGGAACACGCGCAGCAGCCGGATGTCGGCATCGCCGATCGGGGCCAGGGACCGGGGGGGCTTGCTCATGCGGGGACCATGGTTTGGGGCGGGATAGTTAAGTACCGGGTTATGTGAAGTTCTTATAGTTTGGATTTAATCGCAACCTGGAAGCGCGCACACTCACCGCCCACAGCACCCCCGACAGACGCCACCCAACAGATGCGGGAGAACAGCGGATGGCCCCCCTGGACAACGATCATGCCAACGCCCTCAGCAAGGCTGCCGGACTGACGCGCGAGGAACTCGACGCCTATTGGATGCCGTTCAGCGGCAACCGTCAGTTCAAGAACAACCCCCGCATGATTGTGAAGGCGGAAGGGAGCTGGTACTGGGACGCCGAAGGCCGCAAGATCTACGACAGCCTGTCCGGCCTGTGGTGCAGCGGCGCCGGCCATTGCCGCCGCGAGATCTCCGAAGCGGTCGCCCGCCAGATCGCCGAGCTGGATTACAGCCCGGCCTTCCAGCACGGGCATCCGGCCGCCTTCAAGCTGGCGCACAAGCTGGCGTCGATGACCCCGGCCGGCCTCGACCATGTCTTCTTCGTCGGCTCGGGCTCCGAGGCGGCCGACACCTCGCTGAAGATGGCGCGGGCCTATTGGCGGATGAAGGGTCAGCCGACCAAGACCAAGCTGATCGGCCGGTCCAAGGGCTATCACGGCGTCAATTTCGGCGGCACCAGCCTGGGCGGCATCGGCGGCAACCGCAAGCTGTTCGGCACCGGCGTCGATGCCGACCACCTGCCCCACACCCTGCTGCCGCAGAACCTGTTCGTGAAGGGCATGCCCGAGGAAGGCGCCTTCCTGGCGGACGCGCTGGAGGAGCTGGTGGCGCTGCACGACGCCTCCAACATCGCCGCGGTGATCGTCGAGCCGCTGGCCGGCTCGGCCGGCGTGCTGCCGCCGCCGAAGGGCTACCTGCAGCGGCTGCGCGAGATCTGCGACAAGCATTCCATCCTGCTGATCTTCGACGAGGTCATCACCGGCTTCGGCCGCATGGGCGCCCCCTTCGGCGCCGATGCCTTCGGCGTGGTGCCGGACATGATGAACGTCGCCAAGGGCCTGACCAACGGCGCCGTCCCGATGGGGGCCGTCGTGGCGAAGCGCGACATCTACCAGGCCTTCATGGACAATGGCGGGCCGGAATACATGGTGGAGTTCCCGCACGGCTACACCTATTCCGCCCATCCGGTCGCCTGCGCCGCCGGTCTGGCCGCGCTCGACATCTTCGAGCGGGAGAAGCTGTGGGAAAAGGCGGCGGCGCTGGCGCCGCATTTCGAAAACCTGATCCACGGGCTGAAGGGGCTGAAGAACGTCGCCGACATCCGCAACTACGGCCTGACGGGCGCCGTCACCATCGCGCCGCTTCCGGGCGAGCCGGCCCGCCGGCCCTACGAGATCGGCGAGAAGTGCTGGAAAGCCGGCTATTACGTGCGCTTCGGCGGCGATACGCTCCAGTTCGGCCCGCATTTCCACAGCGAGCCGGCCGACCTCGACCGCCTGTTCGACGTCGTCGCCGACGCCATCCAGGCGACGGCGTAAGGGCCGCGGCCGAAGAGCAACGGCCGAGCACTGCCCTCACCCTTCCCTCCTCCGCCCGGCGGGGGAGGATGGGTGGGGGGTCCGACTTCGCAAAGACAAACACCCTCAGGAACCGCCCCATGCCTATCGTTCCGCATCTGATCGGCGGCAAGACCGAAGCCCCGGCCGACAGCCGCACCGCCGACATCGTCAATCCCGCCACCGGTGACGTGGCCGGTCAGGTCGCCTTGGCGTCGCGTGCCACCGTGGAAGAGGCCATCGCCGCCGCCGAGGCCGCGTTTCCGGCCTGGCGCGCCACGCCGCCGGCCAAGCGCGCCCGCATCATGTTCCGCTTCAAGCAGCTGCTGGAGGAGAATGCCGACCGCATCTGCGCGCTGATCACGGCGGAGCACGGCAAGGTCCTGGACGACGCCTTCGGCGAGCTGACCCGCGGCATCGAGAATGTTGAATATGCCTGCGGCGTGCCGGAACTGCTGAAGGGCGAGTTCTCCAAGAATGTCGGCCCGGCCATCGACAGCTGGTCGGAGTTCCAGCCGCTGGGCGTCGTCGCCGGCATCACGCCGTTCAATTTCCCGGCGATGGTCCCGCTGTGGATGTACCCCATCGCCATCGCCTGCGGGAACACCTTCGTCCTGAAGCCGTCGGAGCGCGACCCCAGCTCCGCCCTGCTCATCGCCCAGCTGGCAGAGCAGGCCGGGTTGCCGCCGGGCGTGCTGAACGTCGTCAATGGCGACAAGGAGGCGGTGGACACGCTGCTGACCGATCCGCGGGTGCAGGGCGTCAGCTTCGTCGGCTCCACCCCCATCGCCGAGTATGTCTATTCGACCGCAAGCGCGAAGGGCAAGCGGGTGCAGGCGCTGGGCGGGGCCAAGAACCACGCCATCGTCATGCCTGACGCCGACCTCGACAACGCGGTCAGCGCGCTGATGGGTGCGGCCTACGGTTCCTGCGGCGAGCGCTGCATGGCGATCTCCGTCGTGGTGGCGGTGGGCGACGAGGTGGCCGACCGGCTGAAGGACAAGCTGTCGGCGGCGCTGCGCGACCTGAAGGTCGGCGCCGGAACCTCGGCCGGCTGCGAGATGGGACCGCTGGTCACCCGCGCGCATTACGAGAAGGTCAAGGCCTATGTCGACCAGGGCGTCGCCGAGGGGGCGGAGCTGGTGGTGGACGGCCGCGGGCTGGTGGTGCCGGGGCATGAGAACGGCAACTTCCTGGGCGGCTGCCTGTTCGACCGCGTCACCCCGGACATGACCATCTATCGGGAAGAGATCTTCGGACCGGTCCTCTGCCTCGTCCGGGTCAAGACGATGCAGGAGGGCATGGACCTGATCGACGCCCACGAGTACGGCAACGGCACCTGCCTGTTCACCCGCGACGGCGAGGCCGCCCGCTATTTCGGCGACATGATCAAGGTCGGCATGGTCGGCATCAACGTGCCGCTGCCGGTGCCGGTCGCCTACCACAGCTTCGGCGGCTGGAAGCGATCGCTGTTCGGCGATCTGTCGGCCTATGGGCCGGACGGCGTGCGCTTCTACACCCGGCGCAAGACCATCACCCAGCGCTGGCCGACCGGCGGGCTCCGCGAGGGCGCCCAGTTCGCCTTCCCATCCATGAAGTAAAGCGGCTTTGAGGTAGTACAGCTTTGTCTGCCGCGACGCCGGTGCCGGTGGGGGCGCCGGCGTCGCAACAGCGTCTTCATGCTCGGTATTACGCGGCTGGCTGAGATGCGGACATCGGCTGCATCGGCGGCTGCATCGGCCAGCCGCCGGTCAAAGGCGCTCCTCCGGTGTGGATTTGGCCGATGCGGAAACGGACTTCAGGAGGTCCGCCATGGCCGGAGCCGCCGGAAGCGGTGAAGCTTCAACCGCCTGTGACGGTCCGACCATAGGCGCACAGGTCCAGCGGACGTGGCAGCGCTCCCCTGCCGCCGATTGCGCCAGCACGACACTGGCGAAACCGAGCCGCTCCGCCGCCCGGGCTTCACGAATGGCTTTGGCGAGCGCATCAGCCTGACTTGCGCAGGGTGGATAGACGTAGCCGTCCACACGGACGATCCAACCGACGCGGGTTTTCAGAATGAAGAAGGCAAGCCTTGTGCGGGCATCCATGGGGAGATCTCCGATTTGGGCCGGTTGTGTCGGCAATGGCCGCGGCCATGCCGTCCGGATCGAGTCACACCAGGAAGAGCCCCGGATTTACGAACCACAGCAAAAATGAGCACGCCTGGTGTGTCGCCAATAGACCACAATTGGTGGCCCGAAAGACAGTTTGCAATGGACATTATGCAGAAGTGATAGCACTCGATTGAGTTCTGCCAATCGATTGCGCTCGCTATTTCGTTCATATTTTTTGAAAATGGCGCAGAAGACTGTATAAAATCATCATAATCTTGATATTGGCTCCAAAACACCTCAATTCGACCTTTGCGAGCACTTGCCTCTACGACCTATTTCCTTTGGGAAGCGGTCCTGGAAAGCACATCCGCCGGTATCCGGTGCTTTGCGCGGCCGTAAAAGCGGCAGTGTGCATAAAGATGTGGCGCAACGGCGTCGCGGACGCCAAAAAGCGGGCGTCGTTCCCACGGAAAGCGCCCCGATTGCCCGACCTTACCAGATAGACAATTTTCGGCTTGGCATGGCCTGAACATTTTCCCGGCAAGGGCGCCTTTCCACACAGCTTCGGACAGAACCTCCATGGCAGATTTCTTCCCCCGTTGGCCGCTTGCGACCGGCCCCGTCGTCCAGCCGGACGAGCGCCTTCCCTGGGGCTCGACGATGACGCTCGGCATCCAGCATCTGGTCGCCATGTCCGGCTCGACCATCCTCGGGCCGTTGCTGATGGGGTTTGATCCAAACCTCGCGGTCCTGTTTTCCGGCATCGGCACGCTGCTGTTCCTCGTGCTCACCGCCGGGCGCGTACCGAGCTATCTCGGCTCGTCCTTCTCGTTCATCGCCGTGGTGATCGCGGTGACGGGGTACAGCGGCCAGGGCGCCAACCCGAACATCGGGCCGGCGCTCGGCGGCATCATCGCGGCCGGCGTGCTCTATGTCCTCATCGGCATGCTGGTGACCTACACCAGCACCGGCTGGATCGAGCGGCTGATGCCGCCGGCGGTCACCGGCGCGGTGGGCGCGGCGATCGGCCTCAACCTGGCTCCGGTCGCCGTCCAGGGCATCCAGGGAACGGGTCCGCACACCCTGGTCGCCCTGTTCACCCTGGTCGCCACCGCCCTCATCGCCGTCTATGCCCCGCTGGCCATCCGGCGGCTCTCGATCCTCGCCGGCATCGCGGCGGGCTATGTCTTCTATCTCGTGCTGGGCAACGGGTTCGGCCTGCTGCCGCCGGTCAACTTCGCGGAACTGGCCGCCGCGCCGTGGTTCGGCATGCCGGAGTTCCGCACGCCCAGCTTCGATGCCGGCGCCATGGCCCTCATCGCCCCGATCGCCTTCATCCTGGTCGCCGAAAATCTCGGCCACATCAAGGCCATCGGCGCCATGACCGGGCGCAACCTCGACCGCTACATCGGCCGCGGCTTCATCGGCGACGGCATCGCCACCATCGTCTCGGGCAGCGGCGGCGGCACCGGGGTCACGACCTATGTCGAGAACATGGGCGTGATGGCGGTCACCCGCGTCTTCTCCACGCTCATCTTCGTTGTCGCCGCGGTCGCCGCGATCTTTCTGGGCTTCTCGCCGAAGTTCGGCGCCCTGCTGCGGACGATTCCCGCCCCGGTGCTGGGCGGGCTGGCGACGGTCGTCTTCGGCCTGATCGCCGCGGCGATGGTGCGCCTGTGGGTCGACAACCGCGTCGACTTCTCCGATCCGCGCAACCTGATCACCGTCGGCGTGACGCTGGTTCTCGGCGCCGGCGACTTCACCATTTCCAACGGCGCCTTCTCCATCGGCGGCATCGGCACCGCGACCGTCGCGGCGATCGGCCTCTACCAGCTGCTCGGGATCGGGCGTTCGCGCGAGATCTCCCACACCGCGCCCCAGCCGGAATCCAAGGCGACGCTCCACTGACGCTCCATGGAGCGAGAGCAGAGCGGAAGGGGAGCGCGTCCGCGCTCCCCGTTTCGCTTTACTTGACGAGCGGGCAGCCGCTGTTCTTCGGGTCGATGTAGGCCTGGTCGGCGGGAACGGTCTTGACGATCTTGAAGTAATCCCAGGCGTGTTCTGATTCGGCCGGCGTCTTGACCTGCGCCAGATACATGTCGGCGAAGATGCGGCCATTGTCGGCGATCTTCGCCTCCTTCATCATCATGTCGGTGATGGGCATGCCGCGCATCTTGGCGGCCACCTTGTCGGCATCGTCGGTGCCGGCCTCCTGCACGGCCTTCAGGTAATGGCGGACGGCCGAATACACGCCGGCCTGGTTCATCGACGGCTTGCGGCCGGTCCGTTCCTCGAACTTCTTCGACCAGGCGCGGGTTTCGTCGTTCATGTCCCAGTAGAAGGAGTTCGCCAGCATCAGACCCTGCGAGGTCTCCAGGCCGAGCGCGTGGATGTCGTTGACGTTCAGCAACAGGCCGGCCAAGGTCTGGCCGCTTTGGGGAATGCCGAACTCGGCCGCCTGCTTGACGCCGTTGATGGTGTCCCCGCCGGCATTGGCGAAGGCCACCACGTCCGCACCCGACGCCTGCGCCTGCAGCAGGAACGACGAGAAGTCGGACGCACCCAGCGGATGGCGCACGCTGCCCTTGACCGTACCGCCGAGTTCCTTGACGGTTTTGGCCGCTTCGTTTTCGAGCGAATGGCCGAAGGCGTAATCGGCGGTGATGAAGTACCAGCTCTTCCTGCCCTGCTCGACCAGCGCACGGGCGGTGGCCG
This sequence comes from Azospirillum ramasamyi, assembly GCF_003233655.1. Taxonomy (NCBI): domain Bacteria; kingdom Pseudomonadati; phylum Pseudomonadota; class Alphaproteobacteria; order Rhodospirillales; family Azospirillaceae; genus Azospirillum; species Azospirillum ramasamyi. The sequence goes on from NZ_CP029830.1 coordinate 315,432, forward strand.
ACGCCACGGCATGGTTGTCCCAGGTCCATTGGAAGCCGTAGGGGCTGCAATCCTTGCCCGTCAGGTCGGTGGAGCCGGGACCGGACATCAGGAAGAGGCGCTTCTTGTCCCGCGTGATCCCCTGGACGGCCAGGGCGGCGGCCGAATTGGGCACGTCGGCGACGACGTCGACCTTTTCGGTGTCGATCCATTGCCGGGCCAGATTGGCGGCGATGTCCGCCTTGTTCTGGTGGTCGCCGACGATGATCTCGATCTTCGTGCCGTTGATGGCGTTGCCGAATTCCTCGGCCGCCATCCTCGCGGCGATGGCCGACCCTTCACCGTTGATGTCGGCGTAGATGCCGGACCGGTCCGACAGCATGCCGATCTTGATGACGTCGTCGGACATCTGGGCATAGGCGCTGCCTGAAGCCAGCGTGGCGAGGGCGACGCCGGCGAGAAGGAACTTGCGCATGTTTCACTCCCAATTCTGACAGTTCTTGGTGCTTGGGGCGGCCGCCGGCGACGGCGGCGCCCGGAGGCTCCCGGGACGACGGCTCAATGGGTGGTATAGCCGCCGTCGACCGGAATGACCGCCCCGGTGATCGATGCCGCGGCGTCGGAACAGAGGAAGGCGATGGCGGCGGCGACCTCCTCCGGCCCGATCAGCCGGCCGGTCGGCATCTTTTCCAGGAACACCGCCTTCAGGACCTGATCCTCGGGCAGGCCGGTGACCTGCGCCTGCTGGGCGATCTGCTTTTCGATGATGGGGGTCAGCACCGTGCCGGGACACACCGCGTTGCAGGTGATGCCATGGGGGGCGAGCTCGATCGACACCGATTTGGTCAGGCCGATGATGCCATGCTTGGCGGCGACATAGGCGGGCTTGTGCGGAGCGCCGACCATGCCCAGCACGGAGGCGGTGTTGACGATGCGTCCCCAGCCCCGCTCGCGCATCGCCGGCACGGCCGCCTTGATGGTGTGGAACGCGGCGCTCAGGTTGACCGCCAGCAGCAGATCCCATTTGTCGTCGGGGAACTCGTGCAGGGCGGCGACATGCTGGATGCCGGCGTTGTTCACCAGGATGTCCACCGGTCCCAGCAGGTCGGCGGCCTCCGCCATCATGGCGCGGGCCTCCTCCGGCCGGCTGAGGTCGGCCCCCGAATAGACGATCCGGGTTCCGCTTTGCTCCGCGATCCCGGCGCAGGTCCGGTCGATCTCGGCGCGGTCGCCGAAGCCGTTGACCATCACATTGCAGCCCCGGCCGGCCAGTTCCCGCACTGTCGCCAGCCCGATTCCGCTGGTGGAACCGGTGACGACGGCGTTTCTGTTCTGCATTTATCGTCCCTCGATCAGGAAATGGTACGGCTCAGAACGCCACCTGGTCGGCGCCCTTGAGGTCGAGCATGGCGCGCGCCTCGGCCGGGGTGGCGACCTCCAGCGACAACTCCTCAAGGATGCGGCGGATCTTCGCCACCTGCTCGGCGCTGTTCCGGGCGAGCCGGCCCTTGGCGAGATAGAGGCTGTCCTCCAGCCCGACGCGGACATTGCCGCCCATCACCGCGGCCATGGTCGTGAAGGGGATCTGGTGGCGGCCGGCGGCCAGAACCGACCATTGGTAGTCCTTGCCGAACAGGCGGTCGGCGGTCTCCCGCATGAAGGCGAGGTTGCGCTCCTCCGCCCCGATGCCGCCCAGGATGCCGAAGATGGTCTGGATGAACAGCGGCGCCTTCACCAATCCGCGATCGAGGAAATGCGCGAGGTTGTAGAGATGGCCGACATCGTAGCACTCGAACTCGAAGCGGGTGCCGCAGCCCTCGCCCAGATGTTCAAGGATATAGGCGATGTCGCGGAAGGTGTTGCGGAAGATGAAGTCGTCGGTGCTGCGCAGATAGGGCTCTTCCCAGTCGTGCTTCCAGTCCTTGTAACGGTCGGCGAGAGGGTAGATGCCGAAATTCATCGATCCCATGTTGAGCGAGCACATCTCCGGCTTGGCCAGCAGCGGGGCGGCAAGCCGTTCCTGCACCGTCATGTTCAGCGAGCCGCCGGTGGTGATGTTCAGCACCGCATCGGTGGACTGCTTGAGCCGCGGCAGGAACTGCATGAACACCGCGGGGTCCGGCGTCGGCTGGCCGGTGCGGGGATCGCGGGCGTGCAGATGCAGGATCGCCGCCCCGGCCTCAGCCGCGCCGACGCCCTGCTCGACGATCTCGTCGGGCGTCACCGGCAGGGCGTCCGACATGGTGGGGGTGTGGATCGATCCCGTCAGCGCGCAGCTGATGATCACTTTGTTCCGTGTCACGGCCATGCATGGCCCTCCTGTTCTGGTCCGGCCGGGCAGGCTGCGGACGATTGAAGCTTATGCGTCGGTGAACCGCCGTGCCGGCGGCCGTTCTGGCGGTCAGTTGCGGTCAACGCCACCCAGGCGGGCCATCCAGGCGGCGGAGATGGGCGGCGAGGCCGTCGGCGACCTCCTGCCGCTGCGCCTCGGTCCAGGTCCGGAAGCCGGCGCCCGCCTTCATGCCGAGCCGCCCGGAGGCGACCAGATCGCGCAGGAGAGTCTGCGGGCCGGCGCTGCGGTCGAGATCGGCCAGGACATGCCCGTGCACCGCCAGCGTCAGGTCGGTGCCGACGAGATCGGCGTTCTCCAGCGGCCCCAAGACGGCAAGGCGCCGGCCGAAGCTCGCCTTGACCACGGTATCCACCGTTTCGGCATCGCAGACGCCGCTCTCGACCAGGGCGATGGCCTCGCGCCACATCGCATGCTGCAGGCGGTTGCCGATGAAGCCGGGAACATCCTTGCGGACATGCACCGGCGTCTTGCCGATGGAGGCCAGCAGGCCGATCATCGCCTCCACCGCCGCATCATCGGTGTCCCGGGTCTGGACCACCTCGACCAGCGGAATCAGATGGGGCGGATTCCACCAATGGGTGCCCATGGCGCGGGTCTTGTCGCCGAGCCGCTCCATGATCCGGGTGATCGGGATGACCGAGGTGTTGCTGGCCAGAAGCGCGTGGGCGGGAGCCGCCGCCTCGACCGCCGCGAAGACCCGCTGCTTGAGGGCCAGATCCTCCGGCACCGCTTCGATCACGATGTCCGCGCCGGAGACGGCGTCCGCCAGCATTTCCTGCGGGTGGATCAGCTCGGCGACCGCGCTGTCCTCTCCCAGGAGCTGAAGGTTCCGGCGGATATGGCCGAGGATCGCCGCCCGGCGGTCGGCATCAGGTTCCTGGATCGCGACGCGATGCCCGGCGGCGGCGAAGGCCTGCGCGATGCCGTGCCCCATCAATCCGCCGCCGATGATCGCGATGCGCTGCTTTGTCATGGCGCGTGCATATCCCCTTCTGCCTGACCGGAGCCCCCGCCCCGCCCTCCGCCGCACATAAGGCGTGGAGCGGATTGTTCGTTTCGCCACCTTGCGAAAGGATGGTTAGCAACGCGCGTGCCAATTGGGCAACCGATTGGCAGAAAAGGGGTTTGATTTCGCGATGCGGGATGGAGGAACGCCGGAATCAGTGATTTCAGACAGATCGCTCTCCGCAACGGCCGACCATCTTTGCCAATTAGCGCTTTCGCTGTGTTCACTTTTCTGACAGATAATGTTCAGTATCTTGACAATGGGCATCACGGAGGTCTGTCGGATGCAGCCGGAGGAAGCCGGTCACTTCGCCGCGGCGCGGGCGCTGATGGAGATGATCGACGAGATGATCGACGGCGCCATACTGGTCGACCGGGAGGCGCGCATCGTCTGGTCCAACGACAAGCATGTCTGGTTCAACGACAAGCTGATGGCGCAGCTCGGACTGCAATCGACCGCGGACATGATCGGCCAGACGGTGGAGCGCGTCATCCCGCACAGCCGGATGCGCGAGGTGGTGGAAACCGGCCGGTCGCTGCCGCTGGACATCATGCGCTATGGCGAGCACACGCTGCTGGTCAGCCGCCTGCCCCTGCGCGACGAGCGGGGAGAGGTCATCGGCGCCCTCGCCTTCGCCCTGAAGAACAGCCTGACCTATCTTCGGCCCATCGCCGACCGCTTCAACAAGCTGCAATCGCGCCTGAACCGCGTGGAACAGGAACTGGCGGCCAGCCGGGCCTCCCAATACACGGTCGAAAACCTGATCGGCTTCAGCCCGCCCATGCTTCAGGTCAAGCGGCTGGTGCGCCGGGCGGGGCAAATCCGTTCGGCGGTGCTGCTGCTGGGCGAGACCGGGACCGGCAAGGAACTGGTCGCCCAGTCGATCCATGCGGCCTCGGACCGGGCCCATCGCCCCTTCGTCGCGGTCAACACCGCCGCCATTCCCGAAAATCTCCTAGAGGCGGAGTTCTTCGGCGTCGCGCCGGGTGCCTATACGGGCGCAGGGCGCCAGCCGCGCCCCGGCAAGTTCCAGCTGGCCCATGGCGGGACGCTGTTTCTCGACGAGATCGGCGACATGCCGCTGCCGTTGCAGGCCAAGCTGCTGCGCGCCCTGCAGGAGCGCGAGGTCGAACCGCTGGGCTCCAATCAGGTCGTCAAGGTCGATGTCCGCATCATCGCGGCCACCAGCCGGCCGCTGGCCGACATGGTGCGGAGCGGCGCCTTCCGGTCGGACCTCTATTATCGGCTCAACGTCTTTCCGATCCAGTTGCCGGCGCTGCGCGACCGCAAGGACGATCTGGAGATCCTCGCCTCGCTCTTTTCCGAAAAGATCGCCATCAGCCTCGATCAGCCGATGCGCGAGCTGACGCCTGCGGCGCTCGATGCGCTGCGGCAGCATGATTGGCCCGGCAATGTCCGTGAACTGGCCAATGTGATCGAACAGGTCTATGTGCGCACCGAAGGCGAGCGCATCCTGGCCGAGGATTTCGCCGACATCCTTCCGGGCAGCGCGATCCAGCCCCCTCCTCCCCCGCCCGACGGCAAGCGCTCCCTGGCCGCGGCGATGGACGAGCTGGAGCGGGTCCTCGTCCTCGAAGCGCTGGAAGACAGCCGGGGGAACAAGCTGGAAGCCGCCCGCAGGCTCGGCCTGTCGCGAACGAACCTCTATGCCAAGCTGCGCAAGCACGGCATTCCCTCGCAACCGGACGACTGATACCGCGCACCCATGACCCCATGAACGGCACCATTTCGCCGTTCGCCTGTTATCCCGCTTCATGCGGCCGGTGACGACCGGCCGGCCCTGCTTGGCCGGGAGGAACGCATGGGTATCACCGTGAACGGGACCGACGTGGATCTGCCCGATGATCCCCGCGTCTCCCTGCTCGATCTGCTTCGCGAAAAACTCCATCTGTCCGGCACCAAGAAGGGCTGCGACCAGGGCGCCTGCGGCGCCTGCACGGTGCTGGTGGACGGGCAGCGCATCCTCTCCTGCCTCGCGCTGGCGGTGCAGTATGAAGGGCGCTCCGTCACCACGATTGAAGGCCTCGGCGCCGAGGGCGCGCCGCATCCGCTGCAGCAGGCCTTCATCGAGCATGACGGCTTCCAGTGCGGCTACTGCACGCCCGGCCAGATCTGCTCGGCCATCGGCATGATCGAAGAGTTGCGGCGTGGGGTGCCCAGCCACGTCACCGCCGAAATCGACGCCGCCTCGATCCCCTACAGCCGGGACGAACTGCGCGAGCGGATGAGCGGCAACCTGTGCCGCTGCGGCGCGCACAACGGCATCATCGACGCCATCGCCGAAACCTATCCGGCCGATGCACAGCGGGAGGCCGCGGAATGACGCCCTTCACCTACACCCAGGCGTCCGATGCCGACGCCGCGGTCCGCCTGATCGCCGGTCAGTGCGGCAACCGGCAAGCGGGCGCCAGCTATCTGGGCGGCGGCACCAACCTCGTCGACCTGATGCGCGAAACCATCGAGCGTCCCACGGCGCTGGTGGACGTCACCGGCCTGTCGAGCGTGATCGCGGAAACCGATGGCGGCGGCCTGCTGATCGGCGCGGCGGTGCGCAACACCGCCCTTGCTGAGCACCGGCTGGTCCGCAGCCGCTATCCGGTGCTGGCGCGGGCGATCCTGGCCGGCGCCTCCCCGCAGATCCGCAACATGGCGACCGTGGCGGGCAACATCCTCCAGCGCACGCGCTGCGCCTATTTCTACGACCGGGCCGGATCGCGCTGCAACAAGCGGGAGCCCGGACAGGGCTGCGACGCCATCGACGGCTTCAACCGCATGCATGCGATCCTCGGCGCCTCGCCCTCCTGCGTCGCGACCCACCCGTCGGACATGTGCGTGGCGCTGGCGGCCCTCGACGCCACCGTTCACCTGACCGGCGCCCAGGGCGAACGCCGCCTGCCCTTCGCGGACCTGCACCGGCTGCCCGGCGACGAGCCCGACCGCGACACGGTGCTGCAGCCGGGCGACCTCATCACCGCGGTGGAGTTGCCGGCCCCGCCCCCGGCGATGCGCTCCGCCTACCGCAAGGTCCGCGACCGGTCGAGCTATGCCTTCGCCCTGGTTTCGGTCGCCGCCGCACTGGCGGTGGAGAACGGGACCGTGACGGACGTGCGGCTGGCGCTCGGCGGCGTCGCCCACAAGCCCTGGCGCGCAGCGAAGGCGGAGCAGGCGCTGCGCGGCCAACCCGCGACCGAGGCCGCCTTCCAGGCGGCGGCTGCCGCCGAACTGGCGGAGGCGTCACCGCTGCGGGACAACGCGTTCAAGGTCGAACTGGCGCAACGCGTCATCGTCGCCATGCTCGGCGAGTTGGCGGAAAACAGGCTGGCGGGAGACGGGGCATGAGCATCGTCGACAAGGGCAAGGAAGCGGCGCAGGGCATTGCGCAAACGGCGATGAAGAAGGCGGTCGAGCTGGCGCCCGGCGCCCTTTTGCCGGGCGGCCGGCCCGACCCGCTGCTCCGGCGCCGGCACGGCCACATCGGCACGCCGGTCAGCCGGGTCGATGGGCCGCTGAAGGTGCGGGGCGCGGCCCCCTTCGCGGCGGAAATCGCGCTGGACGGCATGGTCTATGCCGCACTCGCCTACAGCACCATCGCCAAGGGCCGCATCGTCACCCTCGACACCGGCGCGGCGGAGGCGGCGCCGGGCGTGGTCCTGGTGATGACCCACCGCAACGCGCCGCGCCTCAACCCGCCGCCGCGCTTCCTCAGCGGAGACAAGGCGGCGGCGGGCGACGATTCGCCGGTCATGCAGGACGACCGGGTGCGCTGGAACGGCGAACCGATCGCCCTGGTGCTCGCCGAAACCCAGGAGCAGGCCGACCACGCCCGCTCGCTGATCCGCGTGACCTATGCGGAGGAGCCGGCTGCGACCTCCCTGCCGACGGCCGACGGCTGCGAGGTCGGGGCCTTCATGGGCGAGCCGTTGCGCGCCGTGGTCGGCGATGCCGACGCGGCCCTGGCCGCCGCTCCGCACAAGGTCGAGGCGGTCTACCGAACGCCGGGCCACAACCACAACGCCCTGGAACCGCATGGCGCGACGCTGGTCTGGCGGGGGGACGATCTGTTCGTTCACGACGCCACGCAGGCGGTCGCGCACACCGCATGGACGATGGCGCGGATCTTCGGCCTGGAGGAGTCCCAGGTCCATGTCAGTTCCCCCTTCGTCGGCGGCGGTTTCGGCGCCAAGGGGCTGTGGCAGCACCAGATCCTCGCGGCGGCGGCGGCGCGGCTGGCCGGCCGCCCGGTCCGCATCGCCCTGTCGCGCGAGGGCGTGTACCGCATCGTCGGCGGACGCAGCCCGACGGAGCAGCGGGTGGCGCTCGGCGCCGATGCCGACGGGCGGCTGACGGCGATCATCCATCGCGGCGTCACTCCGAAGACGCGCCACAGCCCGATGCCGGAGCCCTTCATCCTGCCGACACAGAGCGCCTACTCCGCCCAAACCTTCGCGCTGGAGGTGCAGACCTGTTACCTCGACATGGTCGCCAACACCTTCATGCGCGCCCCCGGCGAGGCGGTCGGCACCGTCGCCCTGGAATGCGCGATGGACGAACTGGCCGAGCAGCTCGGCATGGATCCGGTCGAGCTGCGCGTCCTCAACGAGCCGGAGAAGGATCCGCTCTCCGGCCGTCCCTTCTCCGCCCGCAACATCGTGGCGGCCTACCGGGCCGGTGCGCAGCGCTTCGGCTGGGAGCGGCGGAACCCGGTGCCGCGGTCGCGGCGGGAGGGCGACTGGCTCGTCGGCATGGGCTGCGCCACCGCGACCTACCCCTATCACCGCATGCCCGGCGGTGCGGCGCGCATCACGCTGGACGCCGCCGGCCATGCCCGCATCGACGTGGCGGCGCATGAGATGGGCATGGGCACCGCGACCACCCACACGCAGGTCGCCGCCGACCGGCTCGGCCTGCCGCTGGACGCGGTGACGGTCCGCTATGGCGATTCCAGCCTGCCCGGCGTCATTCTCGCCGGCGGGTCGCAGCAGACGGCCTCCGTCGGCCTCGCCGTGATGATGGCCCAAAAGGAGCTGGTCGACGAGTTGCTGACGCTCGCCGGCAACGACTCGCCGCTGGCCGGCCTCGGCGCCGACGAGGTGGAATGCGCCGATGCCGGCCTGCGCAAGCTGGACGAACCCGGCCGCTTCGAGAGCTATGCTTCGATCCTGGCACGGTCGGGACGCAATGAAGTGGCGGTGGAAGGCAGCGCGCCGATGCCGTTGGAGACGATGCACTGGTCGATGCATTCCTACGGCGCGATGTTCTGCGAGGTGCGCGTCAACGCCATCACCGGCGAGACGCGGGTCAGCCGCTTTTTCGGCTCCTTCGACTGCGGCCGCATCCTCAACCCGAAGACGGCGGCGAGCCAGTTCCGCGGCGGCATCATCATGGGGCTGGGGCTGGCCCTGATGGAGGAGACGCAGTTCGACCAGCGGAACGGCCGGATCATGAACCGCAACCTGTCCGACTATCACCTTCCCGTGCATCTGGACGTGCCGGAGATCGAGGTGATCTGGACCGACATCCCGGATCCGCACGCCCCGATGGGCGCCCGCGGCATCGGCGAGATCGGCATCACCGGCACCGGAGCCGCCGTCGCCAACGCCATCCACAACGCCACCGGACGGAGGGTGCGGGAATTTCCGATCACGCTCGACAAGCTTCTGTGACCGGCTCCCAAGCCGGTCATGTTCCGTTGGCCCGAAGCCGGTCGCACGGGAAGCTCCGAAGATCGGGCCATGCGGATCGCGGCCGGCACTCCCCGATCATGCCGGCGGCGCGGCCAAAGGTCAGGCCCGGATGCGAGGCCGCGAGCGGCGACGGCATCGCGCCGATACCGAAGAGTACGCAAACCGTTCAATCTTCACGCCCCTGCCGCAAACAAATTCCAGCGACCGGGAAATAGAGGCGTCGTGAACACAGGCCGGCAACCTGTCTTCACCGCCTCTATGCCGAAGGGTCGATGAGGATAGTGCAGGCTGCACTCTGTCCTGCGATGCATTACATTCAGGCGGCCGTGTATTCCGGTCAAATCCGATGTCCGCAGAACTATCTCCGCCCGCTGATCCGCCGCCCCACCCCGGAGCCGTGCTGCGCAACCGCGTGCTTGCAGGCACCGCCGCCGCCACGCCCGGGACGGCTGCCCGGCTGCCCCGGCTGGCCGGACTCTGCGGCATTTCCGCCCATGTCCGGCTCGGCCTTCAGTTGGCGCATGATCTTTGGCATACGCAGCGTGCCCTTGCCGATACCTTGGCCCGCATCCCGGCGCACGCGCTGCCCGACACCCTCAAGACGGATTTCATGGCCTGCCATGCCCGCACCCTCTGAACCGCCGCGCAAGGCGCGAACCGGCATCGCCGGCCTCGACGACATCCTCGCCGGCGGTCTCGCCCGCGACCGTGTCTTCCTGCTCGAGGGCAGCCCCGGCACCGGCAAGACCACCATTGCCCTGCAGTTCCTGCTGGATGGCGCGGCGGCCGGCGAAACCGGGCTCTACATCACGCTGTCGGAAACCGATGGCGAACTGCGCGACGCCGCGGCCACGCATGGCTGGACGCTCGGCGAGGAGATCACGGTGTTCGAGCTGGTTCCGCCGGAGAGCCTGCTCGACGAGGCGCACCAGCAAAGTCTGCTCTACTCCTCCGACCTCGAACTCGGCGAGACGACCAAGCTGATCTTCGAGGCGATCGGCCGGAGCAAGCCGATGCGGATCGTTCTCGACAGCCTGTCGGAGATCAGGCTGCTTGCCCAAAGCTCGCTGCGGTACCGGCGCCAAATCCTCGCCCTCAAGCATTATTTCGCCCGGCACGGCGCAACCGTGCTGCTGCTCGACGACCTGACCACCGACACCATGGACAAGACGGTCCACAGCATCGCCCACGGCGTGATCCGTCTGGAGATGGTGACGCCGGCCTACGGGGCGGAGCGGCGGCGATTGCGGGTGCTGAAGTACCGTGGGCAGGCATATCGCGGCGGCTACCACGACTGCACGATCACCACCGGCGGCTTCCAGGTCTTCCCCCGGCTGATCGCCGCCGAGCATCGGACCGGTTTCTCCGGGGAGCGTCTGGCCAGCGGAATCGCCGAACTCGATACGCTGCTGGGCGGCGGCATGGAGCGCGGATCGAGCACCCTGATCATCGGCCCCGCGGGGACCGGGAAGTCGCTGCTGGCGATTCAGTTCGTGGCGGCGGCCGTCGCACGGGGAGAGCGGGCGGCGCTGTTCGTCTTCGACGAGGAGCTTGGCCTGCTGTTCGCCCGGACCAAGGCGATGGGCCTGGATCTCGAAGCCATGCGCGACAGCGGCAGCGTGATCGTCGAGCAGGTGGATGCGGCGGAACTGGCGCCCGGCGAGTTCACCCACCGGGTCCGCGCCTGCGTCGACGACCACCGGATCCGCAGCGTGGTGATCGACAGCCTCAACGGTTATCAGGCTGCGATGCCGGAAGAGCAGCTTCTGGTCCTGCATCTTCACGAATTGCTGCTGTACCTGAACCGCCAGGGCGTGACGACCTTCCTCACCATCGCCCAACATGGCCTGATCGGCGACATGCAGGCCCCGGTCGACGTCACCTATCTGGCCGATACCGTCGTATTGCTGCGTTACTTCGAGGCGTTGGGCCGTGTCCGGCGGGCGATCTCGGTGATCAAGAAGCGCGCCGGTCCGCACGAGGACACGATCCGCGAGTACCGGGTCAACGACAAGGGCATCAGCCTCGGACCGCCGCTGGCCGAGTTCCAGGGGGTGCTGTGCGGCGTGCCTGTCTATATCGGCCAAGGCGGGCCTCTGCTGAAGGACGATCCGGCTTGAGCGAGGCCGCGATCATGGAGCGGGCGCTGATCCTGGCGCCGCACGGACGGGATGCCGCCGTCGCTTCCGCCCTGCTGGGCGAGGTCGGGATCGCCACGCACGCCTGTCCCGACCTGCCGGCGCTGTGCTCGGCGCTGGAGGACGGAGCGGGCCTGCTCATCCTCGTGGAGGAGGCGGTGCGCACCGCCGATCTCCAGTGCCTCGCCGGCTGGATCGCCGCGCAGCCCTCCTGGTCGGACCTTCCCGTCATACTGCTGACCTTGCGGGGCAATGGCGCCGAACGCACGCCCGAGGCGGCCCGGTTGACCGAACTGCTGGGCAACGTCACCTTCGTGGAACGCCCGTTTCACCCGACCACCCTGATCAGCGTCGTGCGGACCTGCCTGCGCGGCCGTCGCCGGCAGTACGAGGCGCGGGCGAGGCTCGCGGAGCGCGAGCGCCTCCTCGCGGACCTCGCCGACGAACGGGCACGCTTCGAAACGCTGGTGGAACACCTGCCGGTGGCGGTGAACCTGATGGACCTGCACGGCCGGACCATCCTGTCCAATCCGGCATTCCGCCGCTTCCTCCCGGATGCCGTCATCCCCTCCCTGCTGCCGGACGGAGAAGAGAGCTGGATTGGATACGATCAGCAGGGCCGCCGCTTGTCCCGCGACCAATTCGTCGCTCAACGGGCCCTGCGCGGCGAAACCGTCAGCGGCATCGAGTTCGTCTATCGTCCTGTCGGCGGCCAGCCGGTCTGGACCCGTGTCAGCGGCGTGCCCGTACAGGACGCCACCGGCAGGACTGCGGGTGCGCTCGCCGTCATCGTCGACATCAGCGACCAGAAGGCGGCTCAGGAGGCGCTGCAGCGCCTTACCGCGACGCTGGAATCCAAGGTGCGGGAACGCACCCGGGAACTGGCGGCGACGCTGGACCAGCTGCGCGACGAGATCCGCGACCGCGAACGCGCCGAAGAGCAACTGCGCCAGACGCAGAAGCTGGAGACGCTCGGCCAGCTGACCGGCGGCGTCGCGCACGACTTCAACAACCTGCTGATGGCGGTGCTCGGCAATCTGGAATTGCTGCGCAAACGACTTCCCGCCGATCCGGCGACGGAGCGCCTTTTCGACGGCGCCATGCAGGGCGCCCGGCGCGGGGCGACGCTGACCCAAAGGCTTCTGGCCTTCGCCCGCCGCCAGGATCTGCAGCCGCAGGCGGTGGACCTTGCCGGGCTGCTGGACGGCATGAGAACGCTGCTGGAACGGTCTGTCGGCCCGCGCGTCGTCATCCGCATAGACGCTCCGTCAACCCAAGCACCGGCACTGATCGATCCCAACCAGTTCGAACTGGCCGTCCTGAATCTCGCCGTCAATGCCCGCGATGCCATGCCCGACGGCGGCACGCTCACCGTGACCGTGGACGAGGCGCCGGTTCCCGAGGCTTCGGGTCTGCCGCCCGGTTCCTACCCGCATGTCAGCGTGCGGGACACCGGCATGGGAATGGATGAGGAAACGGTCGCGCGGGCGGTCGAGCCCTTCTTCTCGACCAAGGGCATCGGCAAGGGCACCGGGCTGGGGTTGTCGATGGTCCACGGTCTGGCGGTGCAGTCCGGCGGCGCGTTCCGGCTGTCGAGCGTTCCGGGCGGGGGAACGGTCGTGGAGCTGTGGTTGCCCAAGGCCGGCACACCGGCCCGGGCGGCCGAGCTGCCGCCGGCCCCGGCGGTCGACGTGTCTCCCGCCGTGGTCCTCGTGGTCGACGACGACGCGCTGATCGCCATGAGCACCGTCGATATGCTGTCCGACCTTGGGCACACGGTCCTCGAAGCGAGTTCGGGCAGCGAGGCGCTGGAGCTTCTGCGCAGCGGGCAGGCGGTCGACCTGATGCTGACCGATTATGCGATGCCCGGCATGACCGGGGTCGAGCTTGCCCAGGCGGCCCGCGCCATGGCGCCGGACCTGCCGGTTCTGCTGGCGACGGGATACGCCGATCTGCCGGAGGGCGTGGTCGCCGACCTGCCGCGGCTCGCCAAGCCATACACGCAAAGCCAACTCGCCGTTGCGACGGCCAAGCTGTTGGCCGGAATGGCGAGGGGTTCGCTCCCCGGCCAAGCAGAGTGACGGCCTCCACCCCGATTAGCGCGCCGAATTCCGGAACTCGCTCGCAGTGGGCCCGCCCCGACGAATGGACCGTCAGTCGGCACGCTGAGGACGGTCGGACGAAGCGGTTTCCGCCACGGAGCCGCGTTTGCGTCTCAGCATCGCGAAGGCCGGCATGACGACGCGGTGGACCAGCGGGATCAGCAGCGCGCCGAGAACAAGCCCGAATATGCCGGCCATCGCGGCGGCAACCAGCCATTCGATCACCGCCGCCCCCGCCGGAAGCGCATGGCCGACCGCCGCGGCGGCGTCATGGATCGCGTGACCGAGTTCCTCGAACCCATAGCCTTCCAGCCCATGGATGATGATGCCGCCGCCGACCCAGAGCATGGCGGCGGTGCCGACGAGGCTGAGCAGCTTGAGGAAAATCGGCATTCCATAGACGAGACCACGGCCCAGCCCCTGCGTCAGCGGGCGCAGCAGCCGGTCAACCCCGCCCGGCGCCACGGCGCTCGGCCGCCGCAGCCCGAAGATGCTGGAAACCGGCCGGTCGTTCTGCGCCAGGGACAGGCCGGCGTCGTCCGCCTTCACGATCAGCGCCACCGCGCCGTACACCGCGACGGTGATGCCGGCCCCGACGATGGCCAGGACCAGCGCCTGCATCCAGAAGGAGGAAACCTCCGCGGCGACGGCGGACAGCGTGATCGCCATGATCTCGGCGGACAGGATCAGGTCGGTCTTGATCGCGCCGTTGACCTTGGACTCTTCGAATTGCCGGGCCGATTGCGGGTCGGCAATGCCCTCCGCACCATGGCCGTCATGGGCCTCGTGCGGCCAGATGGCTTCAAAGACCTTCTCCGCCCCTTCATAGCAAAGGAAGGCGCCGCCCAGCATCAGCAGCGGCGTGATGGCCCAGGGCGCCACGAGACTCAAGACCAGGGCGGCCGGCAACAGCACGATCAGCTTGTTCTTCAGGGAGCCCACGGCGATCCTGCCGATGATCGGCAATTCACGATCCGCCGTGAAACCCACGACGTAGCGTGGCGTGACGGCGGCATCGTCGACCACCACGCCGGCGGCCTTGGCCCCCACCTTCGCGGCCTGCCCGGCGGCATCATCCAGCGAAGCGGCGGCGACCTTCGCCAAACCGACGACGTCGTCAAGCAGTGCGATCAGTCCAGTGCTCAAGGAAGCGGCTCCTCATGATCCCGGCGCCATCCTAACAAACATCGGCCTGGGGCTTTCCGGATTTCATCCAGATGCTGAACCAACGCGCAGGACGCGTGTTCCACGGCCCGGAAACGATTGCGGCCGGCATGAGGCCGGGGGCGCCGCCCTGCACCTTCGGCGGCCTGAAACCGGAAAGGACGGCGGGAAAGGCAAAGGGAATACATAGGTCTCTACCGGCCGGCAGCCGGCACATCGGGAACCCTGGCGCGTTATCGAGCACATGGGGCCGCTCGCGGCCGAAAGCCGGGGGGCAGCCGTCATGCTTGGTTTCGTGAACGACCTGCTGTGGAACTATGTCCTGACCGTCGTACTGGTTGCGATCGGCCTGGCCTTCACAGTGGCGTCGCGGTTCGTGCAGTTCCGTTACTTCGGGAGGATGTTCGGCACGCTGGTCGGGGCGTTCGGGCGCCAGCCGGGGCACCTCAGTTCCTTCCAGGCCCTGATGCTCAGCGTCGCCGGACGGGTGGGCGCCGGCAACATCGCAGGCGTCGCGGTAGCGATCGGATTGGGCGGACCGGGGGCGGTCTTCTGGATGTGGATCATCGGGCTGATCGGCATGGCGACCAGCTTCTTCGAATGCAGCCTGGCGCAGCTTTTCAAGATCGCCGAACCCGACGGCACATACCGGGGCGGACCGGCCTATTACATCGAGCGAGGGCTGAAGATGCGCTGGCTGGCAGCGCTGTTCTCGGGGTTGCTGCTGGTCACGTTCGGCTTCAGCTTCACCGCGCTGCAGTCCTACACCACCGCGACCTCCGTCGCGGATGCCTTCGGTGTGCCGCCGCTCGTCACCGGCATCGTGCTGGTCGCCGTCGTCGGTCTGATCGTCTTCGGCGGCATCAGGCGCATCGCCGAGGTCGCCGACATCGTGGTGCCCGTCATGGCGGTGGGATATGTCGTGATGACGCTGGTGGTGATCGTCCTGAACGCCGGCGCGGTGCCCGGCGTGCTGGCGCTCATCTTCAAGAGCGCCTTCGGGCTGGAACCGGCGATCGGCGGCACCATGGGGGCCGCCATCACGATGGGAGTGCGGCGGGGCCTGTTCTCCAACGAGGCGGGGCTGGGCAGCGCCCCCAACGTCGCCGCCATCGCCTATGTGAAGCATCCCGGCGCGCAAGGCGTGGTGCAGGCGTTCAGCGTCTTCATCGACACCCTTATCATCTGCTCCTGCACGGCCTGCATCATCCTGCTCTCGGGCGTCTACCAGCCGGGATCGGAACTGAAGGGCATCGAGCTGACCCAGGCGGCGCTGGCCAACGTGGTGGGCGAGTGGGGACGGTCCTTCGTCAGCGTCGCATTGATGCTCTTCGCCTTCACATCGATCATCTACAACTACTATCTGGGCGAGAACAGCCTGAATTTCTTCAGCAACGAGAACCGGACCCTGTTCACCATTTACCGTGTGCTGACGCTGATCCTGGTCATGTGGGGATCGCAACAGGATCTCAGCACCGTCTTCGCCTTCGCCGACCTCACCATGGGGCTGCTGGCGCTGGTCAACCTCGCCGCGCTGGTGATGCTGTTCCGGGTCGGCATGCGCATCCTGCGGGACTACGACCGGCAAATCGCCGCCGGTGTCGGGTCGCCCGTCTTCGACGCCGCGCAATTCGCCGATCTGGACCTCGACCGCGAGGCCTGGATCGTCGAGCAGGAGCCGCCGGCAGCCACGAAAGGCGGGCACGTATCCCCCGCGAGGCGGTGACTGATAGCATTCAGCGCAAACCCGGACGCATCAGGCTTTGCGCGCGCCCTCAAAACGGCGGGCGCGTCTCCGCCGCTGCTATCCAAGCGCGGCAAGCCCCATGAGGCCGCGGCCACTCCACCGGCGCGGGAACTCGCCACCCACGGGCGTGTTACGCCTGGTCAACTTCGCTCCTTGGGAGGCGCGCCATGCTGCTGGTCCTGCTGCTGCTGCTGTCCATCGCCTTCATCGTGTTCGCCACCGCACGGCTGAACCTGCACCCCTTCCTGGCGCTCCTCATCACCGCGTTCGGCTTCGGCATCCTGTCCGGCATGCCGCTGGCCGACGTGGTGAAATCGGTGAACGAGGGGTTCGGCGGCACCATCGGCTCGATCGGCATCGTCATCATCGCCGGGACCATCATCGGCATTTTCCTGGAGAAATCCGGGGGCGCCTTCCGGCTCGCCTCCAGCATCCTGCGCATGACCGGGCAGCGCAACGCGCCGCTGGCCATGTCCGTCATGGGCTATCTGGTTTCCATCCCGGTGTTCTGCGATTCCGGCTTCGTCATCCTGTCGTCGCTGAACAAGGCCGTGGCGCGCAAGGCCGGGATCAGCCTCGCCGCCACCGCCATCGCACTTTCCCTCGGGCTGTACGCCACCCACACCATGGTGCCGCCGACCCCGGGGCCGGTCGCCGCGGCCGGCATTCTCGGCGCCGACCTGGGGCTGGTCATTCTGTGGGGCATGGCGATCGCCGCCATCGCCACCGCCGCCGGCTGGCTGTTCGCCATCCTGTACGCCGCGCGCGTGCCGATCGAACCGTACCGTCCCGACGAGGATCCTGCCCGCGACGCGCCGCAAGCCGATGCGGACGCGCCGTCGGCCGCCAAGTCGCTGGTCCCCATCGCGGTTCCCATCCTGCTGATCGTGCTCCGCTCCATCGCCGAACTGCCGGCCAAGCCGTTCGGCACGGGCGGCATCGTGCAGATCCTGTCCTTCCTGGGCCAGCCCGTCGTGGCGCTTCTGATCGGCGTGGGACTGGCGCTGATGCTTCCAAAGCGGCTGACGCGGGAGATGATGTCCACCTCCGGCTGGGTGGGGCAGGCCGTGATCGATGCGGCGATCATCATCACGATCACGGGGGCCGGCGGCGCGTTCGGCAAGGTGCTGCAGAACTCCGGCATCGCCCAGGTCATCGGCGACAGCCTGGCGAGCGCCAATCTCGGGATCTGGCTGCCGTTCCTGGTGGCGGCCGGCATCAAGACGGCGCAGGGCAGCAGCACGGTCGCGATCATCACCACCGCCGGCCTCATGGCCCCGCTGCTGCCGGCACTTGGGCTCGACAGCGCCACCGCCAAGGCGCTGGTGACCGTGGCCATCGGCGCCGGGGCGATGGTGGTTTCCCATGCCAACGACAGCTTCTTCTGGGTGGTCACGCAATTCTCGAACATGACCACGCGCGACGGTTATCGGCTGCAGACCCTGGGAACCCTGATCCAGGGGACGGTCGGCGCCTTCGCCGTCTGGATCGCCGCCATTCTGGTGCTGTAGGCGTGTGTGTGCGAACCGCGGACGAAGCCTCGGTTGGATGTCCTTATGGGGGGCCTTATGAGGCACAGCCAGCGCCTCTGGCTCTCACCGCGCGGAAGGGCGAGGTGGCCATCGGCCGCAAGGCGACGATCCTCATGACCAGCGTGGGGATTCCAGTCTTCCGCAAAGCCGCCTGATCACCGCTGCGCCGCTGTGGACCCTGGCTGAACGACGATGTGCGCAGCCTTGCCTGATCTCCAGCCTCCGGCGCCTCCAGACGACGCGCGCCAGCCCGTTCAGGACTAGCGCGGCAATCACCGGATCGGTGAAGGTGAAGCGCAGGCTGATGCTTCCGTCGCTCCTGAAATCGAAGTGCAGGTGCGGCGCGCTGACGCCATACTCCTCGACACGGCGCCAGACATTGGCAAGAACATGCTCGGCCTCCAGCACCGAGACGCCGCGCATGCTGGCCTTCACCATGCCGTTGTCCCACAGGACATTGTCCGATATGGGATCGGTTGCCGTATGGTCCGAGCGCCCTGCGTTGCTGGTTCGCATGGTGACCTCCCTGAAGCAACGCCGACCGGACAGTCGATCCCCGCGTGGAGGATACCCGTCGGCGTGTACTGCTTCTTTTTAATGCGGATATTTCTGGAACGGCTCTTTGATCAGAATCGGAAATTATAAATATTTTCACAGATTTTCTAAGACTCGACAAAGAAAGATCGGGAAAATTTGTGCGGGGAAAATACTAAAATTGTTGTTTGCTTTTTATTTAGAAGAGGAACGGCGAATTACGCCTCTTTTTCAAGGCCGCCTTTCTGAACGCCTGGCAACCCGCCTTTCCAAATTCTCGCCACTGTAGCGAGAGACCATGGGAAAGAACAGGTCGCAATCCGGGGGATCGGGACGCAGGTGAATAGAGGGTGTTTACCGAGTCCGGGCAGCTTGCGTTCCCGTTCGGAAACACGATGCACAAGACGGATTGGCCCGGACCGCCGGATTGGACGGAGGCCTCTCCGCACTGGCTATCGATGCTATCCCAAGAAACGGAAAAGCGATACGGAGGGCGCCCGAAAGCGCCCTCCGCATCTCAAAAGACCGTCGGCCTGATCGTTTTAAGGTTAGGCCGCGTCGAACTCGTTCAGCGAATCCGACAGATGAGCGGTCGCGGCGAACAGATCCGGCTCCGAGGCCCAGAGATCGATCGATGCCGTCCCGCTGGTATCGGCCGGGATCTCGACCGTGTTCGATGCCTGCGCGACCATGTACTGACGAATGTCGAACTGGTCGGCCCCCTCCGGCAATGCCGCCGCCTGAGCGGTGACCGCGGACGAGGAGAAGAGGCTCTTGTCGGCGCTCACCACAAGCGTGCCGTTCCACCACATGTCCGCCTGGCCGGGGGCCACGTCCCTGCCGTCCAGAGCACCCTTGTCATAGGTCACGTTCGAGTCGGTCGGCGCCACGGCCTTGCCGTTGATCGTGATCTTGTTGACGGTCAGATTGCGGTCCTGGCCGTTGACGACGCTGTCGTTGTCATACTGCACCTGCACCTTGTGAGCCTGATCGGCGGCCACGGTGGTGGTGAAGACGAAATCCTTGGCCTCCGTACCGGCGACCCCTTCACCGATCTTCTTCCCGTCGATCAGCAGGTTGAAGTGGGCGTTGACGCCGCCCGCTGCCGTGCCGTCCACATTCAGAACGATCTTCGCCGTGGCCTCGGTGGCAGCCGGCGTCGAGGGCACGGAGGAGGACGGAGGAGCCGACCCGGCGGGAGGCGTGGACGTGGTCGACTGGTACTCCATGGCGCCGATGTCGACAGCGCCCTCACGGGCGTCGCCGTTCATGTCCAGCGTCGGCGCGCCGGAGCTGATGCCGGAATTGACGGCGGGAGAATCGGAGGTCAGACGATAGTCGCCATTGCCCGACGGATCGTATTTCACGAATTTCGGATCGGCGCTCACCGTACCGGTGACCTTTCCGTTCTTCATGCTGAGATTGGTGTCGTTCCCGTAGATCAGATTGTTGCTGTAGATGTTGTTGCTGCCGGTATCACCGAACTCCATGATGCCGGTGTCGTTGTCGTAGATGATGTTGTTGGAGACCTGCGAGTGGTCGTTCGGGCCGCTCGTGTGGTAATAATCGCCGCCGCCGATCATGATGCCGTTGTGGCTGGCGAAGATGGTGTTGTTGAGAATCTTGACGTGATGGGCGTCATGCCAGGTGCTGATGGCGTCGCCCGACGCCTGATACACCATGTTGTTCTGCACCTGCCCGGACGTCGACATATAGATGCCATGGACCAGATCGGTCGTGCTGTTGGCCGGACCGATGTTGTAGACGACGTTGCCGTTCACGCTGATGTTGCTGTCGCCGAAATAGCCGTCGCCCAGGATGCCGCCGCCGCCTTGGCCGCCGCTGTGGGCGGCGTTGATCGCCGCGGAATCACGAACGATGTCGTGGACCTTGTTGTTCTGAACCACCGAGTTGGTGCCGGTCGTGTAGATGCCCGAAAGCCACGGCGTGCCGCCCTGCGGGTTGCTGCCGTCGATCTCGAAGCCATCGATGATGACGTTGTCGCCGCGGTTGTCCCAGGCCTCGATCTTGCTGTTGCCGGCCCCCGGAACGATCTTGGCGCCCCACTTCTCATCCGACACGTAATGGATCGGCGCATCGGTCGTGCCGCTCTTCGTCGTCTGGAATCCACCGATGTAGGTCCCCGGCGCGACATGGACCGTGGTGCCGGCCTCAGCGACCTGGGACGCCTTGAGAATGGTCTTGAAGGGCGAGTCTTTGGTGCCAGAGTTGGAGTCGGAACCAGTGGTCGAAACGTAAATGTCGGCCATAGTTTGGATTTCCTTGTATGCACGCTGGGTGAGAATCGTGAAGCCGCTCGCGAGCAGGCAAACGCGATCCGTGCGGCGCCCGTGGTGAACGCCGGCTGAGGAATCGACGGGGCCGGCGCCGGGAGGGCGCCTTCTCCGGTCGATCATGGTCGGGATTGGCTTTTCCGATCGCTCATGGTCGCGAATGCGTCACCGGCAGCACTGCGCGCCGGGAGCCACGACAACAGAAGGTGAGCGATATCAAAGGAAAGCTACAGTAACCGTCCTGATATTGTCGGCATTGCCAACAACTCCTTGAAATTCATCCAAACGGCTTGTCTATCGTCGCCTGCCTATCATCCGATAGACCGTCGCATTTCATAGGCTGATCAAGCGACGACACCACGCCGTTAACGTGCGAACCATAATCTCAAATGGTAGGGCCAAAGTATGACATGTTTTGGAAAAATGCATGAATTCTGTTTCATATTTGCCGCACGTTACCTTGCGGCAACATCTTGATCATGTCTCTTGCTGGTTTTGAACTTACTCACAGGTGGTCTTTGAGAATTGGGATCCATTTCTTCTGACTGACTCGCGACGACTCGTGTCACGATGCGAAAGGAATGGCTTGCCCCTTCAACTCCAGGCTATGCGGAGCGACTGTGCCGGTTACGCTTGTGCGTGAGCGCCGACCGACTTCTTGCGGATCACCGTGGACAGGACGGCCCGCTGGCGAGGGTTGAACAGACGAAGCAATGCGGTATCGACGGTGTGGATCGCGTCGTTCACGGTTTCCAGAATTTCCAGGTCTCGGCGGAACAGGAAGCGGGCCGCGCCAAAATTCAGGAACCCGAACCCTTGCGATTCGATGTGGTAATCGGCAAGGACGGCCCGCAGTTCGTCCTGCTTGAAATAGGTCCAGCGGTTCTTTCCGGCGCCGGCCAGCCGGAAAAACCGGATGAACGGACCGACGTAACCGTTGTCGATCGTCAGGATGACCCCCTCATCCGTGAGATGATCCATCAGACCGTCGATCACGCTGCGCATCCTCTTGTAATCGTCGCCCCGGCAGACCCCGCCGAGGACCGACTTCAGGACGATCACGTCGTATTGCCCGCTCAGGCGGTGCATGTCCATTTCCAGCAGCGCGATGCCCGTCAGTCCGTATTTTTCGGAAACGAGCCGGAGTTGGCCATTCTCGACCTCGTGACGGGGCTGCCCATAGTAGGAGCAGAACACCGTCGCCCCCTTGGCCGCGAATGCCGGCGCGATGGAGGAATGCTTCCCCGCCCCGATTTCCAGAACCCTCTTGCCCTCCAGCGTCGTCGGCAGGGCGGTGACGGCGAAGGCCACCGCGTCGGCCCAAATCCGCCGGTTCCAACCGCAGCAATCCTCGATGAGCGGACGGATGTCGGTCATCATGCCCGTCTTTCAGATTTCTGAGTGCTTGGTGAGGACGGCGGTATAGCCCTGCAAGGTCCAGAACTTGCGCAGCCCACAGCCATATTGCAGCGCGTTCAGCACCGTGGACAGATGCCACGCCCGTTCCGAACCGGCCAGCCGGACGTTGAACAGCGGGGGGCGGCGGAAGCGGATGGCTTTCAGGCTGGCGCCGGTGACCCTGCTTCCCACCTCGGCGTTGGGACTGGACGCGGCGTGGATCATGCGGAACAGGGCTTCCGGCGGGTAGGGCCGCGACACTTCGGGATATTGGAAAACGTCGCGCGGATCGCACAGGTTGGAGATGACGATCGTTCCGCCGTGGCGGGTGACCCGCAACAATTCCGACAGATACCGGGCGGCCCTGCCCGGATCGAGGGCGAACATGACCTGAGCCGAATGAACGCCGTCAAAGGAGTTCGCCTCGAAGGGCAGATCGAGAGCGTCGCCGACACGCGCGTCCAAACCGCGCCCCCGGCAATACTCGACGTTGCTGGGGTTGAGGTCGATGCCGATGGTCCGCTGCGGCTGCAAGCTTATGAAATCGCCGATGCCGCAAGCCACGTCGAGAACGTTGCGGCAGGACGACAGGTGATCCCACGCGAAACGTTCCTCGCCGGCGTTCGGCGACCCCCACCGGTTCAGCCGGCGCCCGAGCTGCAGGAGGATCTGGCTCCCCGGAAAGCTCAGGTTTTTGGAAAGCGTCGTGTCCGACATCATGGTTCCTCCAAGGGGGTGGCGCGGTGATCGGCAGTCATCGCTGCCCGCCGTTGGGGCAGTTCTGGGCACCGGACGGCATCCATTCGTGGGCGCCGATGTCGATCTCTCCGCATTGCGGCCGTGCCACGCCGTCGAGATCGGTCGTCGGGGCATCGGGTCTTTGGCCGGCATTCACCGCCGGGGAGTCGGCCGTCAACCGGTAGTCGCCGGATCCCGATGGGTCGTACCGCGCGAATTTGGGATCGGCGCTCACCGTGCCGGTCGGCTCCAGCCCGTTGCGCAGGCGCAGGTTCATCCGGTTCCGGTAGACCAGGTTGTTGCTGTAGATGTTGTTCAGGCCGGTGTCGCCATGTTCCAGAATGCCGGCGTCGTTGTCGTAGACGATGTTGTTGGAAACCTGCGAGTGGTCGTTCGGACCGCTCGTATGGTAATAATCGCCGCCGCCGATCATGATGCCGGTGCGGCTGGCGAATACCGTGTTGTTGAAGATCCTGACGTGGCGGGCGTCGTGCCATGTGGTGATGGCGTCGCCCGACACCTGATACACCATGTTGTTCTGCACCTGACCGGACGTCGACATATAGATGCCATGGACCAGACTGTTGGTGCGGTTGGGCGGGCCGATGTTGTAGACGACGTTGCCGGTCACGCTGATGTCGGTGTTGCCGAAATAGCCGTCGCCCAGAATGCCGCCGCCGCCCACATTGCCGCGGCGGGCGGCTCTGAACGCCACGGAATCGCGCACGATGTCGTGGACCTTGTTGTTCCGGACCACCGAGCCGGTGCCGGTCGTGTAGATGCCCGAAAGCCAACGCATCCGACCCTTGGTCACGCGGCCGTCGATCTCGAAACCGTCGATGATGACGTAATCGCCCCGGTTGTCCCAGGCTTCGATTTTGGCATTGCCGGCCTCCGGGATGATCCTGGCGCCCCATTTCTCGACCGACCGATAATGGATCGGCGCTTCGGCCGTGCCGTTCGCCTTGGTCTGGAAGCCGCCGATGTAGACCCCCGGCGCCACATGCACCGTGGTGCCGGGCCGGGCGGCCTCGGAGGCGCGGGCGATGCTGCGGAACGGCGAACCCTGCGTGCCGGAATTCAGATCGGAACCGTTGAGGGAGACGTACAGGTCGGCGACCAGATCGGCCATCATGGCGTCGTTCCGTTGTTCCGCGGCCCCGCCCTCCGGGACAAAAGACCGTCAAATTTGTTTTCTTACTGTATCGCGAGACTCCAGGGCGCTGAAGCGGTGCAAAAGAAGAATATGCACGCGGATCCCGCCTGGAGCGATGGGTCAGGATGACGGCACCCGGTCGGGACCGATCCAGCGTGGGTTCGTGCGCTGCCACCCGATCACCAGCGCCAGCATGGCGAAATAGATCCGGCTTTCTGCGAGATAGCCCTGCACGGTGGTGTGCGAAAGGAACTCCATGAAGAACATCAGGGCGATGGCGGCGGCCACCCAGTCGGCCTCCCGGCTCCGGGCGACGCGGTAGCAGGCCAGCACGGCCATGGCCAGCACGGGAAAGAAAAGCACCGCCCCGGCCAGCCCCATTTCCATCAGGATTTCCAGCGCCAGGTTGTGCGGGAAGTCCGAACTGTGCTGGAGGCGGAACTCACCCATGCCCCAGCCCAGCAGCGGCTTTTCCAGCCAGCGCCGAAAGGCAAGCTCCCGCCCTTCGGAGCGGACGTCGAGGGAGTTGGTGCTCTCGTGGGAGAGTTGGAGCGACAGACGTTCGAGCGTGTAGAGCTGCTCCGTCGCGCCGCTGAAGCCCTTGACGGCGATGAGACCGATGTAGCCGGCCCAAGCGGTGCCGACCAGCACCACCATGAACAACAGAAGCCGCCTTGTGCCGGCCCCCAGCCAGCTGGGGCGCAAAAGAAGCGCGAAGGCCGCCACCGGGATGCTGAGCACCGAAAAGACGAGAGGACCACGCGCGCCGATCAGCGTCAGCGCGAACAGGGCCGCGACCGCGCCGCCGATCGCCGGGAGCAACAGCCGGGCCGGCCCATAAATGGCAAGCGGCAGGCAGGCGAAGAACAGATAACTGGCGTGAGTGGCGTATTCGATGTAGTTGTTCCCCTGGATTCGGCCGGTGAATTGAAGCTCCCGGATATCCACGCCGACGATCCAGCGGTGATAGGAGTAATACAGCAGCAGCAGGCCGCTGAATCCGATGATCAGCCGCAACATGCGCGCCCGGCGCTCGGGATCCTGCGCCAGGATGCTGACCAAGAAATAGCCGGTCATGCCGACCAGGGCGAAGCGCCACGTCTTGTCGATGTTCTTGGGTTCGAGGCTGGACCAGAACACGCTGACGATGCCCAGGGCGCAGAAACCCAGCATCAGCAGATCGGGCGCGTCCATCGGCAGCGGCTTCAAATGGCCGGTGATGCGGCGGACGACGATCAGGGCGAAGGTCAGGGCGAAGAAGAGCAGGGTTGCGTCGACGGGGAAGGATTGCAGTTCCGGCAACGACTTGAAGCGTCCGGAGAAGATGAACAGGACGAGGCACGCCTCGATGGACAGAAGATCGCGGAACAGCAGGTGAACCTGGTCCGCCCGGCCTGCCGGCCGTAGACCCGCGTGCAACGTCGTTTCCATGCGCCGCCTTTCCCTCCCCCGATCCCCTGACAGCCGATCCCCGGACCGCCGGTCCCCGAATGACAGCCTCAGCCACGATGCGAAAGGCACGAAAGAAACTGAAAAAGGAGAGATGCCGGAGCGGCGCCTTATCGACGGTGCCGCATGTTCCGGGCAGGTCTCATGACACCCCGAACTGCTCCTCCCACAGGGCCAGGCAGTAGAGGCGCCATTGGCCGGCGCGGTCCAGACGGCGATAGCCCTCGCGGACGCGGTTCCGGTCGCAGAAACGGCCGACCAGCGGCGAAGCCTCGACCATCCTCTCCATAACGCCGGCATGGCGCGACAGCCACATCGCGTCCGGTGCGGCGAAACCGATCTTGTTGCGTCGCCATGCGATGTTTTCCGGCAGCACGTCCATCATCGACCGCCGCACCACCCATTTCGACCAGCCGTCGCGCATCTTCAGGGCCGACGCCAGCGCGATGCTGTGCTCGACCAGACGGTGGTCGAGGAAGGGCAGGCGCGTCTCGATGGAATGCGCCATGGCGTTCTTGTCCTCGAAGCGCAACAGCGGCGGCAGGCCGGTGTTCTCGACCTCCAGCGTTTGCAGGCTGCGCAGATCCAGACAGGCCCGCGCGTACTGCCGCACCCAGTCCGGCATCGGCGGGCGCGGGCTGAGATGCCGCGAACGCCCGAGATAGTGCAGATAGCGCAGCGCCGGCGACAGATCCCGCACGGCCAGCGCCGCGAAGCGCAGGCTGGTCATGTTGACGTTGTTGCGCACCATCTGGCGCTGCCAGCGCAGGGCCTCGCGCGCGCCCTGCTGGCGCCACACCGCCAGCCCGTAGGCGCAATAATAGCGGTCATAGCCCAGCAGGATCTCGTCGGCCCCCTGCCCGTCCAGCAGCACGACGATGCCGTTCTCGCGCGCGGCCCGCATGACGAAGGACTGCATGCATACCGACGGCGAGGTGAAGGGCTCCTCCTGCTGGCGGATCACGGCCGGCAGGGTGTCGCGGAAATCCTCGTAGTCCGGCCGCGTCCTGACCCAGTTCAACCCGCCGGCGCGGACGACCTCCTCGGCATAGGCCTCCTCGCTGTTGGCGGGATCCTCGCTGATCGCGGTGATGGCGCTGAAGGGCGCGCCGCTCCCGGCGCCGTTCAGCCGCGCGGCCAGCAGCGACACGCTGGAGCTGTCCAGCCCGCCGCTGAGGCATGTCCCCACCCGCACGTCGGAACGCAGCCGCAGGCGGATCGAATCCTCGAAGACCCGGCGGAACTCGTCCACCGCCTCCGGCCCGTCGCGCTCCCCCACCCCGCTCAGCCGGCCGGCCAGATCGTAATAGCGGTGGATCGTGCAGCGGTCGGATTTCAGGTCGTGGATCAGGTAATGCCCGGCGGCGAGGTTGAGGACGCCGCTGAAGAAGGTTTCGGCCGACTGCAGCGGCACGCCGGCCAGCAGATACTCCGACACGACCGCCGGATTCGCGGCGACCGTCCCGAGCAGCGGCAGCAGTTGCCGGATCTCCGACCCGAATGCGAAGCAGTCGTCGGTCCGCACATAGTGGAACGGCTTTTCGCCGAAACGGTCGCGGGCGGCGAAGATCAGATCCCGGTCGGTGTCGTGCAGGGCGAAGGACCACATGCCGTTCATGCGCGTCAGGCAGTCGGGCCCCCAGGCCGCATAGGCCGCCAGCAGCACCTCGGTATCGGAATGGCTGCGGAACCGGTGGCCCAGCGCCTCCAACTCCCGGCGCAGCTCGACGAAATTGTAGATCTCGCCGTTGTAGGTGACGACGTGGCGGCCATCGGCGGAGGTCATCGGCTGGTGGCCGCCCGGCGACAGGTCGACGACGGCCAACCGGCGGTGGCCGAACGCCACCCGGCCGTTGCGGTAGAACCCCTCGCCGTCGGGGCCACGGTGGTGGACGGCGTCCGTCATCTCCTTGATGCGGCTGCCGATGTCGATCTTTCCGGTGAACCCGACGATTCCTGCGATCCCGCACATGATGCGCGACTCTCCGCTGTGAGATGGCCCGCGTTGAGATTGCCCGCTGTGAGAGCAGTGGCCGGGCTCACGTCCTCGTGTAGTATTTGCGGAAGCCGGCCGAGAACATGGCGGAATCCCCATAGTCGTGGAGCCGGTACTTGCGTCCGTCCACCTGCGACAGGACGATGCCGTCCACCGGGATGCGGTCGTCCGACAGGCGCTGCATCGCGCTGACGAAGGTCGAGATTCGGGTGGAGCGCCAGCGCACGATCATCAGCGTCCGGTCGGCGAGCCGCGCGAGAATATGCGCGTCGCAGGCGGCGAGCACCGGCGGCGAGTCGATGATGACCGCGTCGAACATCACCGCCAGATCGCTGACCAACTCCTGCAGGCGCGGCGACTGGAGAACGTCGGAGGGCGAAGCGACATTCCGGCCGGCCGTGATGATCTCGGCGCCCGACGCGGTGTCGGTGCGGATAACCTCGCTCAGGCTGTGCCCGCCCGTGACGTATTCCGTCAGTCCCGGACCACGGTTCATCCCGAAGATCCGGTGCACGGTGGGCGCCCGCAGGTCGGCGTCGATCAGCACCGTCCTGCGCCCCGACAGCGCCAGCATGCGCGCCATCGAGGAGGCTGCGCTGCTCTTGCCCTCCTCCGACACCGAAGAGGTGAACAGCAGAACCTTCGTCGTCGGATCGCCCAACCCGGTGCGCAGCGCCAGGGACCGCAGTTGCTCTATGAACATGCTGTCGGTTTCATCCAACACATGCTCGGCCGGCGGCCGGCGGCGCCAGCGGCGGCGGCGGTCGGCGATCGGCAGGGCGCCGACGACGCGCACCGGGGTCATGCGGCGGATCTGCGACAGGCTCTGGACGGTGTTGTCGGCACGTTCCAGCAGTAGGGCCAGGACGCCGCCGCCGCCCGCCGACAGCACGAAGGCGGTCGCCAGCATGGCGAGGGTCGGCGGGAAGGTGGCGAACGGCGGCACGACGGCGCGCGAGATCACCTGCATGTCCGGTCCGTGCAGCTTCAGATAATCGATCTGCGCGTTGGCGTTGTTCAGACGCGCCGCGAGTTGCGGCAGCAGGGTCCGCTTGGCCTCCACCTCGCGCTCCATGACGCGGACGTCGACCTCCGACGCGTTCGCTTTGGCCATCTGCTCGTTCAGAAGATTGACCTGCTGACGCAGGCCTTCCTCGTTCGTCTTGGCGATGGCGACGGCGTTCAAGCGCGAATTCTGGATTTTCTGCACCTCTTCACCGATGCGGGAACGCAGGTCGCGCAGTTCGGCGCGCGCGGCGATCAGTGCCGGGTGGTTGTTGCTGTAGCGGAGCGAAAGCTGCCCGACCTGCGAGCTTGCGGCGGTCGCCGCCTCCTGCAACCGCTGGATCAGCGGCGAATCCAGCACCTGCGCCGCGGATTCCGACCCGTTGCTGCGCACCGATTGCGCTTCGGCGAACTGCGCCTCGGCGCGCAGCCGCTCGCCGGTCACGGCGATCAGCTGCCGGTTGAGTTCGGTCATGCGGTCGGCCAGCGCCTTGATGTTGGAATCGGAGTGCAGTCCCAGCGCGATCCGCGTTTCCTCGAGCCGGCGTTCCGCGTCGCGAATGTCCCGGTTCAGGTCGGCGATCTCCTGCGTCAGGCTCCGGCCCAGCGCCTCGGCCGCGCTGACCTCCTGGTCACGTTTCTGGGCGATGAAATGATCGGCGACGGCGTTGGCGACCAATGTGGCGCGTTCCGCATCCTCGGACCGGAAGCGGATGCTGATGACGCGCGATGCGTCGCTCGACGTTGCATCCAGCCGGCGCTGGAAGCTGTTGACGACCTCGTCGCGGGTGTTCCGATGCGGCGCCCCGCCCCCCGGCATTTCGGAGGCGGCCGCTTCGATCGGCAACAGCGACAAAGCGGGACCGGCCCAACCGGCCACCAGAGCGCGCAGCCGTTCGGACAGGCTGGGCCGCAGGGACGGGTTGAATTCGGCGATCCGCTGAAGCTCCAGACGATCCACCACGGCTTCGGCCAGGACACGCGACTGCACGATGGCGATTTCATTCTTGCGCGCGGATTCCTCCGACGGCGGCAACGCCCCCGGCTGGGTCGTGTCGCCCATCCAGCTCAGCTCGCGCGGATTGAACATGATGTCGGCTTCGGCCTCGTAGAGCGGCGTCATCAGCCGGGCGACGAGGAAGGTGGCGGTCATCGCCGTGCCGATAAGAAGCAGGATCATGAAACGGCGCCGCTTCAACGCGCCGATGGTATCGATCTCCCTGGCGGCGCCCCCTCCCTCTTGCCGGATATACGGTGCCGGATCGCGAACTTCGGAGTGCACGATCTCGTATTGATTCATGACCTTCCCCATTTCACCTTGCCTGAAGGGGGCGCAGCGCCGGCCGGCAGGACCAATCCACGCACCGCGTGCCGATTTGTTTTCTTATCGCTCCCGAAGTCGGCGAACCCGAATTCAACGGGCCCAGGCTCACCTGGATGGGACGGGTGCCGGCTCGGGAAGCTGGATCCGGAAGCCCTTTTTCTTAGGTATGGGCAAACATAAACTCCCATAAGAACCCCTGCAAACATAAAAAGAGGCTTTATCCCGATACGCCCGGTCGGTCGGAGTCGAACCCACCGTGGGGGTGGCTTCCATGCCGAAATCGCTCTAACTCTTTCTTTCCGGCATGGCGGACATCCTTATTTTCCACGGCCTCCGCGCATCCTTATGTTTACAGAAATCGAAAGCATAACATAACATTGACAAGCCAAACGGGAATGTCCGCCTGCCGGCGCTCCCAGGGGTGAAGGCGCCTTCCGAGAATCTGAGGGAAAACAACATTTCATGGCGCCAGGCCGCACCAGGGGCCGAAAATAAGGGTGCCGATGGAGGAATGTATGAAGGGAGTGATTCAATGTGGGGGAAAGGGCATGCGGCTCCGCCCCTACACGATGGTCCTACCCAAGCCACTCATGCCTGTCGGATCGAAACCCGTCCTGGAGCTGCTGTTGAAGTGGCTTCGCCGCAACGGCGTCAAGGACGTCTACATCACCACGGGGTATCTCGGCCACCTGATCCGCACCGTGTGCGGCGATGGCCGCCAGTGGGGCATGAATATCCATTACACCGAAGAGATGGAACCGCTTGGAACGGTAGGGGCGCTGCAACTCCTGAAGGAGCAGTTGGACGAAACCTTCCTGGTCATCAACGGCGACGTGCTGACCGACCTCAACCTTGACGCTTTTTCCGACCACCACCGGCGAAAGGGCGCGATGCTGACCATAGCCACATCGAGCCGGACCATTCAGACCGATTTCGGCATCATCGAGGAAGCCGGCAATTTCGTCACCCGGTTCCAGGAAAAGCCGTCCCTGTCGCATCTGGTCAGCATGGGCGTCTACTGCATGGAGCCCGACGTGCTGTCCTACATCCCCGTCGGGGTGCCGTTCGGGTTCGACAACCTGATGTCCTGCATGATGGCGTCGCGCGAACCCGTCGCCACCTTCCAGCATGGCGGGCTGTGGCTCGACATCGGCCGGGTCGACGACTTCCAGAAGGTCCAGGAAATGACGTGGGACGAGCAGTGGTCGGCGTTCGAGACCCGCGCCGTCGCATGATCGCCGCGTGATCGCCGACTGACCGCCGCGCGGTGAAGACCGCGCAAGCCGCCGGCCCGCAATCCCGGACCCCGGAGTGACGTCATGCTGCTGGTAGCCAAGCCCATCCTGGGCGAGGAGGAGAAGGCTGCGCTCGCCGCCGTCATTGAGGACGGCTGGATCACCATGGGCGAGCGCGTGCGTGCTTTCGAACGGGCGTTCGCCGACATGCACGACGCGCGGGATGCGGTGGCGGTGTCCTCCTGCACCGCCGGCCTGCATCTGGTGCTCGCCGCCCTGGGCCTCGGGCCGGGAGACGAGGTTCTGGTGCCGTCGATGACCTTCGTCGCGACCGCAGCCAGCGTCCTGCATGTCGGGGCGACCCCGGTCTTCGTGGACATTGAGCGGCTGGACCTGCCGCTGATGTCGCTGTCCGACGCCGCCGCAAAATGCACCGGGCGCACCCGCGCGGCGATCCTGGTGCATTACGCGGGATATCTTCCAGACCGCGAGCGCTGGCGCGCCTTCGCCCAGGCGCGCGGCGTGACGCTGATCGAGGACGCCGCGCACGCCGCCGGGCTGCCAGGGGTCGGCACCATCGGCGACGCCGCCGTCTTCAGCTTCTACGGCAACAAGAACATGACGACCGCCGAGGGCGGCATGATCGTCGCCCGCGATGATGCGATGCGGGGCGATGCGATGCTGGAACGCGTCCGCATGCTGCGCGCTCATGGGATGACCAGCGGCGCGCGGCAACGGCTGACGGGGCACGCCAGCGGCTACGACGTCACGATGCTGGGCTACAATTACCGGATGGACGAGTTCCGCGCCGCCATCGGGCTGGTGCAGCTCGCCAGGCTGCCGGAATGGAACGCCCGGCGGCAGGCGCTGACGGAGCGCTATCGCCGGGTGCTGGAGTCGGACTGCCCCGACCTCGCCCTGCCCTTTCCGCAACCGCGCCCGTCGGCAAACCACATCCTGCCGGTTCTGCTGCCAGCGACGGTCGACCGGCAAGGCATCATGGACGACCTTCGCGCCGAGGGGATCCAGACCAGCGTCCATTACGCGCCGGTCCACCGGTTCACGTTCTACCGTCAGCGCTTCCCCGAGGTGACTCTGCCGCTGACCGAGGAGTTCGCACGGCGCGCGCTGAGCCTGCCGCTGCACCCGGACATGGACGATGACGACGTCGACAGGGTCGCGCGGGCGCTGGCCCGCGCGCTGGCCAAACAACGCGAGACGATGCCGCCATGATCAGCAATTTCCAAGCTGCGGCCAGAACGGCTGCCCTCGCCTCCCCCGCCCGGTCCACCCCCGCCACCACGATTCCGAGGAGAATCTTCGACATAGCGATGGCGCTGACCGGTTTTATTGTTTTCTTACCGATACTCATCCCGGTGGTGATCGCCATCCGCCTGGATTCGTCCGGCCCGATCCTGTTTTCCCAGGACCGGCTGGGACAGAACGGACGCTTGTTCCGTCTGTACAAGTTCCGCAAATTCCGCCAGGGCTGCCACGGCCGGGCGGTGACGCTGAAGGGCGACGACCGCATGACGCGGGTCGGCCGTTTTCTGGAGCGCACCAAGATCGACGAGGTGCCGCAGCTCTGGAACGTACTGCGCGGCGACATGGCCGTGGTCGGGCCGCGCCCGGAAACGCTGGACTTCGCGGATTGCTTCGACGGTCCCTTCGCCGCCGTGCTGGACCATCGCCCCGGCATTTTCGGCCCCAACCAGGTCTATTTCCGCAACGAATGCCGGCTGTACCCGGAGAACGTCGACCCGCACGCCTTCTACCGCGCGGTTCTCTTCCCGGCGAAGGCCCGTGCCGATCTGGAGTATTTTCCGCACCGCCGCCTCGATCAGGACATCGTCTGGGTCGTGCGGGGCGTGCTGGCCGTGCTCGGCATCGGCCTGCCCGTCGAGCAGGCGCTGGACCGGTTGAGAGCCCCGCAGGCCCGGCCGTCGGATCGGGAGCGGCGGCCGGAGTAGCCCGTCGCCGCGTTCATGTCTTTTGTTTTCTTTTTGAAATAATGCGCTTCGCCTTTCCTGGCCGAGAGCCTTCCTGACGGAGAAAAGGCACGCGCATCGACGGGGGTGATGATGTACCAGTTGGACAATCCAACGACCGACGCACACGGCCGCCGTCAGCCCCAATTGCGGGTGTCCGGCCGGCGGGAGGCGACGCAAAGCCCCGACATCGACGGGCTGCTGCAGAAGTACCTGAACCGGACGGCCACGGTCGCGGTGGTGGGGCTCGGCTATGTCGGCCTGCCCCTGTCGCTCACCGCCTGCGAGGCCGGCTACCGCATCCTCGGTTACGACATCGACGCGGCCACGGTCGATCGCCTGAACGGCGGGCACAGCCCGTTGAACCACATCACCGACGCCCGCATCGGCCAGGCCATCGCTGACGGACGCTTCCTGGCGACCGTGGACGACGCAAGCTTCGCCGAGGCCGATGCCATTCTGATCTGCGTGCCGACCCCGCTCGGCCCCCACCACGAACCCGACCTGACCTTTGTCGAGGCGTCCGCGCGCAGCATCGCGCCGCATCTGCGCCCCGGCCATCTGGTCGTTCTGGAATCCACCACCTATCCCGGCACCACGCGCGACGTGGTGAAGCCGATCCTGGAGGCCGGCGGGCTCGTGGCCGACGTCGATTTCTTCCTGGCCTACTCGCCCGAGCGCGAGGATCCCGGCAACACCGATTTCGCGACGGCGCGGATCCCCAAGGTGGTGGCGGGTGACGGCGACGCGGCGCTGCGGCTGGCGGTGGCGCTCTACGACCAGTTCGTCGTCGGCACCGTGCCCGTCTCCTCGCTGGAGACGGCGGAGGCGGTGAAGCTGACCGAAAACATCTTCCGCGCGGTGAACATCGCGCTCGTGAACGAATTGAAGATCGTCTACGACCGGCTGGGCATCGACATCTGGGAGGTGATCGAGGCGGCGAAGACCAAGCCCTTCGGCTTCATGCCCTTCTATCCCGGTCCGGGGCTTGGCGGCCACTGCATCCCGATCGACCCCTTCTACCTGACCTGGAAGGCGCGCGAGCTGGGCATCAGCACCCGCTTCATCGAGCTGGCGGGCGAGGTGAACGCCAACATGCCGGCCTATGTCGTCCATCGCCTGCGCGAGGAGCTGGACCGCCGCTTCCGCAAGGGCCTGTCGGGCGCCCGCATCCTGGTGGTCGGGCTGGCCTACAAGAAGAACGTGTCCGACCTGCGGGAAAGCCCGGCGCTGACGGTGATGGAGCTGCTGGATGCCGCCGGAGCCAAGGTCGACTATTACGACCCGTTCTTCCCGGTGATCCCGCCGACGCGCCAGCACGCCAATCTCGCCGGCAAGGCCTCGGTGCCGTTCGAGGATTACACGCTGACCCGCTATGACGCGGCGATGATCGTCACCGATCATTCCGGCATCGATTATTCCAAGCTGCTGCGCCTGTCCAAGCTGGTGCTCGACACGCGCAACGCCGTGGGCGCGCTGGGGCTTGTCGATTTCCGC
This sequence comes from Azospirillum ramasamyi, assembly GCF_003233655.1. NCBI lineage: Bacteria > Pseudomonadati > Pseudomonadota > Alphaproteobacteria > Rhodospirillales > Azospirillaceae > Azospirillum > Azospirillum ramasamyi. The sequence goes on from NZ_CP029830.1 coordinate 349,772, forward strand.
GACGTGATGGTCAAGGCATGACGACGATGATGGAAACATCCTCCCCGCGCGTCGCGGTGGTCGGCTGCGGCTATTGGGGCATCAACCTCGTCCGCAACTTCCACGCCATCGGCGTGCTCGCCGCGATCGGCGAGGCGGCCCCGGCCCGCGCGGCGGAGGTTTCCGGCCAGTTCGGCGTCCCCGCCCTGCCGATCGACGCGATCCTGGCCTCTCCCGATATCGACGCGGTGGTGCTGGCGACCCCGGCCGAGACCCACGCCGCCCTGGCATTGCGCGCCATCGACGCCGGCAAGCACGTCTTCGTGGAAAAGCCGCTGGCGCTGGCCGAGGAGGACGCCGACAAGGTGCGCCGGGCGGCCGAGGCGCGCGGCCGCGTCGTGATGGTCGGGCATCTGCTGCAATACCACCCGGCGTTCCTGCGGCTGAAGCAGCTGGTCGCAGACGGCCAGTTGGGGCGGCTGCGCCACATCTATTCGAACCGCCTGAACCTCGGCAAATTCCGCCGCAAGGAGGACGTGTTCTGGAGCTTCGCGCCCCATGACATCTCGATGATCCTGGCGCTTGCCGGCGACCGGCCGGACAGCGTCCAGGCCGTGGGGCACAGCTATCTCTACAACGGCATCGCCGACGTCACCACCACGCACATGACGTTCGGCAACGGCATCAGCGCCCATGTCTTCGTGTCGTGGCTGCACCCCTACAAGGACCAGAAGCTCGTCGTCGTCGGCGATTCGGGAATGGCGGTGTTCGACGATTCCCGGCCCTGGGCGGAAAAGCTGATCCACTACCCGCACAAGGTCGCCTGGCGCAACGGCATGCCGGAGCCGGCCAAGGCCGAAGCGAACCCCATCGAGATCCTCCCGGCCGAGCCGCTGCGCCTGGAATGCCTGCATTTTCTGGAATGCATCCTCGAGAACAAGCGCCCACGCACCGACGTGGCCGAAGCGATCGGCGTGCTGAGCGTCCTCGACGCCGCGCGGCGGTCGATGATTTCCGGCATGCGGGCCATGCTGAAGGACGAAGCGGCGGCGCCGGAAGCGCCGGCCTATTTCGCCCATCCGACCGCCTGCATCGATGACGGGGCGGCGGTGGGCGCCGGGACGAAGATCTGGAACTTCAGCCACATCCTGAAGAACACGGCGATCGGGCGCGACTGCATCATCGGCCAGAACGTGATGATCGGCCCCGACGTGACGGTCGGCGACCGCTGCAAGATCCAGAACAACGTCAGCCTCTACACCGGCGTCATTCTGGAGGATGGCGTGTTCTGCGGCCCGTCCTGCGTCTTCACCAACGTGAACAACCCGCGCGCCGAGATCGAGCGCAAGAATGAATTCCGCCCGACCCATGTCGGACGCGGCGCCACCATCGGCGCCAATGCCACCATCGTCTGCGGCCACAGCCTGGGCGCCTATTGCTTCGTCGCGGCGGGGGCCGTGGTGACCAGGGACGTGCCGCCGCACGCGCTGGTGGCCGGCAACCCAGCCCGTTGGATCGGCTGGGTCAGCCACGCCGGCGAACGGCTGGGCGACGACCTGGTCTGCCCGCGCACCGGCACCCGCTACCGTCTCGACGGCCAGGGCCAACTGGCCGAGATCGTCGAAACCAGCAGGATCGCCTGAACGGCCGATCACCGGAAAGGAGAGGACACGGCATGACCGATTCCACAGCCATGCGCCGTCCCGTCACCTTCATCGACCTTGCCCGGCAGCAGCAGGGCATCCGCGCGACGCTCGAATCCGCCATCGCCCGCGTCCTCGACCATGGCCATTACATCATGGGGCCCGAGGTCGCGGAGCTGGAAGGCCGGCTCTCCCTGTTCTGCGGGGCCCGTCACACAATCACCTGCGCCAACGGCACCGACGCGCTGCTGCTGGCCCTGATGGCCAAGGGCTTGAAGAGCGGCGAGGCGGTCGTCGTCCCCAGCTTCACCTTCTGCGCCACGGCGGAGGCGGTGTGCGCGCTGGGCGGCGTGCCGATCTTCGCCGACGTGACGGAGGACAGCTTCAACCTCGACCCCGGCAGCCTGAAGCGGGCGATCGCCACGGCGCGAGAGCAGGGATTGACGCTGGCCGGCGTCATCACGGTCGATCTGTTCGGCCGGCCCGCCGACTATGACGCCATCGAACCCCTGGTGCGCGAGAACGGCCTGTGGCTGGTCTGCGACGCGGCGCAGGCGTTCGGCGCGGTGCATCGGGGCCGTCCCGTCGGCACCATCGGCGACATCACCACCACCAGCTTCTTCCCGGCCAAGCCCCTGGGCTGCTACGGCGACGGCGGGGCGGTCTTCACCGACGACGACGAGACGAACGCGGTCCTGCGGTCGCTGCGCGTCCACGGCCAGGGCGCCGACAAATACGACAATGTCCGCATCGGCATGAACGGCCGGCTGGACACGATCCAGGCGGCAATCCTGCTGGAGAAGCTCGCCATCTTCCCGGCGGAGCTGGAAGCGCGCGCCCGGATCGCCGAGCGCTACGCCACGCTGCTGCCGGATGGATTGGAACGTCCGTCCCTGCCGCCCGGCACGACCTCCGCCTGGGCGCAATACACGGTGCGGACGGCGTCGCGCGACGCGGCGATGGCGCGGATGAAGGAACAGGGGGTGCCGTCGGCTGTCTACTACGCCACGCCGCTGCACCGCCAGACGGCGTACCGGCATTATCCCATGGCCGGCGGCGGCCTGCCGGCGACCGAACGGCTGTCCGCCACGGTGTTGAGCCTGCCCATGCATCCGTATCTGACAGAAGACGATCTGCGGCACGTCGCCGCCAGCCTCGGCGCCGTTCCGGCGGCGGCTCGGACGGCTGCGGCCCGGGCAGCGGCCGAATGACCGGCGATCCCGCCCCCGGAACTGGCTTATCGGCATGAAGATCCTGCTCATCAACCATTATGCCGGTTCCGACCGCATGGGGATGGAGTACCGGCCCTTCTATCTCGCCCGCGAATGGGCGGCGGACGGCCATGCGGTGACGGTGCTCGGGGCGAGCTTCTCCCACCTGCGCCGGATTCAACCGGAGATCCGCGCCGACCATGAGGTGACGGTGGAGGACGGCGTGCGGTTCCGCTGGCTGCGCACCCGCCCCTATCAGGGCAACGGTTCCGGCCGGGTGGTCAACATGCTGACCTTCGTGGGAAAGCTGCTGACCGACGCCCGCCGCATCGCGCGGGAAGAGCGGCCGGACGTGGTCATCTGCTCCTCCACCTACCCGCTCGACATCTATCCCGGCGCGCGGATCGCGCGGGCGGCGCGGGCGCGGCTGGTGTTCGAGGTGCATGATCTGTGGCCGCTGACGCCGGTGTTGCTCGGCGGCTATTCACGGCGGCACCCCTACATCATGATGCTTCAGGCGGCCGAGGATTTCGCCTGCCGCAACGCCGACCGGGTGGTGTCGATCCTGCCCGACGCCTGCGGCTACATGGTCGGGCGCGGGCTGGAGCCGGCGAAATTCGCGCATGTCCCGAACGGCATCCCGATCGCGGCGCTGCAAGCCGCCGTCCCGGACGACCTGCCCCCGGACATCGCCGCCCGGATCGCGGAGGAACGCGCAAAGGGCCGCTTCCTGGTCGGCTATGCCGGCGGCATCAACCCGTCGAACCCGGTCGAGGCGATCCTGGACGGCGCCGCATTGCTGGCCGGAGAGCCGGTCTCGTTCATCCTGGTCGGCGACGGCTCGTCCGCGCCGGAACTTCGCGCCAGGGTCGGTCAGCTGGGCCTGGACAATTTCCATCTGGCCGGGCCGATCCCGAAATGGACCGTGCAGCGCTTCCTGACGGAGATGGACGCGCTCAGCATGCCGTGGCGGCGCAGCCCGCTGTATCGCTACGGCGTGTCGCCGAACAAGATGTTCGACTACATGCTGGCCGCGCGGCCCATCGTGCAGAGCTGCGACGCCAGCAACGACCTCGTGCGGGACGCGCAGTGCGGCATCACGGTCCCGCCCGAGGATCCGGCCGCCTACGCCGACGCCATCCGCCAGCTCATCCAACTGCCCCAGGCCGAGCGCCTGCGGCTGGGAGAGAACGGGCGCCGTTTCGTCGAACAGCACCATGACTACCCGATCATCGCATCCCGGTTCATCGCCGCGCTGGGTCCGGCCTGACCGGCGGGCCTGATTGGCGGTCGTCCCACCCGGGAAAAAGGCGTCGGCGCTCATCGACAGGAAGACGGATCCGGGAAACGAGGGGACAAGCGAGGAACCAAACCGATGGATGATCACGTCATTTCCGCCGAAACGGGCGCCACGGCCTTGGACCTCGGCACGGACACGCGCCGCCCGGTGGTCTGCGTGCAGGGGCTGGGTTTCGTCGGCTCCGCCATGTCCGTCGCCATCGCCAACGCGCGAGAATGCCGGGCCGGCGGCGGGCCGCTCTATTCCGTGATCGGCGTCGATCTGCCGACCGAGGCCGGACGCCAGCGCACGGCCGCCATCAACCGCGGGGAGATGCCTTTTCCCGGCGGCGATCCGCAACTGGACGCGGCCCTGGCCCGCGCGCATGAGGCGGGAAACCTGAGCGCCACCGACGATCCCGAGGTGTTCCGCCTGGCCGACATCGTGCTGGTGGACATCAACCTGGACATCGACTGGGCGGCGCCGTTGCCGGAGGTCCGTTTCGGTCCCCTGCTGCGCGCGATGGACGATCTCGGCAGCCGCCTGCGCCCCGGCGCGCTGGTGATCGTCGAGACGACCGTTCCGCCCGGCACCTGCGAGCGGGTCATCGCCCCGCGCCTCGCCATGGCGCTGAAGGCGCGCGGCTTGCCGGAGGATGCCATCCTGCTGGCCCATTCCTACGAGCGGGTGATGCCGGGGGCGCAATACTACAACTCCATCGTCAATTACTGGCGGGTCTACGCCGGAATGACGCCGGAGGCCGCCGACGCCTGCCAGCGCTTCCTCGGCACCGTCATCAACACCGATGCCTACCCGCTGACCCGGCTGGGATCGACCACCGCGTCGGAGACGGCGAAGGTGCTGGAGAACGCCTATCGGGCGACGACCATCGCCTTCATGGAGGAATGGGGCCGCTTCGCCGAGGCGGTGGGCATCGACCTGCACGAGATCGTCGGCGCCATTCGCAAGCGCCCTACCCACGCCAACATGCGTCAGCCCGGCTTCGGCGTCGGCGGCTATTGCCTGACCAAGGATCCGCTGTTCGGCGCGGTGGCGGCGCGCACCCTGTTCGACCGGCCCGATCTGGTCTTTCCCTTCTCGTCGGACGCCGTGCGCATCAACAGCGCCATGCCGCTGGTGGCGCTGGGCAAGCTGCGCGAGCGGTTCGGCGGCGCGCTCGCGGGGCGGCGCATCCTGCTGCTGGGCATCAGCTACCGCGAGGATGTGGGAGACACCCGCCACGCGCCGTCCCAGACCTTCGTCGAGGCCGCCGAGCGGGAGGGCGCCGTGGTGACGGCGCATGATCCGCTCGTCACCCATTGGACCGAACTCGACCGGCCGGTGCCGGGGGATCTGCCGCAGGCCGCAAAATTCGACGCCGTCGTCTTCGCCCAACCGTCCGACACCTATCGCCGGCTCGACCTCGCCGCGTGGCTGGACGGAGCGGCGGTGGAGATCATCGACGCCAACAACGTTCTGACCGACGGGCAGCGCCGCCAACTGCGCGATTCGGGTCGCGGCTTCACCAGCATCGGACGGGGATGATCATGCGGAAACTGCTCGTCACCGGCGGGGCCGGCTTTATCGGATATCACCTCGCCCGCAGCCTGATCGCGCGCGGCGACGCGGTGGACATCCTCGACAATCATGGGCGCGGCGTACGCGACGGCGCCCTGCTGGAGCTTCTGGCCCGGCCCAACATACGGATGCTGGAGGCCGATTTGTGCCGCCCCGGCCTTGCCGGGGAACTGGACGCCGATTACGACGTCATCGTCCATCTCGCCGCCATCATCGGGGTCGCGCATGTCCGCGCACGTCCCTACGAGGTTCTGACGGCCAATGTCGCGATGCTGGAAACCGCCCTGGCCCTGGCCCGGCGGCAGAATCGGCTGAGCCGCTTCGTCTTCGCATCCACCAGCGAGATCTATGCCGGCACGCTCCATTCCTTCGGCATTCCCATACCGACGCCGGAGAGCACGCCATTGACCGCCGGCGATCTGGCCGAGCCGCGGACCTCCTACATGCTGTCGAAGCTGTACGGCGAGGCGCTGTGCCGCTTCTCCGGCGTGCCCTTCACCATCTTGCGCTTCCACAACGTCTATGGTCCGCGCATGGGGATGTCGCATGTGATACCGCAATTGCTGGAAAAGGCCCACCGCCTGCCCGCCGGGGAGGAACCGCTGGTGGTGGCCAGCGTCGATCACCGCCGGTCCTTCTGCTACGTCGACGACGCGGTGGAGCAACTGCTGCGCATGGCGGCCCTGCCCGCCTGCGCCAACGACACCTTCAACATCGGCACCCAGTCGCCCGAGGTGCGGATCGGCGATCTGGCGCGGGTGATCCTGGATTGCGTGGGCCGCGGCAACCCGGTCGTGGCGGGGCCGGAAACGCCGGGTTCGCCGTCCCGCCGCGCTCCCGACATGACCAAGGCCATCGCGGCGACCGGCTACCGGTCCCGCGTCGATCTGGCCGACGGGGTGCGGTTGACCTATGACTGGTACCGCGACCATGTGTTCGAAAACACCGAGCTTTGCGCGGTGTAGCGCGGCCCCGCTCCCCTATTCTCATTCATTTCCGCCCGCTGTGGCCCGCCCTTCGGACGGCAGGCCGGCGGGCTGGGAGGATGCGCGCGGTTGAAGCGGGGCGATCCGTTCGTAGAGCCGCATCAGTTCGCGTTCCTCATTGGTCCAATTATACAGCGACTTCACGACTTCCCGGCCGCGCCTGCCCATGGCTTCGGCCTCGGCCGGATGGGCGAACAGCCATTCGATGGCGGCGGCAATGGCGGCGGGGTTCTGGGGCGGCACGCACAGGCCGCAGCGGTGCCGCTCGACGATGCCACGGTGGTAGGGGAAGTCGGCGGTTATCACCGGTATGCCGGCGGCCATGTATTCGAACAGCTTCACCGGCTGCGTGTCGAAATAATTCTGGGTCGGGTAGTAAAGCGCGATGCCGACCTTGCTCTCGCCCAGCAGGCGCTGCACCCCGGCGCGATCCAGCCGGCCGCGATAATCCACGCGCGGCCACCCCGGCGAGGCCTCCATCCGTTGCCGCATTGCCGTCGTTTCGATGCTGCCGGCCAGCAGCAGGCGGGCATCGGGGAAATTGCGGACCAGCCCGAGCGCGTCGACCATCTCCGCCGCGCAACGGTCGGCGCAGATGGTGCCGACGAAGGCGACGCCCCGGCGCCGTTCGAAGGGGATGCCGGCTTCGGCCGCGAATTCGCTGAACAGCGCGAAGTTCTGCACCAGAACCGTCCGGTCCGCGGGAAAGCGCCGGGCGATGGTGGGGGTGGCGGCGACGACGCCGGACATGGTCCGTCCGGCGGTCCACTCCACGGCCGACGCCACCGACGCGATGGAAGCGCGCAGCGCGGGCGGGATCCAGGTGCGGGTCAGGATGTCGCGCGGCAGATCCTCGTGGACGTCGTAGACCACCCGCTTTCCCAGCGCGCGGAGCAGCAGCCCGGCGGGGATCAATTCGGGATCGTGAAAATGATAGACGTCCGCCTTGCGCTTCAGCCCGGCGCGCAGGACGGCCGTGGTGGTGGACAGCAGCCGCCTCACCAGACCCGGCCGGCGGGGCACCGCCACGATGTCCACATCGTCCCGCCGAACGGCCCGTCCGTCGGTGGTGACGTGGCGGTTGTCGGGAATCACGAAAGACACATCGTACCCGGCCCGCGCCAGGCTGACGCATTCCTTGGTGAAGATGCGGGCGTCGTCGCCAAGATGGGTGGACGACAGATGGACGATTCTGATGGGGGTCGGCTGTGCGTTTGCCATACGATCGATTCCTTTCCCGGCCGCGCGGCCGGGCGGCGCGCCGGCGGTTCGCGTCGCGTTGCGTTCTGGAATTTCGCTTCGGATTTCGCTTCGGAAAGGCAGGTGATGTTGTCTTACCCTAGCGCCCCTGACCCGCCCGTTGAATCGCGCAGAAGACGAAGCCCGGTCCCATGCGCCTACGGGAAACCGCCATAAGGGTATGACCGGGTGCCGTTCATGGGCGGGTGACGCGCCTCTCTACCACCTTCTTTTCGCCTCCCGGGCATCCCTAATTTTCCATGTCCGCCGCCGCACTTCTTATGCTTACATGAGAAGAAAGCATAAGGGCGCGCATTTTTTCCGCGCCAGACAATTGGAGGGGCACCGGATGACGGCATTCGCGTTGGTCGGTTGCGGGCGCATCGCCAAGCGGCATGCGGATCTTCTTGCCGGCGGGCAGGTCGCGGGCGCGACCCTGGCGGCCGTGGCGGAGATCAAGGACGAACGCCGCACGGCCTTTTCCAGGGAATACGGCGTCCCCGGATTCGCCGATTACCATGACATGATGGAGACATTGGGCGACAGGATCGACGTGGTTTCCGTGCTGACGGAAAGCGGCAATCACGCCCGGCACACCATCGATCTCGCCCGTTACGGCAAGCACATCCTGGTCGAAAAGCCGATGGCGCTGACGCCGGCCGATGCCGAGGCGATGATCCAGGCCTGCGACATCGCCAACGTCAAGCTGTTCGTGGTGAAGCAGAACCGCTTCAACCTGCCGGTGATCCGCCTGCGGCAGGCCATCGAGGCCGGGCGTTTCGGCAAGATCGTCATCGGAACGGTACGGGTGCGCTGGTCGCGTCCACAGGCTTATTACGACCAGGATCCATGGCGCGGCACGCTGGCGATGGACGGCGGCGTCTTCGCCAACCAGGCCAGCCACCATGTGGATTTGCTGGAATGGCTGCTTGGTGAACCGGACAGCGTCTTCGCCAAGGCGCGCACGGCCCTCGTCGATATCGAGGCGGAAGACACCGGCGTCGCCCTGATCAGCTTCGCCAGCGGCGCCATCGGGGTGGTCGAGGCGACGACGGCGACGCGGCCGAAGGACCTGGAGGGGTCCATCTCCATCCTTGGCGAACGCGGCACGGTCGAGATCGGCGGCTTCGCCGTGAACGAGATGAAAATCTGGAACTTCGTGGACCAGGGGCCGGAGGACGAGGCCATCCTGCGCGAATGCCGGGAAATGCCGCCGGACGTCTACGGATTCGGGCACAAGCATTATCTCAGCAACGTCGTGGACTGCATCCAGCACAACGGCCGGGCGCTGGTCGATGGGCTGGAGGGCTACAAGTCGCTGGTCCTGCTGTCGGCCATCTATGAATCCATCGCCCAGGAGCAGGAGGTCCGGCTGCGGTTCCGCCCCCGCGTGTCCCGCCTCGGGCTGTGCGGTGCGGCACTGCCCGCCGCAGGAGTGTCCAGCAAATGACCACGGTCGCCACGCGGCAACGCGTTCCCTTCGTCAATCTCGGGCGGCAGCTGGAGCAACTGCGGCCCGACCTGATCGCCGCCTTCGAGATGGTGCTCGACAGCCGGGCCTTCATCAAGGGGCCACATGTGGCTGCGTTCGAGGCCGCCTTCGCCGAAGCCGTCGGCGTTCCCCATGCCGTCGGCTGCGCCAACGGCACAGCGGCGGTGTCGCTGGCGCTGCAGGCGGCGGGCATCGGCCCCGGCGACGAGGTGGTGGTGCCGTCCCTCACCTTCTTCGCCACGGGCGAGGCGGTCTGCCACGTCGGCGCCACCCCGGTCTTCTGCGACATCGATCCGGACAGCTACACCATCGATCCGCGCGCCCTGGAACGCTGCCTGACCCCGCGCACGCGCGCGATGGTTCCGGTGCATCTCTACGGCACGCCCTGCGACATGGATTCGCTGCTGGCCATCGCGGCCGACCATGATCTGGCCGTCATCGAGGATTGCGCGCAGGCGCATTTCGCAACCTATCGCGGGCGGATGGTGGGGGGCATCGGCACCGCCGGCAGCTTCAGCTTCTTCCCCGGCAAGAATCTGGGGGCGCTGGGCGACGCCGGAATGGTCGTGACGTCGGACGAGGATTTGGCGCGCAGCGTCGGCAAGCTCGCCGACCATGGACGGCTGTCGAAGTACGAACACGACGTGATCGGCTACAACCAGCGGCTCGACGGGCTGCAAGCGGCGCTGCTGAGCGTCAAGCTGCCGCATCTGGCGGACTGGACCGCGCGGCGCCGGCGGGTGGCCCGCCTTTACGACGCGCGGTTGCGCCCCGCCGGCATCAAGACCATCACGCCGCCGCCGGGCGCCGATCCGGTCCATCACCTGTACGTCATCGAGGTGGACGACCGCCCCGCCGTGGCGGCGCGGCTGGCCGGGATGGGCGTGGAGACCGGGGTGCATTACCCATGCCCGCTGCATCGGCAACCGGCCTTTCGCTCGCTGCACGGGGATAGAAGCCTGCCGCACGCGGAACGGGCGGCGGCGCGGGTTCTCAGCCTGCCGATCTGCGGCGAAATCACCGACGACGAGGCGGAGTATGTCTGCGACCGCGTGCTGGAGGTCGTCCGCTCCTGAAAGCCGGCAAGGAGGCGAACGGCGCCACAGAACGGCTCCTCAGGGGCGCAGGCGGCGAAGCGCTTCCCGTGCGGCGCCGTGCAGGCGGAAGGCGCGCAGGCTCCGTTTCAGAGCCGCGCGGACGGGCTCGGGAAGGAAGATCAGCGGAGGAGCCAGCCCGGCCTTCCGCGTTTTTCCGACCGCCACCGACCGGTCATAGGCGACGCGGCGGAACGATACGCGATGGTCCGCCAGGTCCAGAACGACGAAGCTCGCGCGGGGATCGCCGATGCGCGGTTCTCCGACCGTGCCGGGATTGAGCAGATAATACGCATCGTGGCGCAGCGCGATCTCGTCGCCGGACAGGCGCCGGATTTGGCCATCGCGGTATTCATGGAGCTCGGCGCGGTGGGTATGCCCATAGGCGCAGATCCGCGCGCCGGACGGATGGGCGGCCAACGCCTCGAAGCTCAACAGCCGTCGCTCGTCGTTGTCGAGGCGCACCAACTCGCACCCGAGGTCGGGATGGAGCGCGCCATGCACTGCCACGATCCGCCCGTCGATGCCGAGTTTCAGCGGCAGACCGGCCAGGAAGTCGCGGAGGTCGCCGTCCAGCCGCCGTCGCGTCCAGGCGATCGCACGGGCGGCGGTCAGGCCGAACCCTTCGGTCCCGATCTGCCCGGTGGCCGCCCGGTCATGGTTGCCGGCGACGCAGAGTGCGCCGGCCCGCCGCAGCAGGGCGGCGCATTCGGCCGGGTTGGTGTTGTAGCCGACGATGTCGCCAAGGCACAGGATGCGGTCCACCGCCTCCGCCTCGATCGCCAGCAGGGTCGCGCGCAATGCCTCTTCGTTGGCGTGGATGTCGGAAAGGATCGCGATCCTCATCCCTTCCTCACTTGGTCGACGGGCAGCGGGTGCGCCGCCCGCCCGCCGAAGCGGCGCCGGACCGCGCGGACCAGCATCCACAGCGGCGGCAGCGGGTCGTCGAACGCCATTGTCGATTTGGCCTTGCACCGGATCAGCCACGGCAGCCACTCCGACAGCGGCACGCCGGAGGCTCGGGCGGCAATGAAGTCGTTGGGCGCATGGCACCAGCACACGCCCGGCCGCGCGCGCGAGACCGCCGGCCGTGGCAGCCCGGCAAGATCGGCATAGACCAGCGCCGGCAGGTTGACCCCGGCCAAGGCGCCCGGCAGGTGCCAGAGGTTGAAGCGGGGGTTGACCTCCAGCAGGTGGAGCCGGCCGTCTGGCCCGCGCTTGAAATCGAACTTGGCGACGCCGCGCAGATCCAGCCGCTCGGTCAGGGAACGGCCGAGCGTCCGGACATCCGCCTCGTCGGTGATCGTCAGGGCGGTGGTGTGCCCATAGGCTTGCGGATAGGTGCGGATCTTCCGTCCGGTGAATTCGCCGGCGATGTCGCCCCTCCGGTCCACATAGACGTGATAGCTTTCGATGCGCGATTCCGGGCCTGGAATCAGCTCCTGGGCCAGAAAGTCCTGACCCGTTTCCGCCAGACACGGCCAGAGTTCCCGCAACGCCGCCGGGCTGTCGATCTGGTGCGCCTTGCCCGCCATGCCGATGTCGCTCCAGTTCCGGTCGCGCGTCGCCGGCTTGACGATCAGCGGAAAGCACAGATCGAGGTCGGGCGGCGTCGGGCCGATGGCCGGGCTCAGCCGCCGCGTCGCCGGCACCGGCAGGGCCAGCCGCTCCGCCAGCGCCTGGAACCGTACCTTATCGACGAGATCCTCGACCAACTCCGCGTCGGCGGCAATGAAATGGAAATGCTGCGCCAACAGGTTGCGATGGCGCGAAACGATCAGAAGCTGGGTGTCCTCCTCGTAGAAAAGCACGGGCGGTTCGTCTTGCGCCGCGCCGAACCGCAGCAGCTTCCCGACCAGACCGTCGGCATCCTCCGAGAAATCATTCCAGGGCAAGGTCGTCTCGGTGAAGCGCGAATGGACGGTCGGACCGTCCGGCGGAGCCACCGCCACGCAGCGCGCGCCGGCAAGACCGATCGGCCTCAGCAGATTCATGCTGCCCATGACGCATGCCAGCGCCTGTTTTTTGAACGCGCCGCTCTGTCCTCGATCCATGAAGCAGACTCCGGCTGGCAGAACTGTTCGAGGGTACGTGGAAACGTTTTAAAATCGCCGCGGGCACCCGTCGTCTCCGGCATCGTCCGGAAAGAGGTTCATCCTGCCAGGATTTGCAGGACCGGAAAAAGATCTTTTCCGGCAGTCTGCCAAGGGGGTGCCTCTTATCTTTTTTGCTTGAGCTTCCCTTCCGACCGGCGGGCGATCCGCCTATCCTGACGGATACGCTGTCCGGGTCCTGGCGGACACTATGGCCGGGCCGCACCGCGTTGTTCCATAAGACCGTCCCCCTTCGTGCGTGTTGATCGGCCCTCCGGTGGCGGCGCATAGTTGTCTTGCCGTTGTTTCCCGAGCGATAATGCGGAGCCCGCGATCTTTTCTTTTTATGCGGGCCGGGCTCCATGCGAGGCGGCACCGGGCCGGGCGATCCGAGCACACTCATCGAAGGACGGGGAGTTGAACATGGACGTTGGACGGAACGAAAACGGCTGCATGGCGCTGCCGTACCAATTGGACTACGCCACGTTCGGGGAGGACAGCTTCCGCAACATCCTCGACACCGTACTCGATGGCGGCTACCGGTTCTTGCGGTTCGACGAATCCATGGACGCAATTTCTCTGGAACGCAGGCGGGCGTTCCACCTGCGCCACGATGTCGATATTTCGCCGGCCATGGCCCTGCGTCTTGGCGAGATCGAGCGGGAGCATGGCGCCGTAGGAAACTTTTTCTTCCAGATAAACGCTGAAACCTATTCGTTCTTTGCCCATGAGACGCTTGAGACGATTCGCGATCTGCGGGGCATGGGGCATTGCGTCGGTCTTCACATCGACGAGTTGCTGATCGGTTCCGACGAGCGCGCCATCGAACGCACGCTCGACTGGGTGGTCGATCACGTCGTGGCGATCGACCGGGCGGTCAGTTTCCACCGTCCATCGGCGGCGGTGCTGGGCCGCCGCTACGCCGGTTTCATGAACTCCTACGACGAGCGTGTGTTCGACGCCGATTCCTACCTGTCCGACTCACGCCGCAGCCTCGCCTTCCTGGCGTCCCTGACGGACTGGATCGCGCAGGGACGGCCGCATATCCAACTGCTGCTGCATCCGGAATGGTGGCGCGAGGTCTCAAGCATCGACCAGTTCTGGACACTGTTGAAAGACCGGCGGACCGACCAGCTCCGCCGCTACATGCTTGGCAACTTCCCCAAGGTGTTCGCCGGAGTGCTGAGTCAAAACGGGGGGAAGCATCAGATTTAATAATGATTCCCGCAAAGCACCACGAAACCGGGCTGGATCCGCCATGAACGTCGCCATCCATCAGCCGAATTATTTTCCGTGGCTCGGCTATTTCGCCAAGATCGCCCAAGCCGACATCTTCATCTTTCTCGACGACGTGCAGTTGCCGCAGGGGCGCAGCTATGTTCACCGCACAATGGTCCACGGCAACGCGGACGGGGTCTGGCTGTCGGCGCCCATCCGCCGGGAAGAACGGCAGCCGATCAAGGATGTGCGCTTCGCCGACGACAACTGGCGTCACCGCCATCGAATGACGCTGCTGCACACCTACCGGAAAGCGCCCTTTTTCGATCCGGTCATGGCCATGCTGAACGGCATATTCGCCTTCGATACCGACAGCCTCAGCCGCTTCAACATGAACGCCGTGGCCTCGGTGGCCGATTATCTAGGTCTCGACTGCCGGTTCGAGCTGGCCAGCAGCTTCGGCGTAACCGCAGTCAGCGACGACCGACTGATCGCCCTGGTTCAGGTGGTGGGCGGAAACACCTACATATCGGGGGCCGGTGGGCAGAACTACCAGCATCCGGAGAAATTTGAGGAAGCCGGGATCGATTTGCAGGTGCGCCCCTACAAGCCCCTGCCCTATCGCCAAATCCATGACGGCTTCCTTCCCGGCCTGAGCGTTCTGGACGCCTTGTTCAATCTCGGTCCCGACGCGGTCCGGCAATTGTCGTACGAATCGGCGGCGACGCCATCTCCCTCCGTTTGATACCAATCTTTCATTGCAGAAGCAAAATCAGCAAAACAGCCTGTTTCTCACCACGCGGGTATTTCGATGAATGAAAAGTGCCGGGGCCACGCGATGCTGCATGCCTCCGGCAACGAGATAATCTTGCCAAAAGACCTTGGGCGTGCGTTATTGGTTACATTGCGCAGGGATGGAGCGAAGGCGCCGTGCCGGACGTGGGATGCCTCGAAAGGGGCGGCTACCGACAAGAGGTTCGGAACCTTCCTTGGACTTCGAGGACGATGGTCAAGCCACGCGAAAAAGGAAAGATTCCTCATACGGAATGGCCGACGATCCGGTCGCGTCACGCGGCGGGCCAATCGCTTGCGAGCATCGCTCGGGATTACGGATGCACGGGACCGGCCATCCGCTACATCGTCAATCGTCCGGCCGACGCCGATGGAATGGTCGGAACCGCTCCGCCGCCGCAGGGCGGCGACCTGTCCGATAACAACCAGCGGCCGGCCGCTGAAGCCACGCCCACGGATCAGAAAGCGCGTGTTCCCACGCGCAAAGACGACGCCCGGCCCGATGCGGCCGGCAGCGTTTCCGAAGCCGCGACGGCGGTACACGGCTTCGATGCCGAATTGCGCTGGCGGGTCAGCAGCGAAATCGCGTCGTTCCTCGCGGTATTCGATTCCTTCCTGACCGACAGCTCGCCGGAAACCTATGACCAGTTGCTCGGCGCCACCGACCGCCTGATGCGGGTGGCCGCGCGCACCCGCATTGAACTGGAACGCGCCCGCACATCCGAACACTCCCGCCTACGCCGGGGGCGTTCCAGCGGGCAACCCAAACGCGTCGTCTCGACCTGACCCGAACGCCGTAACGCCCGACCGCGGACAATGGCCGGAAATCGGCCCCTGCGGCATGGAGGCCCCACGCTTCATGCCGGAGTAGCCCCTTGTGGATCTTCCGTCTTTTGCTTTCACTGTTGCATTCTGCCTGCCGGCGTGCACCCAATAAGATAAAAAAAGAAGACGCATCGGGGAAACGCTGATCAAGGGGTCATGATGCGCCGGATCATCACGCCGACGAAGATGCCCGCCCGTTTGCTTGAGGTTTTCCGGGGAAATGGGGCCTTCTTCGGGCGCGTCAGCGGTGATGTTATGCGCATCTCCGGCGCCATCGGACTGGCTCAGATCCTCGCTTTCGCGGCGGCACCGCTGCTGACGCGGCTCTACGGCCCGGAAGCCTTCGGCCACTTCGCCGTGCTGGGCGCCTTGGTCAACATCCTGCTGCCGCTCATTTCGCTGCGCTACAATTGGGCCTTGCCGCTTCCCAGAGATGACGTCACCGCGCGCGAGATCCTGGCCCTCTGCCTGGTGGTGACGGCCGCATCCTCAGCCGTCGTCGCCGCGTTGGGAATGGCGGCGCAACAGGCGCTGGCCGGCTGGATCGCCGTGACCATGACGGACATCTGGTTGCTGACCGCCGCCCTTCTGATCACCGGTCTGCACGAGGTCATGACGGGTTGGCTGGTCCGCCACCAGATGTTCCAGCAGGTGGCGGGCGTGCGCTTCATCACGCTGCTGGGCGTCGTCGCCGGCCAGATCGGCTTCGGGGCGATCAATCCCGATGCGTCCAGCCTGCTTATGGGCCTGATCGGCGGCTATCTGCTCGGCTTCATTCGGGCCGCCTATCAATGCCGCGATGCCCTGCAGGAGAGTGTACGCGGCATTGAATTGGGCCGCCTGTGCCGCGCCGCCCTGGAGTACCGCCGCTTTCCCCTGCTCACCACCCCGTCGAGCATCGTCAGCGGCATCAGTTCGCAGGTCCCCAATCTGGTTCTGCCGTCGCTGTATGGCATGGGGATGACCGGGCAATGGTCGCTGGCGCAGCGCGTGCTCTGGCAGCCCACCGCATTCATAGGGCAGGCGGTCAGCCAGGTTTTCTGGGGCAACGCGGCACGGCTGCAATGGGAGAACCCAAAGCGGTTGTGGCTGCTCTTCGTCTTCTTCAACGCCGGCCTGCTCGCGGTCATGGTGCCGGCGGTGGTGGTTCTCTGGCTCCCCGGAGACCTGTTCGTGTGGATCTTCGGTCCCAACTGGGGACAGGCCGGGCAGTTCGCCGCGATCATCGTTCTGTCCAGCTTCGTCGGCCTCGCCGCGCATGGCACGGAAAGCCTTCACGTCTACGGGCTGAACCATTGGATGCCGGGCTGGGAAACCTTCCGGCTGGTCCTGGTCGGCGGCGGGCTCGGCCTCGCCTGGTGGCTGGATCTGTCGGCGATGGGCTGCGTCGCCGCACTGAGCCTGGCCAACATCGTCGCCGACAGCAGCCTGCTCGCCCTCAACGCCGTCGCCATCCGGCGCATCCGGGCGCGGGCCGGACGCTCCGACACCGGACGGATGCCGGTGGCCAACCCTACCCGCTGATCGCAACCGTTCCGGTCTGCGGTTCCACGATAGCCACGGAGGTCTTGAGGATGCGCGCCGGGTTTCTGACGGTCGACATCACCCCCGCCTGCGCCATCCCGCTCGCCGGTTACGCGGCCAGGAAGAACCCCTTCGCCCGCGTCGATTCTCCGCTGGAGGCGAACCTCGTGGTCCTGGCCGACGGCGACGGCATCCCCGTGGTGCTGGGAAGCCTGGACACCCTCTTCATCGGCGAGACCACCGTGGAGGCGATCGCCGCGGAGGCCGGAATTCCCAGAAGCCGGCTGCTTCTGGTCTCCACCCACACGCACAATGCGCCCTCCCTCGCCCCGGAGGTTCCCCGGCTCGGCCGGCATGACGCGGCTTACGGCGAGATGGTGATCCGTCGCGTCGGCGGGGCGATCCGGCAACTGGCCGACGGGTGGACAAATTCGGTGTCGGTGGGACATGCCCGGCAGGCCGCGCCCTTCAACATCAACCGCCGCCGGCCGGCCTGGATGCTCGACTATGGCGCCCTGCGCCGCGAGAGGCGTTGGCGCTTCGGCAAATCCATCGCCTTGGCGCCGCATCGCGCGGGCCCGATCGAGCGGACGCTGCAATCCATCGTCATGCGCGACGGTTTGGGAAGGATCCGGGCCATTCTCTGGTCCTTTCCCTGCCATCCGGCCTTCTACCCTTTTCCAGACCATGTTTCGGCCGATTTTCCCGGAACGGTCCGGGCGCATCTTCGCGAGACGCTGGGGACCACCTGCCCGGTGATCTACTTACCCGGTCTGGCCGGGTCGGCGATTCCCGACATCTCCTTCCCGGTACCGCGCTCCTTCGGCGATCTCATCCGCATCGCGCTGCCCTTCAATCCCATTCTTCCCTGGTTCACACCGGCGACCTACCGTGCCTGGACCGGCAGGATCGGCGCCGCAGCCACGGCCTGCGTGCACGCCGCCCGGCCGACGCGCAGCGAAGAAATGGTGATCCATCGAAGCGCCCGCTCCTCACCCGTCTTCGTCACCCGCCCCCCTGGAAGGCCCGACATTGCTCTCGACGTGATGCGCTTGGATTTCGGCGATGCGTGCGGGATCGTCGCCATGACGGGGGAAATGATTGGCGAGTGGGCCCCCCGCCTCCCTTCCCTGCTGTCGGAGCGGCGCATCGCCACCGGCTATCTGGCCGGGCCCTGCCTCTACGTTCCGACCGACGGGGCGGTGCAGGAGGGCGGATACGAGGCCGATCGCTTCCGCGATCTGTTCGACCTGAATGGGAATTTCGCTGCCGACCTCGACCGCAGCGTCCTTCATGCGATCTCCTGCCTGTTCAGCGGGGCCGGACATTCATGACGATCGGTTGGGGCGGGTCGTCCTCGCCCTGCTCACTGCGGCGGCCAACTTCATGAGCCGCCTCAGTGCATTCTGGAACCCGCCCTTTACCCCGGTGCCAGGGGGCCGCGCATAGGCGGTCCGCAAAAAGCCGCGGCGCTCGTGACGGCTGCCCTGCCGTCACGAGCGCCCGCCGGTTCAGACGTTGACGCGGTAGCGCTTGAGCAGGCGCCGGGTCGCGTAGCGGACGATCCGGTCGAAGGCGTAACCCAGCAGACCGAGGGTGATGATGCCCACGAAGACCCATTCGGTCCGCCCGTAGTTGCGGGCGGTCCAGATCAGCGCGCCCAGCCCTTCCTGGGCCGAGACGATCTCGGCCGAGACGATGGTGAGGAAGGAGTTGCCCATGGCCAGCCGAGCGCCGGTGACCATGAACGGCACGCTCGACGGGACGACCACGGTCATGACCGTCCGCAGCGTACCGGCGCCGAGCGCGCGGGCGGCGCGCAGGCGGATCTCGTCGGCGGACTGCACGCCGGCCATGGTGTTGATGGTGACGATGAAGACCGTGGTGTAGAAGATCAGCGCGATCTTCGACAGCTCGTCCGGCCCCAGCCAGATCACCGCCAGCGTGACGAAGGCGATGGGCGGGACGAAGCGGAAGAACTCCGTATAGGGGTCGAGCATCTGCCGGACCCAGCGGAAATGCCCCATCAGGATGCCGACCGGGATGCCCACGACCACGCCCAGGCCCCAGCCTGTGAGGATGCGGAAGGACGAGGCCACGATGGAATCCCACCACGTCCCGTCCTGCACCAGCTCGATGGCCGAGGTGAAGGTCAGGGCCGGCGACGGCAGGAAGAGGGGGTTGGTGCCGAGGCTGGCGAGGCCCCAGAGGGCGATGCCGCCGGCTACCGAGGCCAACGCCAGCAGGAACCGGCCGAACTGCTCCTTGTAGGGCAGCTTCCAGTCGGGGATGGCGGGAACCACGTTGCTGTATGCGCTACTCACGTCGCGTCTCCGAATGAATGGGGGCGCCCGCTAGGCGGCCTGTTGTGCGCGCAGAACCTTGTCGACCTCGACCGCGATGCCGTCGCGCAGTTCGCGGTAGACCTCCACCGCCGCCGGATCGGCGTGGTCGCGCGGG
The DNA here is from genome assembly GCF_003233655.1 of Azospirillum ramasamyi. Taxonomy (NCBI): domain Bacteria; kingdom Pseudomonadati; phylum Pseudomonadota; class Alphaproteobacteria; order Rhodospirillales; family Azospirillaceae; genus Azospirillum; species Azospirillum ramasamyi. Next base: position 369,185 of record NZ_CP029830.1, read on the forward strand.
TGCGGCAGGTCGATGGTCTTGATCGACTTGATGCCCGCGCGGGGGCCGGCGGTCATCGTCACCACCCGGTCGCCCAGGGTGATGGCCTCCCATATGTCATGGGTGACGAAGATGAAGGTCGACTGGTTGGTCCGGCGCAGGCGGTCGACCTCCTGCTGCAGCACTTCGCGGGTCTGGGCGTCCAGCGCGCCGAAGGGCTCGTCCATCAGCACGACCGACGGCTCGTTCACCAGAACGCGCGCGATCTGGGCGCGCTGGCGCATGCCGCCCGAAAGCTCCTTGGGGAAGCGGTTCAGGGCGTGGCTGAGCCCGACCATCCGCAGATAGTGCTGGGCCGCCTCCGACCGCTCCTTCTTCGGAATGCCGCGGATGCGCAGGCCGTACTCCACGTTCTCCTGGACGGTGAGCCAGGGGAAGAGCGCCTCGGTGCTCTGGAAGACGACGCCGCGGTCGATGCCCGGCCCGCGGACCGGCTTGCCGCCGACCAGGATCTTGCCTTCGGCCTCGATGAAGCCGGCGATGACGTTGAGAAGCGTCGACTTCCCGCATCCGCTGGGCCCCAGCAGACAAAGGAACTCACCCGCCTCGATCGACAGGTCGACGTTGTGGACGATCTGGTTGCCGCCCAGCGTGATGGATACCCGCTCTAGCTCGATGGATGCGCCCAAAGCCATGATCAGGTCACTCCTTGACGAAGCCGAATTGCATGACCTTCCGGTAGTCGGCCTTCACCGGAGTCATCTTGGCCTGATGGAGGAATTCCGCGATCTGGTCGTAGCTCTCCAGATCCTCGGGAGTGAAGTCGCGGACGACGCATTCGACGTCGCGCAGGAAGGATTCGGTCTGCTCCCGCGGGAGCTTGGCCAGGGCCCGGTTGGCGGTCACGGGGCGCGACAGGTCGCCGTTCGCCACACCCTCCTGTACGACCGCGCAGGCCTTCGCCAGGGTCGCGACCACCTTCTTCGCCGCGTCGCGGTTCTTGTCCAGCCAAGCGCCGTTGGCGGACAACCACATGGTGTAAGTGTAGCCGACGTCGGCGCTGGTCATCAGCACCTTGCCGCCCTGCTTGATGCCGACGCTCGGCCAGGGTTCCCAGACGAAGTAGGCGTCGATGGACTTTCCGGCGAGCAGCGCCGGCAGTTCCGGCGGGCCGGCGTTGACCAGCTCGACCGACTTCGGGTCGATCTTGAACTTGTCGAGAAGCCTGTGGGTCACATACTCCGACGAGGTGCCGGGGATGATGCCGAACTTCTTGATCTGGCTGACGTCCGTGATGCCGCTCTGGACCACCAGCTTGATGTACTTCCCGGACTGCTCGTAGATGACCAGCGGGCGGATGTCACCGCGGGTGATCCGGGTCAGCGTTCCCGGCTCCGCGGCGCCGACCAGATCGATCAGGCCGGCGTTGATGGAATCGAGCCCTTCGTTCGACTGGGTGAACTGCTGCAGCTGCACGTTCAGTCCGGCCTCGTCGAACATCTTCTCGTGCTTGGCCAGGAACATCGGCGTGAAGGCCGGGTCGATGCCGACGGCGAAGCGGATGGGCGGGGAGTCGGCGGCAGCCGGTCCGGTCACGGCCAGCAGGGCGGCGCATGCGAAACCCGCAACAAGCTTCCTCAGCTCAATTTTCGACATTCTTTGTCTCTCCCTCTCTTGTTGAATGCCTACCTGTTCTGAAACCTCCGGCTGGAAGCCGTTGCCGGGACGCGGTCCGTGAGGACATCGGGCGGCAGGCGCTTCCGCCGCCACGGGCGGAAACGGCAATGAGGCTTTTGGTGTTTTCGTACTTACGGGCGCGGGTGGCGGAAGGCGCTCACCGATGCGGGAGCGGTGACGTGCCGCGCATTGCCCCCTGGAAAGGTCGGCGCAGCCACGGCGGGACCGCGCCGGATCGAGGATGACCGCTCACCGTGAAAGAAACCAAACGTCGCCTCCTTCCCCAGGCAGGCACTCATGATGCGCCTGCCAAAGAATACTGTATACGTTTTGTCCGTGCCGCAAGCGAAATCGCCAAAAGAATAGAATAGCTTGAATCACTGATTAATATTTGTTCGATAATCGGCGCCTTTTCTACCGGCTAGGCCTTTCACTATCGCCAGTTTCCCGCCGTGGATTACGTGGCACCCCCAACATATGTCTTATTTTTTGAGCCGCTCTTCCCAATTGATCTTTAAAATAGCTAGAAAGCGAAGAACTCCCTTCACTTGCCGGTCCTTTCGCCACAACCGTCCTTTCGAGCTACCCCGAAGCGCCTGGAGTGCCCTTCGCTTGGTGCACTCCAGGCCGCCCGCCACTCGGGATTGCCGGCGGCGGGTTCCTCCGTCAGCAGGTTGCGAGAATCGCCTGGATCTCCTGCGGATCGCGCGTCGCGGTCAGGGCCAGCGCCAGGGCGATGCGTGCCTTTTGCGGCGACAGGTCGCCGGCGCTGAGGATCCCGACCGCGACGTTGTAGTCCTGCACGGGAACTGGGCCCCAGGCTGCGCGGCTGGATTGCACCACGACCACACCCTTCCGCACCGCCTCGATCAGCGCCTGGCGCTCGGCCGGCGCACAGCGTCCGGGCGCGAAACCGGCGCTGACGATCCCCTCCGCGCCGGCCGCGCGGAACGCCTCGATCGCAGCGCCGTCCGCCCCGGCATAGGACATCACCACGTCCACGCGCGGCAGGGATTCGCGGCCGGCGAGGTCGAAGCGCCGACGCGTCGCGGACCGGACCGGGCGACGGCGCAGGGCCACCGTTCCATCCGCCTCGACGCGGCCGAGCGGCCCGAACTCCAGCGCCTGGAAGGCCGACAGCTCGAAGTTGGTCACCTTGGCGACATCGCGGGCGGAGAAGACATGGTTGTCCATGACGACCAGCACGCCGCAGTCCCGCGCCTCGGGCGCGGCGGCGACCGCCATCGCGGCGCGCAGATTGGCGCCCGCGTCGCTGCCGCTGGTGTTCGGGGGCCGCTGCGCGCCGACCAGGACGACGGTCGGCCCGATGTCCACGGTCAGGTCGAGGAACCACGCGGTCTCCTCCAGCGACGCGGTGCCGTGCGTGACGACGATCCCGTCGAGGTCGGGCCGCTCCCGGCAAAGGTCGGCGATGACCGTCAGCAGTTCGCGCCAGTCCGGCCAGCCGATGGCGGTGCTGCCGATGGTCCTGAAGGGAACCGGGATCGCCTCGACGCCGGGAAGCAGCGGCCCCAGCCGGTCGAGCACGGTGCCGATCGGGTTGACGATGCCGGAGTCGCCGTAATCCACCCAGTCGAACGGATGGCGGCCTTCCATGGCGATGGTGCCGCCGGCACCGATGATCGCGACGTTCCGCATCACAGGGCCACCATCACGACGCCGTCCACGATCCGGGTCTCGTAGCTGCGCACCGGCTTCTCCGCCGGGTCGCCCTTGGGGCAGCCGTCGTGATAGCTGAACAGACCGCCATGGAGCGGGCATTCCAGCACGCATTCGTCGGTGTCGAGATAGCCGTCGGACAGGTAGGCGACCCCATGGGTGCACAGGTCGTCCACGACGTGGAAGACGCCGCCGTGGTTGACGGCGCAGAGGCGCTTGGTGCCGATGAAGAAGGCCTTGTGCGCGCCGTCCCCGACCGCGTCGGCGGCGCACAGCTCCGTCCAGGTGAGCGTGGTTGTGGTCATCGTGTTGCCTTCAGATCGTGATTGGCAGCTTGGGGGGACTCGTGTAGGTGTCGGCCGAGATGCTGGCGACCACCGGCACACCGAAGCGCTGGGAGAAGGGCACCGTGCAGGCGACCAGATGGTTCGGTCCCTTGCTGGGGACCCCGATGGAAAAGACCGTGCCGTTGGGGAACTCCGCCACGCGCAGCGGCAGGGTGCGCTGACGGATGTCCGGCGTGGTGGTCTTGGGCACGACGGCACCGAGCCGCCCGAGATCGACCACGCAGGCGAAGCACATGCCGGTGCCCCAGCCCATTTGCATTCAGCGCGTCGCCCGGATTCAGGGTGGCGAGGCACCGGGTGCCGGACATCACATGGGCTCTCCAAGCGGAATGATGCAGCGAAGCCGGTCCGGCTCGGCGGCGAGGCGGATGGCGTGAAGCGCGTCGAACTCCATGCGGGCGATGCGCCACCCCTCCCCGGTCCTGCGGCAGGTCTGCCGGACCGAACCGGTCAGCAGGACCACCTGGCCGTCGCCCTCGCGGATCCCCACCTCGAGCAGCCGCCAGCGCACGTCCGCTCCGTCCAGATGAGCCCCGGCCTCATGACCGGCGTCATGAAAGGAGAAGGAGGGGCTGCCGTAATGGTGGGCGGTGAAAAGCCAGGGACTCTCGGCGAAGAAATCCTCGATGGCCATCCGCCCGTGCAGCGTTCCGCCGAAGCGGCCGCCATGCCATTCCGCATCCTGGGTGAAGCAGGAGGCCTGCATGCGGGCCGCGGCGCGGACCACGGCGGGGGACTGCTTCGTCCGCCCGGCCGTGTATTTGCGGTCCGCCGCCGCGGCGTAGAGCTGCATCAGCTCGGCGATCTCGGCCCGCGCTTCGAGTTGGGCGAGACGCCGCTCCAGGCTGGTGGCCTCCTGGCCGTCGATCCCGCCCGGATTCACTTTGCCCGGACCCGGTAGATCAGGGAGGGAGCCTGGACCTCCAGGCGGTGCGGAACGTCGGCCGGGATCAGCACGCCCTGCCCGGCCTTGAGGTCGTGGGCCTCCTCGGGGCAGACGAGGCGGACGCGGCCGTCCAGGACGGCCAGCATCTCCTCCGGCCCGCTGGTTTCGGCGACGTCGGCTTCGAGCCGGATCATCTCGATGTCCAGGCTGGCGCCGCTGGTCTGGAACGGGGCGCTCCCCATGCCGCTGTCATGGACGGCGCAGTTCGGGGCGGAAATGGTCGGCGCGCTCATTTGCTGTCCCCGGTCGGGTAGTAGACCTTGGCGTTGTCGCGGCTGCCGTATTCGGCGCGCGGCGGCGTGACGACGTTCAGGCGCAGGCACATGCCCTCGGCGTCGTAGCGGTTGAAGCCCGAATGCGGCTGGTCCGCCGGCATCACCATGACGCGGCCTTCCTCAAGCTCCACCGCGCCGTCTGGAGCCTCGACGCTCCAGCCGAGGTTGACGGTGCAGCCGCCGCGGATCTGGAGCGTCGCCTCCTCGCCGTGGGAATGGGCCTTGGCGGCGATGCCCGGCCCTCCCGGCTGGCGGAAATTGACCACGCCGACGCTGAGCGCCTCGCCGACCACGGCCTGCATGTACAGGCCGCCGGACACGACTTCGTTCAGATTCTCCGTGAAGGAGAAGACTTGGCATCGCTGCATGACGGATCCTCCTTCAGATGGCGGGGCGCAGGCGGTGCTTTTCGTCGGCGACGAACCGCTTGGTGTCATAGCCGTCCACCACCTCGACCTCGGGGTTGTAGGACTCGATGGCCGGGGCGCATTCCGCCAGCGACAGCAGCAGGTGGAAGAGGTTCAGGGTCTTTTCGTCATAGCCGCCCTCCGCCGTCCGGTTGGCGTCGATGTAGGCGCAGATCGCCTCCACCTCGGGCAGCATCGCGGCGCCGAAGGCGCTGATGTCGGCGAAGGGCAGCGAGACGCGGCGGTGGTTGCGCTCGGTCTCGGTGGCCAGGCACCAGGCGTTCCAGGCTTCGAGATGGGCGAATTTTTCGGGGAGCATGGTCATGTTGGTCCTCACTCGGCGGCTTGCAGCTGGCTGTCGCGGCGCAGGCCTTCCTCGATGATGCGGTCGACGACGACGGCCTGATGGCGGACCATCAGCTCGAAGTCCTGGATGATCATCTCGGACTTGGCGCCGGTTTCGGCGGCGGTCTGGGTCGTCTCCAGCGTGCTGAGGTCTTCCAGCAGCACGTCGCGCAGCGCCGTCTTCATGTATTCCTGATAGAAGCGGCCGCCGGCGGTCTTCATCTCCGGATAGTAGACGCGCACCTCGAACAGGGTCTTGTTGTGCGCCACCGGGCGGAAATTGTAGGCCTGGAAGTAGTTCGGGCGGCAGGACAGGTAGAAGTCCGGGAACACCACGTTGATGTCGAACGCCCAGTTCGGCGCCTTCGTCCAGTTCAGCAGCTCCGGCAGGACCACGTCGGAGAAGTCGAGCTTGGTGCCGCCGGCCGACACCTTCAGCGCCTTCTTGGCGATCTGGCGGCCGGTTTCCTGCTGCTGCGAGACGACCGAGCTGGCGCTGCTGGCGTCGGTGCCGGCCTGCGGGTTGCCGTAGACGGTGTTCGGGTTGCCGGCGATCGACAGGCGGCGGTGGTATTCGCCGCACAGCGCGTCGATCGGGTGCAGGATGCCCTCCTCGTCGAGGTCCAACGAGTCCGCGATGGAACGGCCGTGCAGGTAGGCGACGTGGTAGGTCTCCTGGAAGGCGTCGAGGGCGACCTTCCAGTTGCAGTTCACCACGGTGTTCCAGGCGAAGCACGCGGTGAAACGCTCGAAGGGATAGCCCTCCATCCCCGCGAACATCGGCTCCATGAAGTCCTTGAGGGAGACCGACGGGTTGGGATCGAGGTTGATGAAGATGAAGCCGTTCCAGGTGTCCACCGACACCGGCGTCAGGCCGTTGCACTTCTTGTCGAAGTCCATGAAGTGCTTTTCGGAGGGCACGCCGGTCAGGCTGCCGTCGAGGTCGTAGGCCCAGCCGTGGAACTTGCAGAAGAATTTGCGGGTCGTGCCGGCCGGCTCATAGGCCACCCGGTTCAGGCGGTGCGAGCAGACGTTGTGGAAGGCGCGCACCTGCTTGGAACGGTCACGGCAGACGATGATCGAGGCGTCGCACGCCGCGATCTCCCGCACGAAATAGTCGCCGGTCTTCGGAATTTCCTCGACGCGGCCGACATGCAGCCAGGTCTTCTTGAACAGATACTTCTTTTCCAGCTCATAGAAGGCCGGGTCGATGTAGGGGCCGATGGGGATGTTTCCCCGGCCGAGTTCCGGATAACGATCGTGCAGTGTGGGAGTCTGAGACATGATCCGTCCTTAAATCGTATACCGTATACGTTTTGTTTGGGCGCACGAACCCCGGTGCGCCGGGTTCTTCGGGTTGCACGCCGCTTTGCCGGCGCCGCGACCGACGATCAGACGAGCGTCTTCAGCGGCACGGCCGGATCGGCCAGCTTGTCGAGGTCCGGGGTGGCGCGGCTTTCCACCAGCTTTTCGAGAAAGCGGCGGTCGCGGCCGTTGTCGATCAGAACCCCGCCGGCGATCGCCCCGTCCACCAGCCAGTAGAGGCTGGAGCCCGGGGTACCGACCGCGCCACGGGCGACGGTCGCGGCGCCGTCACGCCTCAGGCCCACCACCTGGATGTTCCGCCCGAACTGGTCGGTCCACATCCAGGGCGTTTCCGCATGCGGCGTGTCCTGCCCGCAGATGGTCCGGGCGATGGCGCGCGGCTGCCGATCGGCGTTGCGCCAGGTCTCCAGCCGGATGTGGTCGCCGTAGAGCGCGTTCCAGCTTTCCGCCACGTCGCCGCAGGCGTAGACGCCGTCCAGGCCGGGCACCCGCCCCAGCGCATCGGTCAGGATGCCGCCGGTCCGGCCGCGCGCCTCGTCCGGGACCAGCCCGGAATTCGGCACCATGCCGACGGCGGAGAGGACGATGTCCGCCGCGACGGACAAGCCCGGCCCCTCGACCACATAGCCTTCGCCCTCGCGGCGGACGCCGGTCACCTGGGCGCCGGTGCGCAGATCGACCCCGGCGTCACGGTGAAGCCCGGCCAGCCAGTCCGACACCGGCGGCGGCAGGATCCGTGCCATCACGCCGGTCCCGGCCTCGATGACGCAGACGCTCTTGCCGAGGGAGGCGGCGGTGGCCGCCACCTCCATGCCGATCACGCCGCCGCCGATGACGGCGATGCGCCCGGCCAGTTCCAGCGCCGCGCGCAGCTTGCGGCTGTCGTCCAGCGTGCGCAGGCTGACGCAGAACTCGCCGCCGGGCAGCGGCAACGGGCGGGCGACGCCGCCGGTCGCCAGGATCAGGCTGTCATAGGCGAGGCGGCGCCCCGACGCGAGGGTGGCCACGCGGGCCGCATGGTCGATCCCGGCCACGGCATCGCCCAACACCACCTCGAGCCCCTCCTTCCGCCAGTCCGGGGCCGGATGCAAGTAAAGGCTATCTTCACCCGCCGCCCCTTTCAGCACGGCCTTGGACAGCGGAGGACGCTCGTAAGGAAGGTGGGCCTCATCGCCCACCATGACGATCCGGCCGGCAAAGCCCTGCGCCGCCAACTCTTGCGCCGCCCTGCCGCCCGCCTGGCCCGCCCCTACGATCAGTACGGTTTTGTTGTCTTCATGGAGGGTCATCTTTTGTGCTCTCGCTGCGCTTGCCTCCTGCAAAACGTATGCAGTATACGTTTTGTGCGAGTCAACGACGTTATGTCCACAAAGCAATTGGGGACGTGCCCCGCCACCGGCGGCATCGTCGCCGCGGCCTTGATGCCGAAACGGCATCACCTCGTCGCCAAACGGCAATGGCCAAAGGTGATCCGGGCCGATGATGATCCGGCAAACGGTTGGCTCGACCAACTTCGGCAGTTCCACAACATTCCGGGAGAGGAGCGCTCCACCATGAGCAACGCAGCCACCAACGCCTTCACCGAAAGCGTCATCGCCGCCATGTCGCCCGATATGGACCCGCGTGCGCGGCTGGTCATGGGGTCGCTGATCCGGCACATCCACGACTTCGCCCGCGAGGTCAACCTGACCACCGAGGAGTGGCTGGCCGGTCTGGACCTGCTGATCCGCGCCGGCAAGATGTCGGACGACAAGCGCAACGAGATGATCCTGCTGAGCGACATCATCGGGCTGGAGAGCCTGGTCGACACGCTGGACCATCAGGCCGAGGACGGCGCCACCGAATCCGCCGTGCTCGGGCCGTTCTACCGCGAGGGCGCGCCGATCCTTCCCAACGGCGCGAGCATCGTGCAGGGCGGCGAGACCGGTCCGATGGCCCTGGTCCAGGGCGTCGTCACCGGTCCCGACGGGCGTCCGCTGGCCGGCGCCGTCGTGGACGTCTGGGAAACCTCGCCGAACGGCCTGTACGAGCAGCAGGATCCGGACCAGCCGGACATGAACCTGCGTGGCCGCTTCCAGACCGACGCCCAGGGGCGCTACGCCTTCCGCTGCGTGCGTCCGGTCAGCTACCCGATCCCCTTCGACGGCCCGGCCGGCGACCTGCTGCAGCTGATGGGGCGCCATCCGTACCGTCCGGCGCACATCCACTTCATCGTGCATGCGCCGGGCTGCCGCAAGCTGGTCACGCAGATCTTCGACCGCGAGGACCGCTACTGCGCCGACGACGCGGTGTTCGCGGTGAAGGACTCGCTGAAGGTCGATTTCGTGCCGGCCCCCGCCGGTTCGGACGCCGATTTCCTCGTCGAGTACAACATCCAGCTCGCTTCCGACGCGGCGGACCTGCGCGCCGTCGCCTGACGGTGAGCGGGTGCGGGAGGGAAGCGTCCCTCCCGCGCCCCACCCTTCCCCAGTCACGAAACCATGCTTGAGACGATGAACACACACCAGGCCGGCGCCTCCTCGGCGAACGGGCTCGACATCGTCGAGATCCGCAGCCAGATCATCGACATCCCGACCGTGCGCCAGCACAAGCTGTCCTCGCTGTCGACGACGCAGCAGAACTACGTGCTGGTCCGCGTGCGGACGAGCAACGGCGTCGAGGGCATCGGCGAGGCCGCGACCCTGGGCGGACCGCGCTGGAGCGAGGAAAGCGTCGAGAGCATCAAGGCCACCGTCGACCGTTATCTGGCCCCCGCCGTCCTGGGCGAGCGCGCCGACCGCTTCGAGCATGTCGCCGCCCTGATGGACCGCGCCGCCAAGCGCAACACCGCGGCGAAGTCCGCCGTGGAAAGCGCGCTGTTCGACGCGGTGGGCAAGACGCTGGGCGTACCGGCCAGCACGCTGCTGGGCGGCGCGGTGCGGGACCGCATGCGGGTGTTCTGGACGCTCGCCTCCGGCGACGTCGGGCAGGAGATCGACGAGGCCGAGCAGAAGCTCGCCCAGCGCAAGCACAACGCCTTCAAGGTGAAGATCGGCGCGCAGGAGCCGGACGCCGACATGCGCCGCATGGAGCGCCTCGCCGCGGCGCTCGACGGCCGCGCCACGCTCATCGTCGATGCCAACCAGGCCTGGGACGAGACCACCGCGGTGCGTTGCCTGGAACGGCTGCACGCCGTCGGCGTCACGCTGGTGGAACAGCCCCTGCCGGCATGGAACGTGGCGGGGATGGCGCGACTGCGCGGCCGAGCCCAGGTTCCGCTGATGGCCGACGAGGCGATCTTCTCCGAGCACGACGCGCTGGCGGTGGGCGCCGCCGGGGCCGCCGACGTGGTGTCCCTGAAGCTGGTCAAGCACGGCGGCCTGCTCGGGACCAAGCGCGTCGCCGCGGTTGCCGAAGCGGCTGGGATCGGCCTCTACGGCGGCTGCCTGCTGGAAAGCTCGGTCGGCGCTGCAGCCCATCTCCAGGTCTTCGCGACGCTGCGCAATCTGGATTGGCATTGCGAACATTTCGGCCCGCAGATCCTGCGCGACGATCTTGTGACGGCCCCCATCGCCTACGACAATTTCGAGGTCCTGCTGCCGTCCGGCCCCGGCCTCGGCGTCGTGCTCGACGAGGAAAAGGTGCGGCACTACGCGCGCGAAGCCTGAGGCCCGGGAGGATCGGAGGCATGAGCGATCAGGAGGGCCTGGGCCCCGGCAGCGTGCACGGCATGGACGTCCGCCGCCTGCGCTACTTCACGGCGGTGGCGGAGGAACTGCATTTCGGCCGCGCCGCGGAACGGCTGAACGTCGCGCAGGCGGCGCTCAGCCGGCAGATCGCTCACCTCGAAGGCGCCTTGGGCTGCGTCCTCTTCGACCGCACGCGCAACCAGATCAAGCTGACGGCGGCGGGGGAGGCCCTGCTGCCCCGCGCGCGGGACATCCTGCTCCGCTTCGAGGAGGCGGCGCGGGTGACACGGCGGGCGGCGGAGGGCAGCGTCGGCGTGCTGGAGATCGGCTTCGTCGGATCGGCGACCTACTCCATCCTGCCGGAGATCCTGAAATTCTATCGCGCCGGGCATCCGCGCGTGGATCTTCTGCTGTACGCGATGAACACCAGCGAACTGCGCCACGCGCTGGTCGAGCGCCGGATCCAGGCCGCCTTCGCGCGGCCGGGCATCGACGACCCGGAAATCGTCAACGAATGCATCCAGCGTGAGCCGCTGATCGTCGCCTTGCCCGACGACGATCCGCTGGCGGCGGAAGCCAGCCTGACGCTGGAAGCGCTCGCCGGCCGTCCCTTCGTGCTCTATCCACGTCACCCACGGCCGAGCTTCGCCGACACGGTGCTGGCGATCTGCCGCGAGCACGGCTTCTCCCCCCAGGTGACGCAGGAGGTCATGGACATCCAGACCGCCCTGGGGCTGATCGCCGTCGGGGTGGGGGTGTCGCTCCTGCCCGCCTCCATGGAGCGCTCGCACCGCCATGGCGTCGCCTACCGGCCGCTGCGGCCGCCGGCGCCGACCACCGAACTGTCCCTGAGCTACCGGCGCGACAGCGGCGGCGACGTGCTGCGCGAGTTCCGCGCCACGGTCCGCCACTTCCTGAAAACCAACACCACCCACCCCGCCACATAAGGAGACCGAGCATGCTCTACTGCGTGCACATGACCGTCAACGTCCCCCAGGGCATGGATCCCGAGCGTTTCGAGCGCCTGAAGGCCGAGGAGAAGGCGGTCGCCCAGGACCTGCAGCGCAGCGGGAAATGGCGCCATCTGTGGCGTGTCGCCGGTCAATACGCGAACATCAGCGTCTTCGACGTGGACAACCACGACGAGTTGCACGGCCTGCTGTCCAGCCTGCCGCTGTTCCCGTTCATGGATGTCACCGTGACGCCGCTCGCCCGCCATCCCTCGGCGATCGACTGACGCGAAGGCGCCTGATACCGGCGAAGGCTTGAGATGACCTTTCAAGCGTTCGCCGGCCGCCGCGACGGCGGCGGCGCGCGCCAATGGGCGCGGTAAAGCCTGCGTGGCGTTTGAACGCAATACGGCAGGTCGATTCATTGACCCGCCGGTATGATAGCTGGATTCCGTCAGGCGCCCTTGTTTCGGACGGATTTGTTGCGGACGGTTCCGTCCTCCCGCGTCTCCAGATGTTCGAGGAACGCCTCGCGGGTGTTGATGAGCTGCTGCACCATCAGATCGCGGGCCAGATCGGCGTCGCCTTCGGCGATGGCGTCGGACAGACGCAGCATGCCCTCGTAGGAGATGCGGCGCACCCGCTCGGACCCCAGCGTGCTCTGCCGGATGTAGTGTATGGAGTCGTTGTAGCGTTCGATCGCCTCGAACAGCTGGCGGTTGGTCACATGGGAGAAGAGATGCTCCCGCGCCCGGCGATGGGCGTCGGGATAGGCCTTGGTCGGGCCGGCCGCCTCCAGCATGGCACGCAGTTCGCGACCGAGACGCGCCATGTCCTCCGCGCTGTTCCGGCTGACCAGCGTGTGAATGGCGTAGGGCTCCAGCAGCGTGCGGATCTCGACGATCTCGTTGAGCTGGGCGACCGTGAATTGCGGAAAGCAGAAGCCGCGCGCCATCTGCACCAGAAGCCCGTCGCGCACCAGCATGGCCAGCGCCTCGCGAACCGGGGTGCGGGACACGCCCAGCTCCTGCGCGAGGCTGATCTCGAAGAACTTCGCGCTCTGCGGATAATGTCCGTCGATGATGCGTCCCTTCAGGACATGATAGACCTGATCGCGCAGATCCGCCGCGCGGACGATGGTATTCGGCATTGTTTCCCCCCACGCTCTGCCGTGTCGACGGACAGGAGGCTCGGCCTCCCCGGCTCCGGGCACGACATGGGGCGCCCAAAGCCGACAGCTTCGCATACGGGGCAACGTATACGTTAGCCAAATGGATGACGATTGCTTTTTCTGCTTCGCGCAGTGATTTCGCGAAGGGCTGCGGGGCCTGCACGGCCCCGCTTCTCTCCTGCCCCTCCCTCGGGCCCTCCCCGGCGGCCTGCGCCAGGCTTGGAAGCCGTCACTCCCGGTGGTCGTTCCCGTCCAGGAAATCCAGGAGCAGCGCGGTCAGCGCTTCCGGCTGCTCCACGCACGGGATATGCGCCGCGTCCGCGATGACGGCGAAGCGCGCGCCGGGGATCGCCTCCGCCAGTTCCCGCACGAGGGCCGGCGGGGTGGCGAGATCCTGGTCGCCGACCAGCACCAGCGTCGGGTTGGAGATGCGCGCGGCGTCGTCCCGCAGGTCGGCGTCGCGGATCGCCGAGGCGCAGCCGATATAGCCCTCGTCGGTGGTGCGGCTCAGCATGTTGACGAAGCCGCTGACCTGCTCCGGCCGGTCGGCGCGGAAGCGCTCGGTGAACCAGCGCGCCATGACGCCCTGGGCGATGCTGGACAGGCCGCCGGCGCGGATGGCGGCGATGCGGTCCTCCCAGACCGAGGGCGGACCGATGAGGCTGGCGGTGTCGCACAGCACCAGGGAGCCGACGCGCTGCGGAGCCTTGGCGGCAAGGCGCTGCGCCATCATGCCGCCGATGGACAGGCCGCAGACATGCGCGCGTTCGATCCCCAGCGCGTCGAGCAGCGCCAGCGCGTCGTCGGCCAGCCGGTCCATGCTGTAGGGCGCCGGGGTGACGCCGGTCAGCCCATGCCCGCGCATGTCGTAGCGCAGCACCCGGAAGCGCTCCGCCAGCCGGGCCGCCTGGGCGTCCCAGATATGGAAGCTGGTGCCGATGGAGTTGGCGAACAGCACCACCGGCGCGCCTTCCGGCCCCGTGAGGTCGTAGTGGACGGTGATGTCCCCGGCCGCGATGAAAGGCATTTGCGCTCCCCCCTCAGACCCGTTCGATCAGCAGGGCGATGCCCTGGCCGACGCCGATGCACATGGTGCACAGCGCATACCGGCCGCCGGTCCGCTCCAGCTGGTTCAGCGCCGTGGTGACCAGACGGGCGCCGCTCATGCCCAGCGGGTGGCCGAGCGCGATGGCCCCGCCGTTGGGATTCACATGCTCCGCGTCGTCCGGGAGACCCAGCTGGCGCATGACCGCCAGCCCCTGCGCCGCGAACGCCTCGTTCAGCTCCACCACGTCCACCTTGCCGAGCGGCAGGCCGACCCGCTCCAGAAGCTTTATCGTGGCGGGAGCAGGGCCGATGCCCATGATGCGCGGCGGCACGCCGGCCGTGGCCGCCCCGACGATGCGGGCGCGCGGGGTCAGGCCATGGCGCCTGGCCTCGGCTTCCGACGCGATCAGCACCGCGCAGGCGCCGTCGTTGACGCCGGACGCGTTGCCGGCGGTCACCGTGCCGTCCGGGCGGACGATGGGCTTCAGCTTGGCCAGCGCCTCCAGCGTCGTCTCGCGCGGGTGCTCGTCGGTGTCCACCACCGTGTCACCCTTGCGCCCCTTGACGGTGACCGGCACGATCTCGGCGGCGAAGATGCCGTCCCGGATGGCGCGGGCCGCGCGCTGCTGGCTGCGCAGGGCGAAGGCGTCCTGGTCGGCGCGGTTGACGCCGAAGTCCTGCGCGACGTTCTCCGCCGTCTCCGGCATGGTATCGACGCCGTAGGCCGCCTTCATCTTCGGGTTGACGAAGCGCCAGCCAATGGTGGTGTCGTGCATCTCGGCCGCGCGGGAGAACGCCGTCTCCGCCTTGCCCATGACGAAGGGGGCGCGGCTCATGCTCTCGACGCCGCCGGCGATCATCAGCCCGGCCTCGCCCGCCTTGACGGCGCGCGCCGCCACGGCGATGGCGTCCAGGCCGGAACCGCACAGGCGGTTGATCGTGGCGCCCGGCACCGTGTCGGGCAGGCCGGCCAGCAGCGACGCCATGCGGGCGACGTTGCGGTTGTCCTCGCCGGCCTGGTTGGCGCAGCCGAAGATCACGTCGTCCACCGCGGCCCAGTCCACCGACCCGTGGCGCGCCATCAGCGCGGCCAGCGGCACGGCGCCGAGGTCGTCGGCGCGCATGGCGGACAGGGCGCCGGCATAGCGGCCGACGGGCGTGCGGATCGCATCGCAGAGATAAGCGTCGGTCATCGGATCAACCCTCCCCGCCGGCCGTCTGGCCGTGCGCTTTGGCCGTACGGGCCAGCAGGTCGCGCAGCGCGGCCAGTTCGTTCGGCTGCGGGGCCGCGGTGGTCGCCAGATCGGCGGCGATCTTGAGATCCCAGCCGGTGGCCGCCTTCACCTGCTCCACCGTCACGCCCGGATGGATGCTGGTCAGCGTCAGTTCCTTCGTCACCGGGTCCGGCGTCATGATGCCGAGGTCGGTGATGACCGCGGTCGGGCCGCCGCCGGGAATGCCGGCGCGCTGCCGCGCATCGCCGCCGTCCAGGAAGCCGGCGGAGGTCACGAAGGGCAGCCGGTCCACGAAGGCCTTCGGGCTCTGCTTCAGGACGATGAACACCTCCTTGGCCTGCGACGCGATCTCCGGCGCGCCGCCGGCGCCGGGCAGGCGCACCTTGGGGTTGGCGTAGTCGCCGATCACCGTGGTGTTGATGTTGGCGAAGCGGTCCACCTGCGCCGCCCCCAGGAACCCTACGTCGATGCGTCCGCCCTGCAGCCAGTAGCGGAAGATCTCCGGCGTGCTGACCACGGTGTCGGCGGTCAGCGCCAGCTCGCCGTCGCCGATGGACAGCGGCAGCACCGTAGGCTTGGCGCCGATGGGGCCGGATTCATAGATCAGCACCACCTCGGGCGCGTGGGTCAGCCGCGCGAGGTTGGCCGCCGTGGAGGGCAGGCCGATGCCGACGAAGCAGACCGAACCGTCCTTCAGCAGGCGGCTCGCCGCCACCGTCATCAGTTCGGTCGCCGTAAATTCGTTCACGTCAGTCGTCATGTCGGTCGTGGCCATCACGCTGCCTCCTGGCGCGCCGTCTCGGCCAGCACGCGCTTGAATTCCTCGAAATCCGCGGTGTTGCGGACGTGGCGGTCCATCCAGGCGGTGAAATCCTCGCGCGAGCGCGCCACGGCGTCCCAGCGCTGGTAGAACCGGTTGTCGCGCTCCGAATAGCCCTGCGCATAGGACGGGTAGGCGCCGCCCGGCACATGGCACACCGCCGACAGCGTCCAGCGCGGCAGCACGCAGCCGTTGGGCGGGGCGTCCAGCTCGTCGACGATCTCCTCGACCGTGACGATGGCGCGCTTGGCAGCCAGCACCGCTTCCTTCTGCACGCCGACGATGCCCCACAGCAGCACGTTGCCGCGCCGGTCCGCCTTCTGGGCGTGGATCACCGTGACATCCGGCCGGATCGACGGGATCGCCGCCAGCTTCTCGCCGGTGAAGGGGCATTCGATGAAGCGGATGTTCGGGTTGACCTTCGGCAGGTCCGACCCGGTGTAGCCGCGCAGCAGCGCGAAGGGCAGGTTGGAGGCGCCGGCCACATAGGCGTTGGCCAGGGCGGCGTGGCTGTGCTCCTCATAGGCCAGCGGCTGCGGCCAGCCCCGCTCGATGGCGTCGCGGAAGCGGTGCAGCGACCCCACCCCCGGATTGCCGCCCCAGGAGAAGATCAGCTTTCCGGCGCAGCCCATGCCGATGAGCTGGTCGTAGATCAGATCCGGCGTCATGCGGACCAGGGTGAGATTCTTCCGGCCCTGCCGGATGATCTCGTGTCCCGCCGCGTGCGGAATGAGATGGGTGAACCCCTCCAGCGCCACGGTGTCGCCGTCGCGCACGAATTCTGAAACCGCCTCCCGCAGAGGCATAACCAAGGCCATTCCCAAGCTCCTCCCCATTGACGCGAATGCGTACGATCCCATTGACGCGAATGCGTACGATCCCATTGACGCGAATGCGTACGATAAACGCACGCTGCTGCATGATTTCGCACAAAGTGAGCCGTAAGGGAGATGGTTGTCAAGGGCGATTTTATTGCTATTGGCGCGATAATCGCACATTCACGGGCGAGGTGACCCATTGGCGGAGAAGAAGCGCCGTAACGTCGGCACCGATGGCAAACGATCCACGAAATGGCCGGAGGCTTGAGGAAGCCAGAAGGAAGCAAGGCCGCGCCCGGCTTCAAGGACCGTCACGTCGAATGTGAGATGCTGCTCTGGACGGTGGGTTGGCACGGCTGCTATGCGAAGTCCAGCACCATACGGCCTTCGACTTTCCCGTGTTCGAGCCGGTCGAAGATGTCGTTGATGTCTTCCAGCCTCGCCTTGGCGATCTGGCTGCGGACCTTGCCGGACGTGGCGAAGGCGATCGCCTCGTCAAGGTCGCGGCGTGTGCCCACGATCGAACCCCGCACCGTGATGCGCTTCAGCACGACATCGAAGATCGGCGTGGCGAACTCGCCGGGCGGCAGGCCGACGAGGCTGACCGTGCCTTTGCGGCGGACCATCTGCAGCGCTTGGCTGAAGGCGGGGGGAGATACCGCGGTGACAAGGATGCCGTTGGCGCCTCCCTTCGTCGCCTCGATCACTTGGGCGACGGCATCGGCCGAACGGGCATCGACCGCGACATCCGCGCCCGACCGGCGCGCCAGATCGAGTTTGTCCGGCGCGATGTCGATGGCGACGACGTTGAGCCCCATGGCCTTCGCATATTGGATCGCCACGTTGCCGAGGCCGCCGATGCCGGAGATGGCGACCCATTCCCCCGGCCGCGTGTCGGTCTCCTTCAAACCCTTGTAGGTGGTGACGCCGGCACAGAGGATCGGGGCGATGGCGGCGAAATCGACGTCGTCGGGAAGCAGGGCGGCGAAGGGAGCCGAAGCGATGACATACTCGGCGAAGCCACCATTGCAGCTGTAGCCGGTGTTGTGCTGTTTTTCGCACAAGGTCTCCCAGCCGGTTTCGCAATATTCGCAACGCAAACAGGCATCGTGCAGCCAGGCGACGCCGACCGCATCGCCGATCTTCCGCTCGGTAACGCCTTCGCCCAGCGCGACTACGACGCCCGCCGCCTCATGGCCGGGAATGAAGGGCAAGGACGGCTTGACCGGCCAGTCGCCGGTCGCCGCGTGCAGGTCGGTGTGGCATACGCCGCAGGCCTTGACCTGCACGAGGACTTCACCCGGACCGGGAGAGGGAACCGGCACTTCCTCGATTTGAAGCGGCTTGCCGAATTCATGCACGACAGCGGCTTTCATCGTTGCCTTCATCATGGGGATTCTCCACAGCTCGTTCCGAGATTAGTCTTCAAAGCTGCAGCAGAGCATCTGAAGACGTCATGGTTAATCGCATCTGGGAGAGTAGATCATATGAAAAACCCTTCAAGAGAAAGACGAGCCTGAAAGGCCGCGCTATACCGGATGGATACATGTAAATTATAGTGAATCAGCACCCCCGAAATGGGAGCGAATCAATCCTATATTGATGCGCAATTAAAGGCGATGCCCGTTTGGGAGAGCGGGAACGCCGGACGGCTGAAGGCCAATTCCAGCGCCGGTGCTGCGCTGTTCGTAACCGGCGGCGTCGATGCCCGGTTCAAATCTTTCCCCCTGCCCGACCGAAACGGACGGCACGCGGCGAGACTTGAGGTTGCCGCCTGTCACGGTCCGAACCGGCAACCGCAGTGGGCGATATCGATCCGCTCGCTATCCGTCACACGACGAAATGGCCGGGATGGCTGTAGACCACAACACGCTGGTCGCGCGCGAAGCCCGCCAAGGTCAGGCCGCAGCCTTCGGCCAACCGGACCGCAAGAGCGGTCGGGGCGGAGATCGCCACGAGACAGCCGATCCCGGCGACCGCCGCCTTCTGGACCATTTCGAAGCTGGCCCGGCTGGAGGTCAGGACGAATCCATCGGTGGGGTCCGCTCCGCTGCGGGCCATCCAGCCGATCAGCTTGTCGAGCGCGTTGTGCCGGCCCACGTCTTCGCGGATCGCCTTGATGATGCCCGCCCGATCGACCCAGGCGACGCCGTGAACGGCGCCCGTCAGGCGATGCAGGTGCTGGTGTTCGGCGAAATCGGCGAGCGCGCGGGCCACCACGGCGGCCGGCACCGGCGCGCCGCGCGTCACCCTGCCCTTGACCCGCGCCACCGCCTCCAGCTTCTCCACCCCGCACAGGCCGCAGCCGGTGCGGGCGGTCATGCTGCGGCGGCGGTCCTTCAGGGCCGTGAAGCGTTCCAGCGGAATCTCCATATGGACCTCCAGCCCGTCGCAGCCCTCCTTCACGGCGATGTCGAACAGCTCGTCGGGGCCGGCCAGGATGCCTTCCGACAGGCTGAAGCCCAGCCCCAGATCGTCCAGAGTCTCGGGCGAGGCCAGCATCACCGCATGGGAGATGCGGTTGTAGACCAGCGCCACCGGAACCTCCTCGATCACATGGTCGACGCAGGCTTCCGCCCTCCCCTGCTCCAGGCGCAGGACGGCGGTGCGGTGGACGGTCGGAAAGGCAGGCCCGTCCGAACGGCTGGACAGCATGTCGAGCGGCATGTCGGTCTCCTTGGCCGCGCCGGCCCGGCGGGTCGGGACCGGCGCGGCCGCTATGGGACAATCGGTCTTGGGCTCAGGCTTTCTTGCCGGTCGTCTCGCGGTACCAGCGCGGATGGTGCTTCTTCGCCCAGGCATGGGTGACAACCCCCTCGACCATGGCGCGGATCGTGCCCTGGACCCACAGCGCCGCATAGACGTGGACGATGATCGAGGAGATCAGCACCACGGCGCTGGTCGCGTGGACCAGCAGGGCGATGCGGATCACCGGGATCGGGAAGGAGGCCGCGAAGTAGGGCCGCCATGCGATCACGCCCGAGCCCAGCAGCGCCGCCATGCACAGCACCATCACCCAGAACATGGCCTTCTGGCCGCCGTTGTAACGGCCGATGTCGCCGACCTCGTTGCCCTTCATCACCTCCTTCACCGCGACCATCCATTTGACGTCCTCGCGGTTCAGCAGGTTGTGGTGCCAGTAGCGGAAGAACTGGCGGGCGAAGGCGACGAACATGACCACGCCGACGAAGGGGTGGGTGATGCGCGCCAGTTCCGGCGTGCCGAACACGCCGGTCAGCCAGAAGAAGGCCGGGTAGAAGAAGGCCAGCCCGGAAATCGCCAGCAGCACGAAGCAGACCGCGACGATCCAGTGGTTGATCCGCTCGGCGGCGCTGTAGCGCCGAATCAACTTTTCCTTCATGACCGGTCCTCCTCGCGGGCGTCCTCGTGGGACTCGTCATCGGCCCGGTTGGGTCCGACGGTGATGTAATGGAAGAAGCCGAACAGGCCGGCGGCGGCGATGCCGACCGTCGCGAACGGCTTCAGGGCGCCCTTCCACAGGCTCACCGCCGTGCTGATCGACGGGTCGTTGGGCAGGCCGGAATACTGCTCGGGCTTGTCGGCGTGGTGCAGCACGTACATCGTGTGCGTGCCTCCCACCCCCGGCGGGTCGTAGAGGCCGGCGTTCGTGTAGCCGCGGCTCTGGAGATCGGCGATGCGGGTGGCGGCGACCTCCTTCATGTCCTCCTTGGAACCGAACTGGATCGCGCCGGTCGGGCAGGTCTTGACGCAGGCCGGCTCCAGCCCGACCGCCACGCGGTCCGAGCACATGTTGCACTTGTATGCCTTGCCGTCCGTCGGGCTGAGGCGCGGCACGTTGAACGGACAGCCGGAGACGCAGTAGCCGCAGCCGATGCAATGCTCCTGGTTGTAGTCGACGATGCCGTTCTTGTGCTGGACGATGGCGCCGGGCGACGGGCAGGCCTTGAGGCAGCCGGGCTCGGCGCAGTGCATGCAGCCGTCCTTGCGGATCAGCCACTCCAGCTTGCCGTTCTCCTCCACCTCGGCGAAGCGCATGACGGTCCAGGCCTGCGACGACAGGTCGGTCGGGTTGTCGTAGACGCCGACGCAGGTGCCGACCTCGGCGCGCAGCTCGTTCCATTCGGAACAGGCGACCTGACAGGCCTTGCAGCCGATGCAGACCGATACGTCGATGAGCTGGGCGATCTCGGCCGGGTTCCGGGCCTCGGGCGCCGCCGTCGGGCTGGCCGAGCGGCGCTGGATGTCCAGGGATGGCATGGTCATGGCGTCACGCTCCCACGATCTTTTCGACGTTCACGAGGAACGCCTTGTATTCGGGCGTCTGTGTGTTGCAGTCGCCCACGGCCGGCGGCAGCGTGTTGGACAGGTAGCCCTTGCGCGCCACCGTCTCCCATCCCCAATGCAGGGGAATGCCGATCTGGTGGACGGTCTTGCCGCTCACCGTCAGCGCCTTGACGCGCTTGGTGACGACCGCCTTCGCCTTGATGAAGCCGCGCTTGGAGCTGACCTTGACCGTGTCGCCGGTCCGGATGCCCTTCTCGCCGGCCAGCGTCTCGCCGATCTCCACGAACTGCTCGGGCTGGGCGATGGCGTTCAGCGCCACGCTCTTGGTCCAGAACTGGAAATGCTCGGTCAGACGGTAGGTCGTACCGACATAGGGGAACTGGTCGTGGGTGCCGAGCCGCGCCTTGTCGGCGGCGAAGATGCGCACCGCCGGGCTGGTGACCACCTTCGGGTGCAGCGGGTTGGTGCCCAGCGGGCTTTCCATCGGCTCGTAATGCTCGGGGAACGGGCCGTCCACCAGCTTGTCGGTGGCGAACAGCCGGCCGACGCCCTCCGGGTTCATGATGAAGGGATTCATGCCGCTGCCCGGCGCCGCGTCGATCTTGAAGTCGGGCACGTCGGCGCCCGCCCACCGCTCGCCGTTCCAGGCGATCAGCGTGCGCTTCGGATCCCACGGCTTGCCCGCCGGGTCGCAGGAGGCGCGGTTGTAGATGATGCGGCGGTTGGCCGGCCACGCCCAGGCCCAGCCCGGCGTGTTGCCGAGACCGGAGTCGGAGTTGTCGCGCCGCGCCATCTGGTTGCCCGCCTGGGTCCAGCAGCCGGCGAAGATCCAGCAGGCCGACAGGGTGGAGCCGTCGTCCTGCAGCAGCGCGAAGCCCGGAAGCTGCTCGCCCTTGCGTGCCAGGAACTTCGTCGGATCCTTCGGATCGGGGATGTCTGCCAGCGCCCGGCCGTTCAGCTCCTTCGCCAGCTCCTCCGGCGTCGGCTCGAGCGGGTTCCTGTAAGGCCAGGACAGGTTCAGGACCGGCTCCGGCGCCTTGCCGCCTTCCCGCCGGTAGAGGTCGCGCAGCGCGACGAACAGCTCGGCGATGATCTCCTGGTCGGTCTTGGCCTCGCCCGGCGGGTTGGCGCCCTTGTAGTGCCATTGCAGCCAGCGCGCCGAATTGACGATGGCGCCGTCCTCCTCGGCGAAGCAGGTCGACGGCAGGCGGAACACCTCGGTCTTGATGCTCGCGGTGTCGACGTCGTTGATCTCGCGGTGGTTGCGCCAGAAGGATGCCGTCTCGGTGGCGATCGGGTCGATCACCACCATGTATTTCAGCTTGGAGAAGCAGGCGGCGGTCTTGCGCGCGTCGGGGAAGGAGGTCAGCGGGTTGAAGCCCTGGACGATCAGGCCGTTGACCTTGCCGTTGTGCATCAGGTCCATGACCTGGAGCACGTCGTACATCTTGTCCCACTTGGGGATCCAGTCATAGCCCCAGTCGTTCTCCCTGGTGGCGGCATCGCCCCAGAACCACTTCATCAGGCTGACGAAGAACTTCGGCGTGTTGCTCCAGAAGTTCAGCTGGCCGGGCTGCTGCGCCTTCGGCGTCGTCCTGGCGACGTAGTCGGCGAAGGTCGGGTGCGCCTTTTCGTTCGGCAGCGTCAGATAGCCGGGCAGGCTGGTGGACAGCAGGCCGAGGTCGGACAGGCCCTGGATGTTGGAATGTCCGCGCAGCGCGTTGACGCCGCCGCCGGGCATGCCGATGTTGCCCAGCAGCAGCTGGATCATCGCCATGGTGCGGATGTTCTGGGCGCCGACCGTGTGCTGCGTCCAGCCCAGCGCGTAGAGGATCGTGCCGACCTTGTCGCGCGCCGAGGTTTCGCCCAGATAGCGGCAGACCGTCAGAAAGCCGTCCTTCGGGCTGCCGGTCAGGTCGGCGACGACCTCGGGCGTGTAGCGCGCGTAATGGGCCTTCATCAGGTTCCACACGCAGCGCGGATGCTGGAGCGTCGGGTCGGTCCTGGCGTTGCCGGCCTCGTCGAACGCGTAGTTCCAGCTCTTGCGGTCGTACTGCCCCTTGGCCGGATCGAAGCCGGAGAACAGGCCGTCCTCGAAGTCGAAGCCATCGTCGACGATGTAGGAGGCGTTGGTGAACGCCTTCACATACTCCCACTGGATCTTGTCGTTGGCGATCAGCCAGTTGATGACGCCGCCCAGGAACACGATGTCGGAGCCGGCGCGGATCGGGACGTATTCGTCGGCCACGGCGGCGGACCGGTTGAAGCGCGGATCGACCACGACGATCCGGGCGCCCTTCTTCTTCGCCTCGATCGCCCACTTGAAGCCGACCGGGTGCGCCTCCGCCGGGTTGCCGCCCATGATCAGGATGAAGTCGGCGTTGGAGATGTCCACCCAGGTGTTGGTCATGGCGCCGCGCCCGAAGGTGGCGGCCAGCGCCGACACGGTCGGGCCGTGGCAGACGCGGGCCTGCGCGTCGGTGCCGACGATGCCGAGCGAGCGCATGAACTTCTGCGTCAGGATGCCCGTCTCGTTCGACGAGGCCGAGGCGGTCAGCATCGCCGTCGACACCCAGCGGTTCACCGGCACGCCCTGCTCGTTCCTGACGACGATGTTGGCGTCGCGGTCGTCCTTCATGTGGCGGGCGATGCGCTCCACCGCCTCATGCCACGAGATGCGCGTCCATTCGCTGCTGCCGGCCTCGCGCACCTCCGGGTATTTGAGGCGGTTGGGGCTGTGGACGAAGTCCAGCAGGCCGGCGCCCTTGGGGCAGAGCGAGCCGCGGCTGACCGGATGGTCGGGATCGCCCTCGATGTGGACGATCTCCGCCTTCGCGTTCTTGGCGCCGTCGCCCAGGCTGTACATCAGCAGGCCGCAGCCGACCGAGCAGTAGGGACAGGTGTTGCGGATCTCCTTGGCGCGGGCCAGCTTGAACTGCCTCACCTCCGCCAGCGCGGCGGCCGGCAGGAACCCCAGCGCCGCAACGCTGGAGGCGGCGATCCCCCCAGCCGTTACCTTCATGAATTGCCGCCGACTGACCTGCATGGTTCCTCCCCGGTGAGCGGTGTTCCGGCCGCCCCCAAGGCATGTTCCGTGCCAGCGTGGAAAAGCCTTCAAATCCTGTGGTTTTCTGACAATGCCACATAAGGCTTAGGGACATTCTGTCCGGGGCGGAGGGACAGAATGTCCAGACCGGGGTTGGGTCCATCGCCGGCCGGCCCCGCAAAAGGCCGTTCCCGGCGACTTGTACGGATTTTGCAGCAGGCGGTGTATGCAACCTCACGAATGACGGCCTCCGATGTCCCAGCACCGCCACGCTCCCGCCGCCGACACCTCCGCAACCATCAGCGCGGCGATGGCCGAAGCCATGGCCGCCGCCGGCCTGGAGCCCGGCCGGTCGCCCTCCCCCGTGCGCCCGCCGCGCGCAGACCTGCTGTTCCGGCATCGCGCCGAGCGTCTGCGCAGCCTCGCCGCCGGCCACCGGCTGTCCTCCTGGCTGGCCTTCATGTCCCAGCTGAGCGATGCCCAGCACGCGCTGGCGTCGATCCCGGTGGAGGCTCCGGCGGCGCCCGGGACGCGCTGGCTTCCCGACCTCGAGGGGTTGCGGGACCGGCTGCGCGGCACGCTGCCGGCGACGGCGGAGAGCGCGCTGGCGGATTTGCCTTGGGGCGACACGGAGTCGCTGAACGCCACCGCCGCGCGCCTGCTGACCGGAAAGGCGCGGCAGGAGGACATCGGCGGCGCACCCTTCATCGTCGCCGCCCTGCAAATCGCCTGGACCCGCCATGCCGCCGGTTTGGAAGCCGGTGCGGTCGCCGCGTCGGCGGTGGCCGGCCACTGCCCGGTTTGCGGCGGCGCGCCGGTCGCCGGCGCGATCCACACCGGGACGGAGATCGGCGGGCTGCGCTACCTGCATTGCGGCCTCTGCCACACGGCGTGGCACCATGTCCGCAGCGCCTGCGTGGCCTGCGGGGAGGGCAACCGCATCGAGCTGCGGCTCATCGAGGCGGGGGACGCTTCGGGCGGCGGGTCCGGCGATCCGGCGCGCGCCGAGACCTGCGAGACCTGCAACAGCTACCTGAAACTGTTCCTGATGGAAAAGGCCCCCGGCCTGGACCCGGTGGCCGACGACCTCGCATCCTTCGCCCTCGATATTCTGGTCGGCGACGAGGGCTTCCGGCGGATCGGCGGCAATCCCTTCCTGGCCCAGGCGGGAGAGCAGGCGGACTGACCGGCGGTAAGCGCCGCGACTGCGGCCCCGCAGGCCCATGCCTGCGAAGGCAAGCGGCCGGACGGCCGCGCCCGCCGTCTGAGGGCGAGCGTAAAGTCCGATGCGTCAGACTTTACGCTCGATGATATCAGCCCTCGCGGAACAGGATGGAGGGAGATGCCGGTTCGCCGGACCGCTCGGCGAACCCGGCTTTCCGGCGCAGCGTTACGGTGAAGGTGGTCCGCACGCCGGGCCGGCTTTCGACGGTGATGTGGCCGCCCTGGCGCTGGACGATGGCGAAGCTGATCGACAGGCCCAGCCCCGTCCCCTCCGACTTCTTGGTGGTGAAGAAGGGATCGAAGACACGGCAGAGGCAGTCGGGCGCGATCCCGTGACCGGTGTCATGGACGGACAGGGTGACGCCCTCCCTGCAATCTCCCCCGCCGTCTCCCGGTCCATCCTCCGGGAACAGCGTGTCGCTGGTCTCGATGGTCAGCGTGCCGCCGTCCGGCATGGCCTGGACGGCATTGACCATCAGGTTGACCAGCACCTGCTGCAATTCGCCCCGGCTGATCTCGACCCGGACCTTCGATGCGAGGTTGGTTTCCACCGCGATGCGGCGGCGGCCCATGGTGTGGCGGGTCAGCAGCAGGCAGTCGAAGACCACCGCGTTGACGTCGATCGGCTCCGCCTGCCCGGCATAATCGCCCGGCCGGGCGAATTGAAGCAGCTTGGCGATGATGGTCTGGATGCGGCGGGTCTGCTCGTCGATCAGGCGGATTTCGTCCTTCACCGGCGCCGCGGCGTCGCCCAGCACTTCGCGGAGGAGATCCAGATTGCCTTGGATCACGGCGACGGGGTTGTTGATCTCGTGGGCGACCCCGGCGGTCAACTGGCCGATGGCGGCCAGCTTCTCGCTCATCACCAGCTGGCGGCTGGCCTGCTGGAGCGTGGCGTTGGCGCTTTCCAGCTCGGCCGTGCGTTCGGCGACCTTGCGGTCGAGATCTTCGGCCGACCGTTGCAGATCCAGTTGGCGGGCCGCCAGGGAGTTCAAAAGCTGGTCGAAGGCCCGCGACAGCCGCCCGAGTTCGTCCCGGCTCCGGCTCGGCCCGGCGCGCGCCGTCCCGTCGCCCGCCTCGATGGCGGCGATGACCCGGTTCATCCGCTCCAGCGGCCGGAAAATGGCCTGGGCGAAGCGCAGGTCGGCCAGGGTTCCGAGCGCGGAGACCACCAGGAACGCCAGGACCAGCCCCGCCATGGCACGGTAGAGCGCGTCCTGCAACGGCGCTTCCAGGAAGCCGACATAGAGCATTCCGATGCGCCGCCCCGCGGTGTCGAGCAGCGGCTCGTAGCCGGAGACATAGGTGTGGTCCACCACGAAGGCGGAGCCCAGCCACACCCTGCCCTCGCCCATCACCCGGCGGTACACCGCCGCCGACGCCCGCGTGCCGAGCGCCCGCTCCCCCTCGAACAGGCGGACGTTGGTGGCGATGCGCGTGTCGTTCAGGAACAGCGTGGCGGTGCCCTGGCTGCCCAGCGGCAGCGACGCCTCCTGATAGACGACGGTGTTGATGCGGTCCACGATGGCCTGGCTGCCGTTGAGCAGCATGCCTGCCTCCAGGACGCCGAGCAGATCCCCGTCAAGCCCGAAGAGCGGCACGGCGGCGTGGATGGTCAGCGCGCGATCCTCCACGGTTCGCCCGGTGGAGGCGGCGTTGCGGGTCGGCACCAGCGGAATGAGGACACGGGCCGGCAGGGACGGATCGATGGCGGCAAGATGCTCCGGGGACAGCACGTCCAGCCCATGGGTGCCGGCGCCCTCCAGCGCCGACCGCACCACCGCCCAGCCGGAACGGTCGGAATCCGCCGCCCGGGCGCCCGCCCGAACCCGGCCCTGCGGATCGAGCAGCAGCAGGAAGTCGAGCCCCTGCCGGCGCGCGGTATCCTCCAGCAGCGCTTCCAGCCCGCCGTCTTCCCGCCGGTCCACTTCCCGCCGGTCCAGCGCCAGGGCCAGCCGGTGCGACGCGGCAAGCGCCGCCAGCCCGTCGCCGACCGTGGCCTGCACCCGGTCGAACACCTGCCGCGCGGTGCCCAGGTCGGCGCTGACCTTGTTGATCAGCAGCTGGTTGTAGCCCTGGGTGCCCCAGTACCAGACGATCAGCAGCAGCGCCGGCATTCCCAGCAGCAGCGGCGCCAGGACCAGCGCCAGCAGCTTGTGGCGAACCGATCCCGTGAAGGGTGTCAGGCGCTCGTCCAGCGCGGCGCGCAGGCGGCTCAGACGCCCCATTCGGCCCATTTCCGGTCGAGCGTCTTGCGCGATACGCCCAGCAGGGCGGCCGCCCTCGCGCGATTGCCGCCGCAGCCGGCCAGCACAGCCAGGATGTGGCGCTTCTCGACTTCGGCCAGAGTCTGCCCGCCCGCCCCGCCATCGCCCTCCTGGGCAGCGCACACCGACAGCCCCAGATCCTCCAGCGGAAACTCCCCGAACAGAAGCGCCCGCTCCACGAGGTTGCGCAACTCGCGCACGTTGCCCGGCCAGGAGTAGGCGACCAGCGCCGCCTCGAGCGACGCGTCGATGTCCAGCGGGGGAACGCCCAGACGCAGAGACAGCACCCCCATGAAGCGCCGCGCCAGTTCCACCACGTCGTCGCCCCGCTCGCGCAGCGGCGGCACGCGCAGGGTCATCACGGCGAGCCGGTAGAACAGGTCCGCCCGGAAGCGGCCGGCGGAAACCTCCGCCTTCAGGTCGCGGTTGGTTGCCGCCACCACGCGCACGTCCACGGGAAGCTCCTGCTCCCCGCCCACGGGACGGACGCGGCGCTCCTCCAGGACGCGCAGCAGCTTCGATTGCAGCGCCAGCGGCAGCTCCCCGATCTCGTCCAGAAACAGCGTGCCGCCATGGGCATAATAGAACAGGCCCTTGCGCGCCTCCTTGGCCCCGGTGAAGGCGCCGCGCAGATGGCCGAACAGCTCCGCCTCCACCAGATCGGCCGACACGGCGGCGCAGTTCAGTGCCACGAAGGGCCGGTCGGCGCGGTGCGAACGGGTGTGCAGGGCGCGCGCCACCAACTCCTTGCCGACACCGGACTCCCCTTCGATCAGCACGGTGGACGGCGACG
The DNA here is from genome assembly GCF_003233655.1 of Azospirillum ramasamyi. Lineage (NCBI taxonomy): Bacteria > Pseudomonadati > Pseudomonadota > Alphaproteobacteria > Rhodospirillales > Azospirillaceae > Azospirillum > Azospirillum ramasamyi. The sequence goes on from NZ_CP029830.1 coordinate 397,472, forward strand.
GGGCGACCCGTTCGATGAGCGCCCGCAGGCGGGCGATGGCCGCCGACCGGCCGACGATCTCGTCGGTGGCGCCCCGCCGCTTGGCCAACTGCCGCCGCAGGACGAAGTTCTCGCGTTGAAGGCGGGTGCGCTCCACGCAGCGGCCGATGGCGCTGACGATCTGCTCCACGCGAAACGGCTTCAGGATCAGATCGGCCGCCCCGGCCCGCAGCGCCTCTATCGCGGTGTCGATGTCGGCGAAGGCGGTGATCAGAATCACATCTCCACCGAATCCCGCCCCCTGCAGCTCCTTCAGCCAGTCGAGGCCCGACCGCCCCGGCAGAGCAATGTCGAGGACGATCAGATCGACGCAGTGCCGTTCCAGATGAAGGGCGGCCTCCTCGGCGCTGCCCGTCGCGGTGACGTGCCAGCCGCGCCGCTCCAGGCTGCGCGACAGGAAGTTGCGGATGCCCTCCTCGTCATCAACGATCAGCACGGATGGCGCGGGGGCCGACTCCTCCTTCGCGCCGGCGGATGGGACGGCATCTTCGTCGCGCGGGAGAGGATCGGTCGGCATGCTCGGATTCAGCGCTCGGCGGACAGGGATATGCCTTTTCGATCATATCGACCGGTCATGACGATTCCAGAAATTTGCGCTCTCTACCCCAGCGACAAAAGCGCCCCCATCGCTATGATGGAATCATCACAACGATAGGAAGGACTGAGGAATGACCCGTTGGTTTCGCCGCTCGACCCAGGCGGCAGCGGCAATAGCGATGGCGATGCTGGGAGTGACGGCCACGGCGCAGGCGGAGCCGGTGAAGGTCTACGCGGCCGGCAGCCTGAAGGCGGTCATGACGGAGATCGGCAAGGCGTTCGAAGCGGCGCAAGGCACAGCGATGGCCGGCACCTTCGGCGCCTCCGGCCTCCTGAAGGAGCGGCTGGAGAAGGGCGAGGCGGCGGACGTGTTCGCGTCGGCCAACATGGAGCACCCGCAGGCGCTGCAGAAGGCCGGCGTCACCGGACCGGTGCGGGCTTTCGCGCGCAACACGCTCTGCGCGCTCGCCAAACCGGAGCTTGCGGTCGGCACCGACACGCTTCTCGACCGCATGCTGGACCCGGCGGTGCGGCTCGGCACCTCGACGCCGAAGAGCGACCCGGCCGGCGATTATACCTGGGAGCTGTTCGGCAAGGCCGAAGCGCTGCGGCCCGGCAGTGCGGCGGCTCTCGACGCCAAGGCGCTGAAGCTGGCCGGCGGGCCGCAGAGCGAACAGCCGCCGGAAGGGCGCAACACCTACGCCTGGCTTATGCAGCGCGACAGCGCCGACCTGTTCCTCACCTACTGCACCAACGCCCGGCTGGCCGTCCGGGAATTCCCCGCACTGAAGATCGTCATGGTGCCCGAGCCCCTCTCGGTCGGCGCCGAATACGGGATCGCGGCGGTCGGGCGGGGCGATGCGGCGCGCGGACAGGCCTTCGTCGATTACGTGCTCGGCCCGGACGCGCAGTCGATCCTTTCCCGTCACGGGTTCCAATCCCCAGCCCCCTGAGCCGGCCACCCTGAACCGGCCCCCGTCGCCGTCAGCCCCGCGGGTGCAGCCCGCGGGGCACGCAGACGCGCATGCCCGTATCGCCGACCGGCAGGACGTCCACCTCCGCGCCGTACACCTCGCGCATCATCTCCGGGGTGATGACTTCCACGGGCGGGCCGAACCGGGCAAGCCGGCCGTCGTGCAGCAGGGCCACGCGGTCGGCGACGGCGAAGGCCTGCTCGGGATGGTGGGTGGAGAAGACGACCGCCAGGCCGCCTTCGTCGGCCAGCCGGCGCACCTGCTCCAGCACGCGCAGCTGATTGCCGAAATCGAGGCTGGCGGTCGGTTCGTCGAGCACCAGAACGCGCGGCGCCTGGGCCAGCGCCCGCGCGATCAAGGCCAGCTGCCGCTCGCCGCCGCTGATGCGGAGCCAGTCGCGCCCGGCCAGATGCGGGATGCCGAGACGCTCCAGCGCCGCCCCGGCGGCGGCATGGTCAGCGGCGGACGGGGCGGCGAAGGGGCCGCGGTGAGCGGTGCGGCCCATCAGAACCATCTCGCTCACGCTGAAGGGGAACTGACCGGCGCCGGCCTGCGGCACATAGCCGAAGGCCAGCGCGCGGCGGCGCGGATTCCAGCCGCCGACATCCTCGCCATCGACGCGGATGCGGCCGCCGCGCGGCGGGAGCAGGCCGAGGATCGTCTTGAACAGCGTCGTCTTGCCGCCGCCGTTGGGTCCGAGCAGGCAGAGCACCTCCCCCGCCGCCACGGCGAAGCCGACACCGGCGCCGACCGTCCGCTCGCCATAGCCGAAGGCCAGATCCTCGACGGCAAGCCGCGCGCTCACGACCAGCCCCGGCGGCCGAAGGCCAGCAGCCAGAGGAACACCGGCGTGCCGATCACCGCCGTCAGCACCCCCAGCGGCAGCTCGACCCGGCCGATCCCGCGCGCCAGCGTGTCCACCGCCAGCAGATAGGCGGCCCCCAGCACCACGGCGGTGGGCAGCAGGCGCACGAAGGCCGGCCCGACCATCAGCCGGGCGAGGTGCGGCACCAGAAGCCCGACCCAGCCGACGATGCCGGCCACCGACACCGCAGCGGCGGTCATCAGCGTCGCCGCCGCGATGACCACGGCGCGGATCACCCGCACCGAGACGCCGAGCGAGGTCGCCTCCTCGTCGCCCAGCGTCATCACGTCCAGGCGCCAGCGCAGCAGCACCAGCGGCACCAGGGCCACCGCCACCGGCGGCACCAGCGTGGCCAGATCGGCGCGGTTGACCGCCGACAGGCTGCCGAGCAGCCAGAAGGTGATGGCCGGCAGCTGGTTGTACGGGTCGGCGAGATACTTGAGCAGGGCGACGCCCGACCCCAGCAAGGCGCCGATCACCACGCCGCCCAGCACCAGGACCAGCACCGGATCCCGCCCGCGCACGGCGGAGGCGAGGCCATAGACCGCCCCCACCGCCACAAGTCCCCCGCCGAAGGCCAGTCCCTGGATGGCGACCACCGGCAGCGAGGCGAAGATGCCGAGCACCGCGCCCAGCGCCGCCCCCGACGAGACGCCGAGGATGTCCGGCGAAACCAGCGGGTTGCGGAACAGCCCCTGATAGGCGGCGCCCGACGCGGCGAGCCCGGCGCCGATCAGCATGGCGGCGAGCACGCGCGGCCCCCGGATGTCCCAGATGACCGTCTCCACCGCGCTCGGAACCGCCGGGGCGGCACCGGTCGCCTTCGCCCACAGGAGCGACGCAAGCTCACCCGGAGACACCGGGAAGGCGCCGACATGGAAGGCGACCAGCACGGTCGCCAGCAGCATGGCCACGGTGGCACCCAGCACCACGGCAAAGGGCATCTCAGCCGGGCGGACGCGAGCCGGCCAGGAGGTCGTCGATCTGCCGGTCGTCCGGTTCTCGGTGGTAGAAGAGGGCATAGAAGCGTCGCGTCTCCTCGCGCAGATCCTCCGGGAAGAGGTCAGGGTACAACACCTTGCCGAGCCAGCGCAGCCCAAGCAACCGGTTGGCGGAAGGCGGCGAGTCGATCCAGGTGAAGGGCAGCCCCGGCGACAGGTAGACGCGCCGCTCGCGCACCGCCTTGACGCCCTGCCACAGCGGGTCGGTCCACACGGCGTCGTAGAAGGCGCGGTCGATGGTGACGATGGCGTCGGGCTGCCACGCCAGCACCTGCTCCATGGAGACGTTGACGATGCCGCCGTCACCGAGCGCCTCGGCGGCGACGTTGCGCACCCCGGCGACGTCGAGCGCCTCGACATTGATGGAGCCGCGGATGCCGGTCTGCAACCCGCGCGGCCCCCGCGCCATGTAGACCTTCAGCCGTCGGTCCGCCGGCACGCTCTCCATGCGCCGCCGCACCTCGGCCAGCGTTTCCTCGGCGTAGCGGGCCAGCCGCTCGCCATGGTCCGGCACGCCGAGCAGCCGGCCAAAGGTCCGGAAGGTCTCGGCGGACTCCGCAAGGCGCCCGTCGACCAGCACGGTCGGCACGCGGGTCTGCTCCTGAACGCGGTCGGCGAGCGACACGAAGGTCGGGGCCGTGCTGCCGATGTCGAGGACGACGTCCGGCCGGGCGGCGACGACCGCTTCCAGATTGACGGTGTTGCCGCGCCCGGTCAGCCGCCCCAACTCCGGCAGATCGGCGAACCGCTCCGGCAGGAAGGGGCGCTCCGGAGGGCTGATGGCACGGGTCCAGCCCAGCAGCTTTTCGGGCGCCAGCATGTAGACGACGACCGAGGCGGGCGGACCGGCCGGGAACACCCGCTCGACACGGGGCGGCAGGTCAACCCGGCGCCCGGCAGAATCGACGAAGGCATCCTCCGCCGCGGCTATGGACGGCGTGCCGAGCGCGGCGAGAATGCCGAGAAGGAAGCCGAAGCTCGACCCAAGCACAGGACGTCGAGTTCGAATTGGCTTGGTACGGCCTGGTTCGGCACAGCTTGGCTTGGCGCAGCCGGGCACCATGATCGCTCCGGATGATGGACAGGTGTCGGCTCGAGACGATGGGGGTTCGGTGCGTCTTCGTCCATAGGCCAATGGCCTGGGGGAAAGCCCGCCGGCGCCGGTGGCTCCCGCCGCCCGCCGCTCCCGTTCTCCTCCATCCGGTGCCGCACCGCCTTTCACCGGCCGAACAATCCCTTGACGCCCTGCTCCAGCGGCCCCTTCAGGACATCGCCCAAAGGTCCGGCCTTGGGAGCCGCCGGCGGTGCGCCGGAAGACCCGCCGTCCTTGCCGCCCGCCCCCGTCAGGCCGCCAAGGATATCCGCCGGAGATCCCCCTTCCTTCAGTCGCCGCACGGCCTCGGCCGCTTTCGCCGGGTCCTTGATGGCGGAGAGCGCGAGCCCGCTGAAATCCGGCTGAATGGAAGGGTCGCTGAAGGTTCCCGTGACGAGGATCGGAATTGTCAGGCCGCTGCGGTCGAACTGCCCGCCCTGGCCCTGCAGGGTGGTGGTGGCCTTCGGATTGAGGCGAAAATCGAGCCGCCGATCCGGCAGCGACACCGTTCCTTCGCCATCCATTCGGAAGAGCGGCGCCAGCATATGCAGATCTCCCGTGCGGGCGACACCGCGGTCGAGGCGGAAGGTTGCGCCAAGCTCGGCGAAGTCGGTTTGCTGGGCGACGCCCTGCTGCCGTCCGGTGGCGGCCGCTATCGGATCCCGCAGGATCGCGGCGATGTTGATGCCCCGCAGCGCGCCATTCCGAAAGACGATGCGGGTCGTTCCGTTCAGACCGGAGACGAGAGCCTTCTGGCTGGCCCCGGCGGCGGCGAGATCGGTATTGAGCGACACGGTGCCGAGAAGACGGTCCATGCCGGCGAAAGTGGCCAGCACCTGCTCCGCCCGGATGCCCTCCGAGGACGCCTTCAGCGCATAGCCGGCCGGCTGCCGCGACGCATCGATCCGCAGCGCGGTGCTGGTTCGTCCGCCCAGGACGGGAACCTCCGGCGCATCCGCGGCCAGGATGCCGTCCTGCAGGCGGAGCGTCGTCCGGCTCGGGCCGAGCTTGATGTTCCGGAACTGCAGGCCCTGGCTCTCGATCACCGCGTCCAGGTTCATGCGCCGCAAGGCGGAGACATCGATCGGCTCGTCGCTCCATCCGGCGGATGACGACGCGGATGCGGACGGGGACGCGGGCTGCGAGGCCGCCGGCGGGATGAACCGGTTGAGGTCCACGGGAGCGACGGCGACGCGCAAGGTTGCGGCCGGTATCTGGCCGGACCAGTCGGCCGAAGCGCTGCCGTTCGCCTTGATGTCGTCGAGCGCCAGCTGGAACCCGTCAAGCTGGGCGTTGCCGTTCCCGAGAGTGGCCTTGCCGGTCAGGTTTACGCTGCGCAGGGGCAGGCTCCCGGCATTCGGCATGCCCAGCCAGGCCATCATGGCGCGCAGATCCGGGACCGACACGGACAACGGCCCGCCGGTACGCCCGTCCGCTTCCGGACCGGCTTCCAGATTGGCATTGATAAGGTCGGACGAGAGCTGCCCCTGTACGGTCGTCGGCCGCTGTTCGGCCAGCGCACGCGGCGATTCCACCCTGGCCTTCAGCACGAGCGCCCGGTCGTTGACCTTCGCGTTTCCATCGAGTTCGGCAGGCGTGTCCAGGTTGGGCATGCTCACCACCAGCGCCCCATCGGCGACCTGCACGGTTTGGCCGGTGCCCTCGTCCTTGTAGGTGGCCTGCACGCCGCCGAGGCGGACATCGCCGAGTTGAATGTCGGGAAGGTTGAGCGGCTCCTGCGATGCCGCCTCCGATGCCGGTTGTGGCGCGTCACCTGCCGCCTGGCCACCCTCCGGGGTGAACTCCCAGTTGGGACGCCCGGCGGCATCGACCAGGAGGTTGGCCCGCAGGCCGTCGACCGTCAGACGGTCCACCTGCACGGTGCGGTCCAGCAGCAACGGCCACAAGCCCATCTCGATCTCGGTCGGCCCGAGTTCGAGCATTGCCGGACGTCCGCTGCCCGGCACATCCGAGAGCGATGCCGATTCCACCCTGGCCTTGATGTCGGGGAACAGGGAGAAGGAGCTGATCCGAAGCGTGAGATCCCGCCCGGTGCGTTCCTTCACCGCGGCAGCCACCTTCTCGGCGGCGAAATTCCCGGTCAGGATGAAGGGCAGAGCGGCCACGGCGACGGCGACGATGCCGACAATCACGATGATCGCAATCAGGAGCTTTTTCATGCCGCCTCCCTTCGGATCCGCAGTGTCGAAGGGATCCTCGGTTTCGCTGACCGGTGGAGGTGTCGGCGGGACCAGCCCTATGCCATGGGCCGGAGCGGTGCTCTGTTCGGGCTACGTCACGACCCAGGGCCAGCGTTCATAGGCACGAGGTGGACCATCCGTCTTTGCCGGACAACTGCCCATCGGGGATAGGAAGGCATCCCTCATCCGCATCTCGGCACCGGATAACCTCGACCTTGCAGAGGCCGTCGATCGTCTCGGCCAAGGCGTTGTGGCTCGGCTGACCCTTCGGCTTCGTACGCATCGCCAACGCGGCCCACGGAGGGCTCCGACAGGGCGGCGCATGGGCTTTGTAACGCAAGAACACTCAACAAGAATATGAATTCTATTGTATTCAACGCACCACTACAGGTCAATGCGAGTCAAAGTTAAGTATAAATTAAGTGTTATTTTCCATTGACCCCGTTTTCTTATCAAGAACATCCTCGTTGAAAATTCCAAGAAAGGCGGAGAACCGGGCTGCCTCCAGTCACCACACGACACCGCACTTGCAGCAGGCCCATTCCGCCCGTTCAGCCGAGAGGTTCGGCACGCAGCGAGGAAAGGCATCCATGCGATATTCCGCGACACATGTTCTCTGCGCCATCGGCCTGGGCCTGCTGCCCGCCGGCACCGTCCTGGCACAGGCGGCCCCCGACCCGTATTCCCAGCCCGTCACCTGCAACGCAAATACCTTCGTCGATCCGGCGGCGCTCAGCCCGCTGATGCCCTGCGACGCGCCGACCTCGCAGAAGATGAACCCGGCCCTGCCGGCCACCATGACGCCGGGGCTGATCCAGGAGAGCTTCGACACCTTCTCCTGGCAGAGCTTCGTCGCGCTCAACTGGCCGGCCGACGGCACCGCGATCGGCAAGGGCAAGGATCCGGGCGGCGACGCTCCGGCGGTCTGGCAGGGCTGGATGGACGCCTTCGCGCTGATGACGGCGAACCCGCCGGCATGGGGATCCGCGCCGCCGCTGCCGGCGGCGTGCAAGGGCCTGCCGGCCGGGACGCTGCTGTCGATGGTCGGCAAGACGCCGGACCTGCTGACCGCCTCCACCCAGCCCTTCGACTCCGGTCCGCTGATCGACCAGAACGGCCGCTACACCCGCTTCCAGATCCTGGTCAACAAGCCGATGTACGACTTCATCGTCGGCAACCGGCTGACCACCAAGGAGGGGCAGGCCGCCTACAAGCCCACCGTCACCCCGCCCAACAGCACTGTACCGACCATGACCTTCCCCGGCAGTTTCCAGACCGGGCCGGTCACCTCGGGCACGCCGGTGGCGACCGCGCCGGGCTATGACGGCGCGGTGATGCTGAAGCTGGCCTACAAGGTGATGGGACCGACCGACGACCCTGCCCGCTTCCATACGCTCAAGGCCCTGGTCTACACCGCCGGCGCCACGCCGGAACAGGACAGCTGCGTCGCCGAGACCGTCGGACTGGTCGGCCTGCATGTCGGCAACAAGGTGCAGCGCTTCCCGCAATGGGTCTGGTCCACCTTCGAACACGCCCGCAATGCGCCCGAGCAGGCGCAGGTCGACGCCGGCACAGCCAAGGGGCCCTACAACTACTATAACGCCGCCTGCACGGCGAAGGACTGTCCGCCCAACCAGCCGCCGCCGCGGCCATGGAACCCGGCGGTGCAGCCCTTCCCCGGCGGCTACAAGACGCAGGTAACCCGCGTCATCGCGCTCGCCGACGCCTACAAGGCGATCAACGCCAAATGGCAGGCGCCGCTGGCCGGCACCGTGTGGGCCAACTACGAGCTGATCGGCACCCAGTGGCCGACGCAGCCCGACAACCAGGCCAGCCCCACCGGCTATTCCTTCCCGCTGTTCCTGGCCAACACCACCATGGAAACCTACACCCAGGGCACGGTGCCGCAGAGCAGCTCCACCTGCATCGGCTGCCACAACAATGCCGTAGACACCGCGGGTCGCCCTTCGGACTTCACCTACATCCTGTCGCTGGCCGCGAAGAAGATCTTCCCCGCCGCCCACGCGCCCTGATCACGTCTCCCCTGATCGACACCGGAGCGACCTTCATGACCGCCACCACCCCCGCGTCCGACGCCGTGTCGGACATGGACAACTTCGTCGCGCTGTCGGTCATCCTGACCGGCGTCGCGCAGAGCGTTATCGCCCCCTCCTTCGACACCTACAACCTCAAGGATCAGGTCTACGCCGCGGCCAAGGCCGACGATGCCGACGCCCTCGCGGCGCTGCTGGCGCAGTACGCCACGCTGGCCGCGCAGTCGGCGAAACCCGGCGACGTCATCGCCGCGGTGATGCAGCCCAAGGAGGCGTCCACCGCCCGTATGGCGCGCTCGATCATCCTGGCCTGGTACAGCGGTGCCTGGTACGCAACCGCAGATCTATACGGCACCAACCCGCCGCCGACGCCGCGCGTGCTGTCGGCCGACACCTACACACAGGGGTTGATGTGGAAGGTGGCGCAGGCACATGCCATGGGTTCCGCCGACTACCCGTTCGGCTACTGGAACACCCAGCCGCCGGCGCTTGCGCAATTCACCGGCACCGCGTCCGCCTGAACCAGCCGCCTGAACCAGCCCAGGGATATCACGGTCATGAGCACCACCACCGCAGAGCCCCCGGCTTCCGCACCGGTCTACGACGCCGTCATCGTCGGGTCCGGCATCAGCGGCGGCCTGATGGCCAAGCAGCTCGGCCTCGCCGGACGCAAGGTCCTGATCCTCGAAGCCGGCGCCGACCTGCCGCCGAACATCAACGAGTACATGCAGCGATTCTACCTGTCGCCCGCTAAGGTGCCGGAATCGCCCTACACGCCCGACCTGTTCGCCGACCCTGCCCGGTTCCTGCTGAACGATCCCGGCACGCTGAACGCGCCGCGCCCGACGGTGCTGACTCTGTCGGCGGACAACTGGCAGGACCCGAAGCAGGCCTACCTGATCCAGAGCGGCCCGCTTGCCTTCGGCAGCACCTACGAGCGCATCAACGGCGGTACCGCGCGGCACTGGCTGGGCACCTGCCTGCGCTTGCTGCCCAGCGATTTCCAGACGCATTACATCGACCCGGCCAAGCCCGACTGGCCGATCTCCTACGCCGACCTGGAAACATGGTACGGCGACGCCGAGCACGAAATCGGCGTGTCGGCCGACGCCGCCGACCAGGCCTATCTCGGCATCACCTTCCCGCCGGGTTACGAGTACCCGATGCCGGCGCTGCCCGACACGCTGGTCGACCAGTATGTGGCTGCGGGCGTGGACGGGCTGGAGGTGGACGGCAACCCGGTCAAGGTCACGGTCACGCCGGCAGGCCGCAATTCCCGCCCCTACCAGGACCGCCGGGCCTGCGGCGGCAACACCAACTGCATCCCGATCTGCCCGATCCAGGCGAAATACGATCCCAGCATCACCCTGCATGCCGCCTTGCAGACCGGCAACGTCACCATCCAGTACCGCACGGTGGCGACGGAGGTGCAGGTCGGCGCCGATGGTGCCGTCAGCGGCATCGCCTGGCTGCAGTACGACGACGCCAAGGGCGGCGTGGTGGCCTCCGGCACCGCGGTTGGGCGGATTTACGTCCTGGCGGCGCATGCCATCGAGACGCCGAAGCTGTTGCTGATGTCCACCAACGGCGGGCGGACGCCGAACGGGGTGGCCAATTCCAGCGGCGAGGTCGGCCGTAACCTGATGGATCACCCGCTGTATCTGACCTGGGGCCTGGCGTCGAAGCCGGTCTATCCCTACCGCGGGCCGCTCTCGACCTCCGGCATAGAATCGCTGCGCGACGGCGCCTTCCGCAAGGACCGCGCCGCCTTCCGCATCGAGATCGGCAACGAGGGCTGGAACTTCCCCTTCGGCGACCCGACCGTCAGCCTGATGTCGTCGGTGCTCGACCAGGGACTGGCCGGGACGGCGCTGGTGGACAGCCTGAACGGCCTCTATACCCGCCAGTTCCGCATGGCATTCCTGGTGGAACAGACGCCGGAGGCGGACAACCGCGTCACCCTGTCGGCCACCGAGACCGACCATCTTGGGCTGCCGCGGCCGCAGATCTCCTACTCGCTCTCCGACTACACCAAGGCCGGCTTCGAGGCGGCGCGGCGCACTGCCGACGCGCTGTTCGCGGCGATGGGGGCGGAGCAGAAGACCGACGAGGAACCGGCCGGCGGCCCGACCACCTTCACCTACAACGGCGAGCGCTACCAGTACTATGGCGCCGGGCATGTGGTGGGAACCTGCCGGATGGGCGACGACCCCGCCCGGTCGGTGGTGAACGCCGATCTGCGCAGCTGGGACCACGACAACCTGTACATCCTGGGCAGCAGCACCTTCCCGACCGTCGCCACCGCCAACCCGACCCTGACCATCGCCGCACTCACCCTGCGCACGGCCGAGGGGATCAAAGCCCGACTGGCCGGCTGACCGGTGCACTCCCGCGGCGAGCCCCAACGCCCGCCGCGGGAATGTGAGCATCCGGAAGATATGAACTGGTCCCCGTTTTCCTGGACAGTTGGATAAGAGCGCCTAACAGAACCATCTTTGGACGAAGCGCCAGGATGAGGGTCGTGTCCCGCGAGGTGGTGTAGGAGCGGCTGTGGGGAACCGGCCCGCCGCAGCGCCCTCCGATGGCTGGCGTAGGCGGGCCGGTTATGCACAGCGGGGCGGTCATCGCGGTTCTTCGATAGAGTCTGGTCACCACACCTCAACCCGACCGAAGGGTGACCACGATGACCGACGAGATGATGGCGCTTCGCGCGATGCTTGAGAAGGGCGCGGATGCCGATGTTCTGCGTGAGATGATCGGCTTTGCCGCTGAACGGCTGATGGAGTTGGAGGTGCAGGGCCTGACCGGCGCCGTCCACGGCGAACGCTCGGCCGAGCGGCTCGTTCAGCGCAATGGCTACCGGGATCGCGACTGGGAGACCCGCGCCGGTACCGTCGAGCTGCGCATTCCCAAACTGCGCAAGGGCTCCTACTTCCCCGGCTTTCTGGAGCCGCGGCGGATGGCCGAGAAGGCGCTGACGGCGGTGATCCAGGAGGCCTACATCCAGGGTATCTCGACGCGCTCGGTGGACGATCTGGTCCAGGCCATGGGAATGTCCGGCATCTCCAAGAGCCAGGTCAGCCGGTTGTGCGCCGAGATCGATGACCGGGTGAAGACCTTTCTCGGCCGCCCTATCGAGGGCGATTGGCCCTACCTGTGGCTCGACGCCACCTACGTGAAGGTGCGCCAGAACGGGCGCATCGTTTCGGTCGCCGTCACCATCGCGGTGGCGGTCAACACCGACGGCCGCCGCGAGGTCCTGGGGATGGACATCGGCCCGTCCGAGGCCGAGACCTTCTGGATCGAGTTCCTGCGCAAGCTGAAACGCCGGGGGCTGAACGGCGTCAAGCTGGTGATCTCCGATGCCCATGGCGGCATCAAGGCGGCGGTCACCCGCGTCTTCCAGGCGACGTGGCAAAGGTGCCGGGTGCATTTTTCCAGGACGGCGCTTGCCCATGCCGGCAAGAGCGGGCGCCGCGTCGTCGCCGCCTTCATCGCCACAGCCTTCGCGCAGGACGATGCGGCATCTGCACGCACGCAGTGGCGGCAAGTAGCCGATCAAGTCCGTCCAAAGCTGCCGAAGCTTGCCGCCCTGATGGACGAGGCGGAGGAAGACGTCCTGGCCTACATGACCTTTCCCAAGGAGCATCGGGCCAAGCTCCACTCAACAAACCCGATTGAACGTCTCAACGGAGAGATCAAGCGACGCACCGAGGTCGTGGGTATATTTCCCAACGAGGAAGCGATTATGAGGCTCATCGGTGCGATATTGCTGGAGCAAAACGATGAATGGGCCGTTCAGCGGGCGCGATACATGACGCTTGTATGGGAAATTCGTCGTCAAGCACTTTGCATCAAGAACTCCATTCCTTTGTTCGGCTGGGATGGACCATTCCTTCGTCCCGACCTGACACCCCGTCAGCAGCGCGCGCAGGGACGGTCAAGGAGGCCCGCAGGGCACCGCGCAGCGGCGCGCAGCGTCCTTGACCGTTCTGAGCACGCTGCTGTGCTCGATGGTCAGGCTGGGCGAGGCGGTCGGAGGAGGAACCGGCTTGCAGAGCGCACGAGGTGCGCTGCGACCTTGTATTCGGTGGGCGAAACGCCCGTACCATGATGCAGGCATCCGCATCGTCAGCCAAGCTCCGGTGCGGCGGTCCCTATCTGGAAAGCGGTACGAAGACCACGTCATGTACCGGGCTGCCGCCACCTCGGACCCGCCAGAACAGCCAAGTGGCTACTGCCAACCCGCCGTCCCGTCGAGAGCTACGCCGCCGCAGGATCAGGTCGGACGAGAGCGCCCTGGGGCACTTCGCCGGTCTTCACCATCCGCCACAATGCGATCAACAGCTTACGGGCGAGTGCGACGATCAACGCCATGCGGGTTCGCCCCCGGCCATCGGCCGTGCGTTCCCGATACCATTTCACCAACGCGCTCTCCTTCTGAAAGACAAGGAAGCGCCACGCGAGTTGGACCATGGCTTTTCGGACCCGCGCATTACCGGCGCGCGATAATCCGCGCTCGCGGCGGCGCGCACCGCTCTCATCAGGAGACCCGGTCAATCCGGCATAGCGGGCAACCGCCCGGCGATCCCGCAGATCGCGCAGCAGGATCTCTTGCACCAACAGGTCGGCCGTCTCCACGCCGACACCGACCACGCGCGACAGCATGCGGAGCATACCGTCGGCGCGGCTGCGCTGCGGAGCGGCCTGGGCAATGCGGTCCATACGCTCGCGCTCAATCTCGGCGATCTGTTCCTCAACCATCCGAAGCCGGGCTGTATCGCGGCGAAGTTCTGCCAGCGTGTTTGCGGGGATCATCCCACCCTCAGGGGTCCGTAGCTTGTCCAGTCGTTCGGCCGTCTTGCGCAGTGCCGGATTGACGTTGCGAATGCCGAGACGGGCGAAGGTCGCCTTCATCCGGTTCACGATCCGGGTGCGCTCGGCCACCAGGTTCTCACGCTCGCGCGTCGGGCGCTTGGCGTCTTCTTCATCGATCCCTGGCACGGCCACCATAGAGCAATGCCCAGCTTCGCCACGCAACCAGCCCAGCAGGACGCGCATGAGCAGCGTTGTATCGAGCCGGTCGGTCTTGGCGCGGCGACGGTCACGCGATACCGCTACGCTGCTGGCGTGGATGACCTGGGCTTCTATGCCTCGGGTTCGCAGCCAGCGTGCCAGCCAGAACCCATCCCGCCCGGACTCGTACGCAACCACGACACGTGTGATCGTTCGGCCGGCGGCTATCGCCTCGCAGCGCCAACCATCCAGGAGGAGCAGAAGGTCGTTCTCGTCGGGGCTGAGCTTCTTCAAGGGACGGCGGTCGACGCCAGGGACAAGCCCGGCAACAAGCCACGTGGACAGGCTCATCTCAATGACCGCAACCAGGGTTTCTTCGGGAACGAAGGTGGCCGTCGAGCGGCCGATCTCGGGCTGCTGCATGGGAGCGTCTCCATCGGTTCCAAATGCCTCAGCGTGCCGCAACATCACGCTGTCCCATAGCATCTGGAAACCATCGCCCCGCTCGGCGATGATCCCATCGTCAGCCTGCCCGCCGTGGCCGCCTGACAATCCCGGCCAGACCAGCCGGAGAACCTGATGAGAGACCCAGCTCCTACACCACGCTCAGGGGCACGATCCCAAGGCATTGTTCCAAAAACAAAAAATGTTGACCGGAGCTCCCGGTCGGTTCGGCCTATGCTACTCTGTTGACAGCACGACTTGGAGGGACCGTTCATGCCACCGAAGCCGTCCGCCATGAAGCCGATCCGGGCGGCCGTGTACGTAAGGTACTCGTCGGACGAACAGCGACCGGAGTCGGTTACGGATCAGCTCGAATCCTGCCGCCGCCTTTGCGAAGCCAAGGGGTGGACGATGGTCGGGACCTACGCGGACGCCGCCATGTCTGGCGCGTCTGACAACCGCCCCGAGTTCAGGCGCCTGCGCGAGGACGCCGAGGCGGGCCTGTTCGACATGGTGGTCACGGAGTCCCTCGATCGCCTCAGCCGGCGGCTGGCAGATGTGACCGGCTTCCACGACCGCCTCACGTTCCTGCGGATCGGGCTACACACCGTAGACCGCGGCGAGATATCACCATTGCTGGCCGGCGTGCTGGGCGCCATCGCCCAAAGCTACCTTGACGACTTGCGGCATAAGAGCGCCTAACAGAACCATCTCTGGACGAAGCGCCAGCAGATGAGGCTGGCCGCGATATGGTGAAAGGCAGTGAAGATGTCGGCGCGCCGTTCGTAGCGGACGGCGATGCGGCGGAAGCGGGCAAACCAAGCGAGCGTACGCTCGACCACCCATCGGTGTCGGCCAAGACGCTCGCTGCTCTCGACGCCACGCCGGGCGATCCGCGGAATGATCGCTCGTTGGCGCAGCGCCTGCCGGCAGTGTGCAAAGTCGTAGCCCTTGTCGGCGTGCAGCTTGGCCGGGCGGCGCCGGGGCCGGCCCGCACACTGGCGGATCGCCGGCACGGCATCGACCAGAGCCTCCAGCAGCTTGCTGTCGTGCCGGTTGGCTGGCGAGATCCTCAGGGCGAGCGGGATGCCGTTAGCATCGACGAGGATGTGGCGCTTGGAGCCCGGCTTGCCGCGATCCGTCGGGTTCGGGCCGGTCTCCTCACCCCCCTTTTTGCCGGGACGCTGGCGCTGTCCACCGCTGCACGATCCCAGTTGATGGCGTTGGCATAGCCGAGCCGGTCGAGCAGCACACGATGCAGCCGTTCCCACACGCCAGCCCGATGCCACTCGTGCAGACGCCGCCAGCAGGTCATCCCCGAGCCGCAGCCCATCTCCACCGGCAGAAGCTCCCAAGGAATACCCGTGCGCAGCACGAATAGGATGCCGGTCAGCGCCGCACGATCGTCCAACCGGGGCCGTCCGCCTTTTGGCTTGGGCGGCTCCGGCGGGATCAGCGGTTCGATGATCGCCCACAAGGCGTCGGAAACAAGAGGGGCTGCCATGCCCCTACCAACCGTTCCTGGCCGGTTTTGTTACGCACTCTAGAGCATCGCGCCTGAAATCTGAATCGACAGTTGCGCTTGGGCCGTTGACGTGATTCACCGTTGTTGGAGGTGGATCATGGGGCGCAGCTATTCGTCGGACCTTCGGGTTCGGATTTACGGAGAGGTCGAGAAAGGCGGTTCGCGTCGGGCGGCGGCGCGCCGGTTCGATGTGAGCGCGAGCACGGGCGTGCGGCTTGCTCAGCGCATGGCGGCAACGGGCTCGCTGGACCCGGCCCGGCAGGGGCGCCCACCGGGCGGTGGCAAGCTGGCCCCGCATGCCGAACTTCTGATCGGCTGGGTGGAGAAGCAAGGCGACATCACCATGCCCGAACTGGCGGCCAAGCTGAAGGCCGAGCGCGGGGTCACGGTCCACCCCGCCTCGCTGTCGCGCTTCCTGCTCGCCCGCGGCTTCACTGTCAAAAAAAACGGTGCTGGCGAGCGAGGCCGGTCGCGCTGACGTTGCTGAGGACCGCCGGAGTTGGCGCAGCCACCGTCAGCCCCGGATGCGCGAGGAGCCGGATCGGCTGGTGTTTCTCGACGAGACCGCAACCACCACGAAGATGACCCGACTGCGCGGACGGGCCAAGCGCGGCCAGCGGTTCAAGGCCACGGCGCCGTTTGGCCATTGGGACACCCAGACCTTCATCGCTGCCCTGCGCTGCGACGGGCTGACCGCCCCGTGGATCATCAAGGGCGCGATGAACCGGACGCTCTTCGAGACCTATGTCGAGACACAACTCGCCCCGACCCTGCGGCCGGGCGATGTCGTCATCCTCGACAACCTATCCAGCCATAAGAGTGAAAAGGCCAAGGCCATCCTCAAGGAACGTGGCGCTTGGTTCCTCTTCCTGCCGCCCTACAGTCCCGACCTCAACCCTATCGAAATGGCGTTCGCCAAGCTCAAAGCTCATCTCCGCCGCATCGGCGCCCGTACCATCGAGGAGTTGTGGAGGGCTGTCGGCTCTATCTGCGACCTCTACACACCAGACGAATGCTGGAACTACCTCAAACATGCAGGATATGCGTCAGATTAAACGCTCGAAACTCTAAAACCCGCCGCGGCCTCCGCGGCAAGACGCTGGCGGGCCTTTCGGCGGGCGGCGTGACCTACGGCTACGACGTCGCCACCACGGATGACGGCGAACCCGGTGCCCGCACTGTCAACGCAGCCGAGGCGGTGGTGGTGCGTCGCATCTTCGAGGAGGCGGCGGCGGGACGGTCGCCCCGGGACATCGCCAAGGGCCTGAATGCGGATGGTATCGCCCCGCCGCGGCACACTCGCACCAAGGGCCAGCGGGAGTGGGGCGACACCACTATACGCGGCCAGACCAAGCGGGGGACGGGCATCCTCAACAACGAACTCTATGTTGGTCGGCTGGTGTGGGACAGGTGCAGCTATGTGAAAGACCCGGCGACGGGCAAACGGGTGGCGCGGCCGAAGCCGCCGGAGGAATGGGAACGGACCGACGTCCCCCATCTCCGGATCGTCACCGACGATCTGTGGGACACAGTGAAGGCCCGGCAAGCCGCCGTCACCAAGGACATGTCCAAGGCCGAAAGCGACAGCAAGGGACATGCCCTGGCACGGGCGAATCGGCCGAAGCACATGCTGTCGGGCCTGCTGGTCTGCGGCGAGTGCGGAAGCCCCTTCATCCTCGTCGGCAAGGACTACTACGGGTGCAATCGCCACCGCTCCAAGGGCACCTGCGGCAACGGCCTGAAGGTCAGGCTTGGAGACATCGAAGGGCGCGTGGTGGACGCCCTGCGGCATTGGCTCCTCCAACCCGACGTGCTGGCGAAGGGCGTTGCCAACATTCGCGAGTTGGTCGCCCGCGTCGGGGCGGAAGCGGGCAAAGAGACGGCCGCCCTGCGGCGCAAGTTGGCGTCGCTGGAGGGCCAAGTGTCGAACATCGTAGACGCGATCGCCACGGGGATGCGTTCGACTGCCCTGGCGGCGAAGCTGGCTGCGCTGGAGGCGGAGGCGGAGGCGGTGAAAGCGGCCATGGCCGAGGCAACGGCGCCGATGCCCGAGGTGCCCGACGCGGCGACTCTGGCCGAGGCGTACCGCCTGGTCGTGGACAACTTGGTGATGCTGGGCGGTGGCGCCCGCATGACGGAGGTGGTCCGCCGCATCGTTACCAAGGTGACGCTGACGCCGACGCCTGAAGGCAACGGGCTGAAGGCCGAGATGGAAGGGAGCCTCACGCGGGCGGTGGAACTGCTCCAAGTCCTTGAAAGCGAACAGCCCGCCTCAGAAGAGGCGGGCTGTTCGATGGCGGTGGTTGCGGGGGCAGGATTTGAACCTGCGGCCTTCAGGTTATGAGCCTGACGAGCTACCGGGCTGCTCCACCCCGCGGATGTCTCGATATGGGGTGATGGATGTCGTGCCGATGCCTGCGGATTTGCTTTGGTTATGGCGTCTCTTGAGCCTGAGTGACCTGGCGGCGACCTACTCTCCCACGTCTTAAGACGCAGTACCATTGGCGCGGAGGCTTTTCACGGCCGAGTTCGGGATGGGATCGGGTGTTTGACACCTCGCCATGACCACCAGGTCACCAAGGCTCAAGACCGACGCTTTTCCCAAAGCATATCGCGGGTTCAGTGCAAGTGAGGGCGAGGATGTATCGAACTGCGGTGCGTGCGTCAAGCAGGCTTGCTGCTGCGCATGGCGCGGTTTGTGTGGGGTCGAGATCAAGCCGATCGAGCGATTAGTAAGGCTTAGCTTCAGGCGTTGCCGCCCGTCCACATGCCTCCTATCGACGTGATGGTCTGTCACGGCTCTCAAGGGAGCTCTGGTTTAGAGGTGGGTTTCCCGCTTAGATGCTTTCAGCGGTTATCCCGTCCATACTTAGCTACCCGGCCATGCCACTGGCGTGACAACCGGTGCACCAGAGGTATGTCCATCCCGGTCCTCTCGTACTAGGGACAGATCCTCGCAAAACTCCGACACCCACGGCAGATAGGGACCGAACTGTCTCACGACGTTCTAAACCCAGCTCACGTACCACTTTAATCGGCGAACAGCCGAACCCTTGGGACCTGCTCCAGCCCCAGGATGTGATGAGCCGACATCGAGGTGCCAAACGACTCCGTCGATATGGACTCTTGGGAGTCATCAGCCTGTTATCCCCGGCGTACCTTTTATCCGTTGAGCGATGGCCCGTCCACGTGGAGCCACCGGATCACTATGGCCGACTTTCGTCTCTGCTCGACTTGTCAGTCTTGCAGTCAGGCGGGCTTATGCCATTGCACTCGACGAGCGATTTCCGACCGCTCTGAGCCCACCATCGCGCGCCTCCGTTACACTTTGGGAGGCGACCGCCCCAGTCAAACTACCCGCCATGCAGGGTCCCGGACCCGGATCACGGGCCACGGTTAGATGCCAGAGACTTCAAGGGTGGTATTTCAAGGTTGGCTCCACCCGGGCTGGCGCCCGGGCTTCCAAGCCTCCCACCTATCCTACACATGAAGTCCCTAGCACCACTGCAAAGCTGTAGTAAAGGTGCACGGGGTCTTTCCGTCTGACCGCGGGAACTCCGCATCTTCACGGAGAGTTCAATTTCGCTGAGTTGGTGTTGGAGACAGCGGGGAAGTCGTTACGCCATTCGTGCAGGTCGGAACTTACCCGACAAGGAATTTCGCTACCTTAGGACCGTTATAGTTACGGCCGCCGTTTACCGGGGCTTCAATTCAAGGCTTGCACCTCTCCTCTTAACCTTCCGGCACCGGGCAGGCGTCAGACCCTATACGTCGCCTTGTGTGGCTTCGCAGAGCCCTGTGTTTTTAGTAAACAGTCGCTACCCCCTGGTCTGTGCCCCCCGCCATGGCTTGCGCCACAACGGGGCCCTCTTCTTCCGAAGTTACGAGGGCAATTTGCCGAGTTCCTTCAACACCATTCTCTCAAGCGCCTGGGTATACTCTACCAGTCCACCTGTGTCGGTTTGGGGTACGGTCTATACGGCGGGGCTGTTTCCTGGAACGGGTCCACAGCATGTCCAATCCGATAAGGACATACACGCTTTCCCATCCGTCACCTCCGCCAGGCCCAGGACTATTAACCTGGTTCCCATCGACTACGCCTTTCGGCCTCGCCTTAGGGGCCGGCTCACCCTGCGTGGATTAACCTTGCGCAGGAACCCTTGGACTTTCGGCGAGAGTGTTTCTCACACTCTTTGTCGCTACTCATGTCAGCATTCTCACTTCCGATACCTCCAGGCGGCCTCACGGACACCCTTCGCAGGCTTACGGAACGCTCCGCT